>JADGQF010000105.1 GCA_017882045.1 Anaerolineales bacterium
CGATTTGTCAAAGAAAGCGAGTTCCGTCTACGTGCCGAACGATGCCAGCGCGCGGCGCAGCCGATCTTCGACGTCGGTGACGTCGCGTGGCAGGCCTTGTACCGCGCGCTGGGCCTCGACGATGCTGTAACCCAGCGATGTGAGGGCGTCAATCACGGCGGTGTCGGCCTCGGTCAGCGCGGCCAACCCTTCAGAGACCTCGACTGCTCCGACCTTGTCGCGCAGCTCCAGCACGATCTTTTGGGCCGTCTTTTTGCCGATCCCCGGCACGCGCGCCAGCACCTCGGGTTGTTCCTGGCCGATGGCGAGGCGTATGGCATCCGGGGCCATAGCGGAGAGCAATGCCAGGGCCGTCTTCGGGCCGACGCCCACCACGCCGATGAGGTTCTGAAACAGAGCCAGCTCGTCTTCCGAGGCGAAGCCCACCAGGGATAAATCATCTTCGCGTACGATCAGGTGTGTGAACAGCAGGATCGGTTCGCCGACGCGCGCGGTCGCCAGAACGGTCTGCGGGCAGAGCACGCGCAGTCCGATACCCCCTATGTTCACGATCAGGGCAGTCTGCGAACGGGCGGCGATGCGCCCTTCGAGGGAAGCGATCATACAGGCACCGGCGGCCGGCGAAGTTTGTAGCCCGCGCCCCGCACTGTCAGGATCATCTGTGGGCGGGCGGGATCGCGCTCGATTTTCTCACGCAGGCGGCGCACGCCGACCTCGACCAGGTTCGCGCCGCCTGCGTCATGATAACCCCACACTTCGCGGAAGAGGACCTCTTTGCTCACACACTCGCCCGGCCGGCTGGCCAGGTAATGCAGCAACCGGAGCTCGATTGACGTCAAGTGGATCTCCTTGGCGTTGACCCAGACCTGCTGGCTTTCGGTGTCTAGCCTCAGTTCCCCGTTGTTGATTACCCGCGGGGGTGGCGGCTGGCGCGTCCAATCGATGCGGCGAAAGACGGCGTCGATGCGCGCCCCCAGTTCCCTGAACGTGAACGGCTTCGTGATATAGTCGTCGGCGCCCAGGTTGAAGCCCTTGACCACATCATCGACGCTGCCCAGCGCGGTCAGCATGACAATTATTGACAGCCTGGCAAACGGCGTCCGGACGATCTATTACGCTTCTCCCATCAGCTTACGCAGGCGCATACTGTGAAGGTGACATACGGCCACCGCGACTGCATCAGCCGCATCGTCCGGACGGGGAATGTCCTCCAGTCTCAGCATGATGCGTAACATTTCCTGGATTTGCTTCTTGTCTGCGTTTCCGTAGCCCACCAGGGCCTGCTTGACCTCGTTGGGCTTGTACTCATATACCGTCAAGCCTGCCTGGGCAGCCGCTAACAGGACCACACCACGCGCCTGGCCGACCGAGAGCGCACTCGTGACATTGCGGCTGAAGAATAGCTCTTCAACCGCCACGCTTTCAGGGGCGGCAGCACGAATGAGCGCCGTGACGTCTTGGTAGATTGAGCGCAGTCGCTCGGGCATCGGCCCGCCGGCCGGCGTCAGGATCACACCATAGCGAATCAGCTTCGCCTCACCCGCCGCGTCTTCCTCTACCAGGCCGAAGCCGGTCTTCGCCGTCCCCGGATCGATGCCCAGAACAATCACCTTTACATCGCCATCTTGGCCAGGGCTTCGTCGGTGATATTGAGGTTCGAATAGACCTTTACCACGTCGTCAAGATCTTCGATCGCTTCAATCAGATTCATCACCTGTAGCGTATCCACCGGGCTCAAGTCGACCAGGGTCTTGGCGATCATCGTCAGCTCGGCGCTCTCTATCTTGTACTTCGCGTCCTGAAATGCTTGCCGAACGACCTGCAGATCGCCCGGCTGGGTATAAACCTCAGCATGTTCTTCGCCGAAGACCACGTCCTCAGCTCCCGCTTCCAGTGCCAGCTCAAATAACTTGTCCTGGTTGACGCCTTCAAGTGGGATGCTGATATAACCCCTGTTCTCGAACAGCCAGCCGACGCTGCCCGATTCGCCCAGGTTCCCACCGCCGCGCGTGAGGCTGCGGCGTAGATCCGAGACGGTGCGATTGCGGTTGTCGCTCATCGTCTGGATCAGCAATGCTACGCCGTGCGGCCCGTAGCCTTCATACGTCATCTCCTCGATGATCGTGCCATCGCCGCCAAGACCGGCCCCGCGCTTGATCGCGCGCTCGATGTTGTCCTTGGGCATGTTCTCGGCCTTGGCTTTGTCGATGATCAGCCGGAGACGGAAGTTGAAGTTGGGATCGGCGCCTTCACGCGCAGCCAACTGGAGCTCGCGCGCGAGTTTGGTGAAAATCTTGCCGCGCTGCGCATCGTTTGCGCCCTTCTTCCGCTTGATAGTAGCCCATTTTGAGTGTCCGGACATCGTAGTTCCCCCTCATTGGTCCCCATCGACAGCGATGGGGTAGGCTCGTAACATATTCTACCACATGCCGGCCAGATGCCAGATTTTCGGGTTTTCTGGCGCAGCACGCGGGCCCTTGCCGTCTTTAGTTAGCGGTCTCTAACGCAACTTCTTGCTCGGGCCGGGCCGGCGTAGCCACCCGGCCGGCGACCGCCTTCAGAAACGCCCGGAAGAGCGGGTGCGGACGGTTCGGCCGCGAGCGGAATTCCGGGTGTGCCTGGGTGCCCAGCATCCAGGGATGCAAATTGCGGTCCAGTTCGGCGATCTCCACCAGCCGGCCATCGGGGGAGATGCCGCTGAAGACCATGCCGGCCGCGCCCAGCGGAGTGCGGTAGCGGTTATTGAATTCCCAGCGGTGACGGTGGCGCTCGTCGACTGCGCCCGACGGCGCATAGGCCTCGGCGGCCAGTGTGTCGGGCTGTAGCACACAGGGGCACAAGCCCAGGCGCATCGTGCCGCCCATCTCCTCGATGCCCTGCTGGTCAGGCATCAGGCTAATGACCGGATTGGCCGTCTTCGGGTTAAACTCGGTACTGTTGGCGTCCTGTGTTTTCAGCACGTGGCGGGCGAACTCAATGCACATCACCTGCATGCCGAGACAGAGCCCCAGGTAAGGGATGCCGTTCTCACGCGCGTAGCGCGCGGCCGCGATCTTTCCCTCGATGCCCCGGTAGCCGAACCCGCCCGGCACAATGATGCCCTCCGCCCCGATCAGTGCATCGGTCCCGCCTGGGTGTTCGAGCGATTCGGCGCTGACATAGTTGATCTTAACGTCGTAATCCAGGGACCAGGCCGCGTGGCGCAACGCTTCGCGCACGCTCATATAGGCGTCTTCCAACTCGACGTACTTGCCGACCAGCGTAACGTTCAGCAGCGGTTTGGCTTTCCGGATCTGCGCCACCAACTGCCGCCATTCGCTAAGGTCGGGCTTGGACACGGTCAGCTCAAGACGCTGGGCGATGAAGTCGGCCACTCCTTCCTCTTCGAGCATCAGCGGCACTTCATAGATGCTGTCGACCGTATAGGCCGGCACCACCGCGCGCTGCTCCACGTCGGTGAAGAGGGCGATCTTCTGGCGTACGGCCGGAGTGACCGGATAATCAGAGCGGCAGACAATCATGTCGGGCTGAATACCGATGCTGCGCAACTCACGCACGCTATGTTGGGTGGGCTTGGTTTTCAGCTCGCCGCTACCCGAGATCCAGGGGAGCAGGGTAACGTGGACGTACAGGGTTCGGTTTCGCCCCATGTCCGAGCGCATCTGGCGGATGGCCTCCAGAAAAGGCAAGCCCTCGATATCGCCGACCGTGCCACCCACTTCGACGATCACGACGTCCGCCTTGTTGTGGCGCCCGGCTTCCTGGATGCGGCGCTTGATCTCATTCGTGACGTGTGGGATGACCTGAATCGTGCCGCCCAGGTAGTCGCCCCGCCGTTCCTTGCTCAGCACCTGGCTGTAGATCTGTCCCGTTGTCACGTTGCTGGCCTGGTCGAGGTTCTCGTCCACGAACCGTTCGTAATGACCCAGGTCAAGATCGGTTTCGGCGCCATCGTCGGTCACGAAAACCTCGCCGTGCTGATAGGGCGACATCGTGCCCGGGTCGACGTTCAGATAGGGATCCAGCTTCTGGATGCAGACGCGTACACCTCGGCTCTTGAGCAACCGCCCGATTGAAGCCGCCGTCACGCCCTTGCCGAGCCCACTAACCACTCCGCCGGTCACAAAAATGTATGCAGTCACGCTCACTCCTACCTTTTCGCTACAACCGCGCTACAGGATTGCTGCGCCGTCCTGTGCCCGCGCCTGCAAATAACAGAGACACGGAGATAACTCTCCGTGTCTCTGGCGAGCATTAGATCCAGGATGGTATTGTTGACGGATACTTAAGAGTCATCTGTCTCACTCTCATATGCCATCGGCCGAATAATAGCACACGTGAGAGGACAGTGTCAATGCGCGGGAGTCGCGTATCGCGCAGTATACGAAGCGGTGATCCAGGTTTCTGTGCGCCAGCCTGGCTGATGTATAATGTCGCGGGCGACCCACTCACGTGTTGCCAGGTCATCTGTCAGCGGCCGAAAGCCGCAGGTGACATATCTTGTCTGGCCGACTGACAGCAGAAACGGAGATGCCGTGCCACGCACGTACGTTGCCCTGGACCTCGAGACGACCGGCCTGAGCTCTGAACGCGACGCGATCATCGAGGTGGGGGCCGTCAAGGTCCGTGACGGCGAAGCGGTTGAGGAGTTCCACACCCTGGTCAATCCGGGGCGCCCCATCCCTTATGAGATTCAGCAACTGACCGGGATTGGCGAGGCCGATGTGCTGGGTAAGCCACGCTTCAGCGAGGTTGCCGGCCAGGTAACGCGCTTTATCGGGCAGCACCCGGTTGTGGCACACAACGCCAGTTTCGACCTGGGCTTTCTGCGCGCCCAGGGCCTGGCGACAGAGAACGTCGGGCTGGATACCTGGGAGTTGTCGAGTATTCTGCTCCCTAACCAATCGAGCTACAGCCTTGGCGCGTTGACCCGCTATTTCGGCATCACGCTTGACAACCCTCACCGCGCGCTGGACGATGCCCGGGCCGCCGGGCGCCTGTTTGAGTGCCTGTGCAACCACGCGCACCAGCTCTCGAGGGCAATCCTGCTCGAAATCAACCGCCTGGCCCGGAACAGCAATTGGCCGCTGGCTACCGTCTTTTATGAGGCGCTGGAGTCAGGCCCGGGCGGCCTGCGTGTTTTCGGGGAGGACTCGGCCTCTCTGGCCGGTTTTGCCCTGGAACAACTGGCTCCGGGTAGTCCCTTGTTGCAGCCGCTGCGCATCGCCGAGCCCCTGGTCCCTCGCGAGAATCCTGAGCCGGTTGACGTGGAAGAGCTAACCGCCATGTTGGAGCCGGAGGGCGCCGTGGGGACGGCTTTCGCGGGTTACGAGTTCCGCCCGCCCCAGGTCGACATGCTCAGGGCGGTGGCGTTGGCGTTCAACCAACAGCACCATATCCTGGCCGAGGCGGGGACCGGCACGGGCAAATCCCTGGCCTATCTGTTGCCGGCGATCGCCTATGCCGTCCGCAACGGCACGCGCGTCGTCGTCAGCACCAACACCATCAATCTTCAGGACCAGCTTTACAAGAAGGACTTGCCCGATCTCCAGCGCATCCTGGCGGGCGCCTGGTCACGACAGGTTCCCTTCCGCGCCGCACTGCTCAAGGGGCGCGGCAATTACCTGTGCCCGCGTCGTTTCGTGGCGCTGAAGAGCCGGGCAAACCTTAGCCCCGAAGAGCTGCGCGCGATCGCGCGCATTCTGGTCTGGCTGCCCAATACGCAGACCGGCGACCAGGGCGAGCTTTCGTTGCCGACACCCGCCGATCGTTTCATCTGGAGCCAGGTGTGCGCTGACAACGAAGGCTGCTCGTTGGACCGTTGCCAGCGCGAGCAGCGCGGGCGCTGCTTTTTCTACCGGGCTCGCAAACAAGCCGACGCCGCGCACGTGGTGGTGGTGAATCATGCGTTGCTGATGGCTGATGCGGCGACCGAAAACCGCGTGCTGCCCGAATACCATCACCTGATCATTGACGAGGCGCATCACCTGGAGGACGCCGTCACCGACCAACTCAGCTTTCGGGCCGACAGCCAGTCGCTGGGTCAGCTATTCGGCTCGATCTATCCCGCGGCGGGCGGGGGCGGGCGTACGGCCGGCCAAGCGCGCGTCGGGGGCAAGGGGACGCGCCAGTCCGGCTTCGACGGCATCTCGCATGGCGGCAAGGGCGCTTATTTGCCAAAGGCCGGTTTGCTCGGCGACATCGTGGCCTGCCTGCGAGGCGGCGTGCCCGAGGAATTGCAGACGGTGCTCTACGACCAGGTCTTGCGTCTGCAGAGCGAGGTGGAGGCCGCACACGGCCGGCTGGACGACTTCTGGTCGGTCGTTAGCGATGTGGTACGCGATCTCCAGCCGGCGAGCGAAGGCAACGCGGACTACGACGCCCGGCTGCGTATCACCGAGAGCACGCGCAGCCAGGCCTACTGGGTTGAGATCGAAGTATCGTGGGACAACCTCAGCGGGGCCTGGCAGGGTGCGCTCAAGCTGCTTGCGTCGTTGGCCGGTGGCCTGCAAGACGTGCGGGATGGTGGGTTTGATCCGACCGGCCTGGACGGTCTGATCGAAGACCTGGGCGCGAGCGCGCGCCGGCTAGAAGAATTGTACGCCCAGATGGAGGCCTGGACGATCAAGCCCCAGCATAACGGCATCTACTGGGTGGAGATCAACGCCCAATACGGGCGGATCATGTTGCGATCCGCACCGCTGAACGTCGGGCCACTGGTGCGCGAGCATATCCTCTTCCACAGCGACACCGTCATTATGACCTCGGCCACGCTTCGCACTGCCGGCAGCTTCGACTATGTGCGCGACCGGCTGGGCTGTGACGAGGCGGACACGGTCGCCGTCGGCTCGCCCTTCGACTACACGCGCAGCACGCTGCTCTATCTGCCCAGCGATTTGCCCGAACCAACCGCCTCCGGCTATCAGAGCGCGGTCGAGCAAGCGCTGGTCGGGCTGGCCAAGGCGCTGGGCGGCCGCACGCTCGCTTTATTCACCTCTAACGCCCAGTTGCGTCGCACGTCGCAGGCCGTCACGTCGGGCCTGGCCGGGACAGACATCAAGGTTTTGAGCCAGAGCTCAGGTACGTCGCGACATCAGCTGCTTGAGGTGTTTAAGACGACGTCAAACACAGTGCTGTTCGGCACGCGCAGTTTCTGGGAAGGGGTGGACGTGGTTGGTCCGGCGCTGAGCGCGCTGGTCCTGGTGCGCCTGCCCTTCGCCGTGCCGAGCGATCCGATCGTCGCAGCGCGCAGCGAAACCTTCGACGACGCGTTCTACAACTATTCGGTGCCCGATGCGATCCTGCGTTTCCGCCAGGGCTTTGGCCGGCTGATCCGCAGCAAGACCGATAGGGGCGTGGTAGTGGTGCTTGATAAGCGCGTCCAATCCAAGAAATATGGGCAGCTGTTCCTCGACTCGCTGCCCGAATGCACGATTCTGAAGGCGCCGCTGATGAATTTGCCCAAGGCGGCCCGCGAGTGGCTTGCCCAGGGAATGTAGATCCTGGTTTGCGGCGTGACGCTCGTGCGGTTTGCGAGGTGTCGCGCCTTTGGCGCGAGCGGGGAACGGACTGCGGCCGGTGGTAGCGCGCGTCACGCCCGAAGCGTGACTTGGTGCGGGGGGGCTGTGAGTGGATAGACTTCTTGCTAATATCGTGCGCTGGGTGCTCGTCCTGGCCATGCCGGTGTTCCTCGTGCTGACCAGCGCGCGGCTGCTGGTTTCTGACTGGTACCCGGGCTATGAGTACTCCAAGGCGGACTTCCCGCCCGATCCTTACGGGTTCACGCAGCAGCAGAGACTGCAGTTGTTGACCGGGGTCTATCACTATCTCAACTCGCCGCAACCCGTCGATCAGGGCATCCAGATGCTCAAAGTCATGCGCATGCCGTATGGCAATGGCCCGCTCTTCAATCCCGACGAGGTCAGCCACATGGTCGATGTGAAGCGCGTGATGGACTCTGCATGGCGGGCGCAAGTGGCGAGCGCGGCCGTCTTGATCGTTGGCTTTCTGTTTCTGCTGGTGCGTCCTGCGACGCGGGTGATGGCCTGGAATGCCCTGTTCGGCGGCGGTTTCCTGACGGCCTGCCTGCTGCTGGCGTTGGGGCTGTTTGTGGTGCTCGGTTTCGACACGTTCTTCACACAGTTTCATGAGGTGTTCTTCCCCCAGGGCAACTGGACCTTCGATTATAGCGATTCACTGATTCGTCTCTTGCCCGAACGATTCTTCTTCGACACGTTCGCGTTGGGCGCTGTAGCCACCCTTGTTTCAGCAGTTGTCCTGGCCGTCATTGGCTTTGTCCTCGGCCGGCGTCCGGGATGAGTTGGCGTACGTTTGAGATGGAGGTCGCATGTCAGCGGAAGATAGAATCCGGCGATTGAGGGAACTGAAGTACCAGGCCACCCTGGGCGGGGGCGAGGCGCGCATCCAGCGCCAGCATGCCCAGGGCAAGCTGACGGCGCGCGAGCGCCTGGATCTGTTGTTAGACAAGGGCAGTTTTGTCGAGCTGGACCGTTTCGTGACCAATCGCTGTAACGACTTCGGGATGGAGCAGCAGAAGGTTCTGGGCGATGGGGTGGTGACCGGTTATGGCACGATCGACCGGCGCCTGGTTTACGTATACTCACAGGATTTCACCGTGTTCGGCGGCTCCTTGTCCGAAACGCATGCCGCGAAGATCTGCAAGATAATGGACCTGGCGATGAAGAACGGAGCGCCGGTCATCGGCCTCAATGACTCGGGTGGGGCCCGTATCCAGGAGGGAGTCGTCAGCCTGGGAGGATACGCCGACATCTTCTTGCGCAATACCCTGGCATCGGGTGTCATCCCGCAGATCAGCCTGATCATGGGGCCGTGCGCCGGGGGCGCAGTCTATTCTCCCGCGATCACCGATTTCATTGTCATGGTGAAGGATTCGAGTTACCTTTTCGTCACCGGGCCTGAAGTGGTCAAGACCGTGACGCACGAGGATGTTTCGTTCGAGGTTTTGGGCGGAGCGCTCACGCACGCCTCGACCAGCGGTGTCGCCGCCTTTGCCGCCGACGGCGAAGAGGACGCGTTTTTCCTGACCCGCGAGCTGCTCAGCTTCCTGCCCAGCAACAATCTGGAGGACCCGCCGATTGTCCGGGACGAGGACGATCCATTGCGCATGGACGAGGACCTGGACACTTTTATTCCGGAGGAGCCCAACAAGCCCTATGACATGCGCGAGATTATCCGCCGGGTGGTCGACTGTAACGACTTCTTCGAGGTCATGGAGAATTTCGCGAGCAATATTTTGATCGGTTATGCCCGGCTGGACGGGCGTGTGGTGGGCATCGTCGCGAATCAGCCGGCCGTGCTCGCAGGTGTGCTGGATATCAACGCCAGCGTCAAAGCGGCGCGCTTCGTGCGTTTCTGCGACGCCTTCAATATCCCCATTCTGACTTTCGTCGACGTGCCCGGCTTTTTGCCCGGTACTGCCCAGGAGCACGGCGGCATCATCCGTCATGGCGCCAAGTTGTTGTTCGCCTACGCCGAAGCCACGGTGCCCAAGCTGACGGTGATCACGCGCAAAGCCTACGGCGGCGCGTACGATGTCATGAGTTCCAAGCATTTGCGCGGAGACATCAACCTGGCCTGGCCCTCAGCCGAGATCGCAGTCATGGGACCGGATGGCGCCGTGAACATCATCTTCCGGCGCGAGATCAGCGCGGCGGCCAACCCCGAGGAAGAGCGCGCCCGCTTGGTGTCGGAATACCGGGAGAAGTTCGCCAATCCGTACGTGGCCGCGTCGCGCGGCTACGTCGATGCAGTAATCGAGCCGCGCGAGACGCGCCCACGCCTCATCAACGCGTTGGAGATGCTCCAGAACAAGCGGGATGCCAATCCGCCTAAGAAACATGGCAATATACCGTTGTGAAATGTGAGATGCTGTGAGGCATTATGTTTAAGAAGGTACTGGTTGCCAATCGGGGTGAGATTGCCGTGCGCGTTCTGCGCGCTTGCGAGGAGCGTGGGCTGCGCACCGTTGCCGTCTATTCGGACGCCGACCGGGCGGCCCTCCATGTGCGCTATGCCGACGAGGCCTACCGCATCGGCCCGGCGCCGGCGCGCGAGAGCTATCTGAACATCCCTGCCATCATTGCTGCAGCCAAAGCGGCGAACGCGGACGCGGTCCACCCGGGGTACGGCTTCTTATCGGAAAACGCCGACTTCGCGGAGGCGGTGAGCGAGGTCGGGTTGGCCTGGATCGGCCCGCCGGCCTCCGCCATCCGGGCCATGGGTGACAAGGTGGCGGCACGGCGGACGATGATCGCCGCGGGGGTACCCGTGGTGCCCGGCACGGATACAGGGTTGACTGACGAGGAAGCCGTGCGCGCGGCGCAGCAGATCGGTTACCCCGTGCTCGTCAAAGCGTCCGCCGGCGGCGGAGGCAAAGGCATGCGCCAGGTCGAGGAGCCGGGCGAGTTGCCCCGTGCCCTGGCCGCGGCGCGCCGGGAGGCGCTCAGCGCTTTCGGCGACGACACGATCTACCTGGAGAAGTTGATCCTGCGGGCCCGCCACATTGAGGTGCAAATCCTGGCCGACCAGCACCGCAACTGCATCTACCTGGGCGAACGCGAGTGCTCGATCCAGCGCCGTCACCAGAAGCTGATCGAGGAGGCGCCTTCTGTGGCGGTCACTCCCGCCCTGCGCGCTGAGATGGGCGCGATTGCCGTCAGTGCGGCCCAGGCAGTCGGCTATACCAACGCCGGCACCATCGAGTTCCTGCTGGACCGGTCGGGCAACTTCTACTTTCTGGAGATGAATACGCGCTTGCAGGTGGAGCACCCGGTCACGGAGCTGGTGACTGGGGTGGACATCGTCAAGGAACAGATCGCCATTGCCGCCGGGCGCAAGTTGCGCTGGTCGCAAAGCGACATCAAGATCAAGGGACATGCCATAGAGTGCCGCATCAACGCCGAGGACCCGTACAACAATTTCTTGCCCGGCGCCGGGCGTATCACCAGCCTGACAGAGCCTACTGGCCCCGGTGTGCGCCTGGAGAGCGGCATCTACGCCGGCTTCGAACTCACGCCTTATTATGATTCGCTGCTGGCGAAGCTCCTGGTCTGGGGTGAGACGCGCGCTGAGGCTATCTTACGCATGCGCCGGGCGCTGGAGGAATTTCGCATCGGCGGCATTCACACCACGATACCCTTCCATCAACAGGTGATGGACAACACGCGCTTCCAGGGCGGCGTGTTCGATACCAGCTTCGTCGACGGGCCGGATGGCTTTCGCCTTTCGGCCCCTCCCAGCCGTGAAATGGCGCGCATCGCAGCCATTGCCGCGACTCTTGTGGAGCATGAGCGCAGCCAACAGGCTGTGATCCTGGGCACGCCTTGCGATGAGGCCGGCGCGCGTATCTCGCCCTGGAAAGAGTCCGGGCGCGTCGAACGCCTGCGCAGGCGCTGACGGTGAGGTAAGGCGTGAAATACTTCGCGACGATCGACAACCAGACCTACGAGATCAGCGTGGAGGGCTCGGGCAAGATCACGGTGGACGGCGTCGACGTCACCTCAGACATGCAACGCATCGGCCGCCTGGACCTTTACTCGCTGCTTGTCGACAATGTGTCGCACGAGGTTTTTGTAGAAGAGGGCAGCAGCAACCAGCCGAACGTTTACGGAGTGCTGGTTGCCGGGGCGAGGTACCTGGTCAAGGTGCAGGACGAGCGCTCGCTCCGCCTCGCGCTGGCCGACCGCAGCCTCAAGCCCCTCGCAGGCGAGTTGATAATCAAGGCCCCGATCCCCGGGCTGGTGATCAAGGTCGCGGTCACCCCCGGGCAGGTTGTTGGCGAGGGCGATTCTCTGGTCATCCTGGAGGCCATGAAGATGGAAAACGAATTGCGTGCGCCGCGCGAAGGGACCGTCCATGAAGTACGCGTGGCGCCCGGCGACCAGGTCGCGCTCGGGCAGGTGTTATTGAGCATTCGCTGACGTCCTTTTTTCAGCAGCCAAGGAGAGGAAGCAAACATGCCTGAGCCGTCCCATCCCCCGATCGACCATAGTGATGTGCCGATCCGTCTCTTCAAGTCCGATTTTCTCGAGTTTTTCACGCATATCAGCCCGGTCGCCGTTCTGGTGATCTGGACGCCGGTGGTTCTTTGGTTCCTGGTCTCGGTCATCCTGCGCGTCCTGCCGGGCGATTCCTGGCTATTCATCCCCGCCGGGCTCATCCTGGGAGTGTTCCTCTGGACATTCGCCGAGTATATGATGCACCGCTTTGTCTTTCATCACAAAGCCAGTTCGAACCTGGGGCAGCGAGTTTTCTTCTTGTTCCATGGTGTGCACCATGCCCAACCGCAGTGCAAGACCCGCCTGGTGATGCCGCCGGTCGTCAGCATCCCCATGGCCTTAATATTTTACGGCCTGTTCTATCTGGTCTGGGGCCGGCTGCTTGGCGTGCCGCAGTGGATTGGCCCTTCCTTCGCCGGATTCATCGCCGGCTACCTGGCCTACGATATGATTCATTACGCCACGCACCATTTCTCGATGCGTCAGGGCTATCTCAAGTTTCTCAAGCGCTATCACATGCAGCACCATTATAAGACGCCTGATGCACGTTACGGTGTCAGTTCACCGCTCTGGGACAGGGTGTTCCGGACGATGCCGGCATAAGGGCGCCAGGGGCTTGCGGACGCGGGCGCGGACGTCCGAAGCAGGCACAGCGCAGGCGCGCATGCCTCTAAAGCTTTAAGATCGAACCGTGGAGTGAATGATGAGCAAACTAGCCGACCGTAAGGCGACGTGGGAATCAAAGATGGTCGCCAAGACTCTGGCCAAGGCGCCGGAGCGCCGGGAGGATTTCGCGACGAGTTCCGGTATCCCGGTCGACCGGCTCTATGTACCGGACGAAGAGCAAGCCGCAAGTTGCCCCGCGCTGGACGAGGCGTACTTGCAAGAGTTGGGTTTTCCCGGCGAGTACCCCTTCACGCGTGGTGTGCAGCCGACCATGTACCGGGGCCGGTTCTGGACGATGCGCCAGTATGCCGGTTTTGGCACGGCGGCGGAGAGCAATGCTCGCTACAAGTACCTGCTCGGGCGTGGTCAGACGGGCCTCAGCGTGGCCTTCGATCTGCCGACTCAGATCGGCTACGATGCCGATGATCCGCTGGCGTTGGGCGAGGTAGGCAAGGTGGGCGTTGCCATCTCGTCCCTGGCCGACATGGAAACTCTGCTCGACGGCATTCCGCTGGATCAGGTCAGCATCAGCATGACGATCAACGCGCCGGCTGCCATCTTGCTGGCGATGGTGATTGCAGTGGCGGCCAAGCAGGGCGTGGACTCGAAGTGCTTGCGTGGGACAGTGCAGAACGATATCCTGAAGGAGTACATCGCGCGTGGCGCCTACATCTTCCCGCCCGCGCCCAGCATGCGATTGGTGACCGATCTCTTCCGTTACTGCGCCGCCGAAGTACCGCACTGGAACACGATCAGTATCAGCGGGTATCACATCCGGGAGGCAGGCAGCACCGCGGTCCAGGAACTGGCCTTCACCCTGGCTAACGCCATCGAGTACGTGCGGGCGGCTATCGAGGCCGGCTTGCCGGTCGATGAATTCGCTCCTCAGGTGGCTTTCTTCTTTAACGCGCACAACAACTTCTTCGAAGAGGTTGCCAAGTTCCGGGCCGCGCGTCGCTTGTGGGCGCGAATCATGCGCGAACGCTTCGATTCGCAGAACCCCCGCAGTTGGGCGCTGCGCTTCCACACGCAAACCGGCGGTTCTACCTTGACGGCGCAGCAGCCGGACAACAATATCGTCCGGGTGACGCTGCAGGCCCTGGCAGCGGTGCTGGGCGGCACGCAAAGCCTGCACACCAACTCGCGTGATGAGGCGCTGGCCCTGCCCAGTGAGGCCGCGGTTGAGGTGGCGCTGCGCACGCAACAGATCATCGCCTGCGAGTCAGGCGCGGCCGAC
>JADGQF010000015.1 GCA_017882045.1 Anaerolineales bacterium
GTAGTAGGGGCTGTGGTCAAGTGGTAAACCGCACTCTTTTTGCGGTTTTCTACTGGTCCACAACCCTGGCTTACATGGACCGACCCGCTTCGGCTGACATGGGCGTTTTTGTCACGCATTGTGCGGGTTGACCGTAGTAGAGGGCGGCGGGCGTTGCGTAGTCGAGCGCCTGGTGCCGCCGCCGATAGTTGTAAAAGCCGAGATATTCGGCCAGGGAGCGCCGGGCATCACGCGGGCCTGCTTACTCTTTCAGGTACACTTCTTCATACTTGATCGTGCGCCAGAGGCGCTCGGTGAAAATGTTATCTAAGTACTTGCCTTTCGCCGATTTTTCTGGTGCTTCTTAGATTTGTTTCTGCAATAGCAGCCTGCATTTGTTGGGGAATGTTGCTTGTGCTGGTAAAATTCACAGCTGTCGATGAAGAATCATCAACGAAATGTGACGTTTGTTAGGCCTGTGAGCAGATAATAGCGCCGTTCCGTTCGTCGGTTGCATGCAAAAGCGCTCGCATTAGGCCCAGCCTGCTGTCGAAACAGCCTTTCGTCCTGTTCGCAACGCCCTCTGCACCGAATGACGGCGTCGGATAAGCCGAAATCTCAAAAGTCGCTTTGAAAATGAGCGAATGGTCATGGAGCAATAGCCATGGCTGATACAGCGTTGATCAAGGTGACACATATTGGGCAGGTAACGCTGCCGGCAGATGCGCGCCGCCGGCTGCGCGTCGAGAAAGGGGATTACACGGAGGTGCGCGTCACCGAAGATAGCATCATCCTGGCGCCCAAAGCCTTGATCGACAAGAGCCAGGCATACTTCTGGTCGCCCGAATGGCAGGCGGCCGAGCATGAGGCAAGCGCCGGTATTGCCGGCGGCCGCGTGCAGGAGTTCGACAACGTGGACGACCTGATGGCCGGCCTGCGAGCGGCGCGGCAGCAAGATAGCTGATGCGTCTGCAATATTTTGAAATGTACGGCGACCTGCTGATCCTGCGCACGGTCGGCGCGCATGATGTTGCGCTCAAGAGTTCCTGAGCATGGCCATTTAGATGCCGGGCACTTCGGATTTGGAATGGAACTTAATAAACTGTATAATTTCAGTATCGTGTCTTGGTAGCGATCTTCCGGTGAGGCAAGGTGACAAAGAAACGCAAAGCTCAATTGCCGAAAAATCGATCGCAACCGCCGACGTCGGCGTACAGCCCAAGCGGGCAGCTTCGGGAGGTTTTGCGCCGGCTACGCCGTGGTGAGCTCGCTGTGGCCATCCGCATGGGGAATGACGCGCTAGAAGCAGTGCAACGTGATGGCTATGCGACGGGCGTCGAGGCGGCGCGGCAGTTGCTTGCAGAAGCGCACTTTCGCGCGGCTGCCGGTACAACTGAGGTCGTGTGGCGCCTCGATCACCTCGACAAGGCGCTGGGCTATGCGCCCGGGTTGGGCAAGCTGCACTTTTATCGTGGCCTCGCGCTCTGGCAACTGGGTCGCCTTCCGGAAGCCATCCCCGAACTGGATGCAGCCTTTGCGGCGGAGCCGCAGCGGCCGCGGTTGGCCTATTTGCGTCAACTGGCGCGCCTGGCAAGCGGCCAGCCCTGGGATGCGGATAAACTGCCGGCGGCCGAAGCTAATACGCTGCATGTCGTCGCGAAACTGTTGCAGGACAAGACGACGGAGCCGGCTCTGGCTGCTTTGCCGGGGCCTACGTTGGGTAAAGGCAGCGCATTGTGGCAGGCCCTCCTGGAAATGCGACGTGATGCCTCGGCGGCACCGGTGGAGTTGTTGCACCAGGCCACCACAGAGAATACTCGCAGACCCGTCCAGGCCGTCCTATTGTATTACCTGGGTGTTGCGGCCGCACGAGCGGGCGCAACTGGCGAGGCGAGCAGCGCGTGGGTTAAGGCCCGATCGGTGGGCCTGGAAACGCCCTGGCTGCGACAGAACCAGGTCGTTTTCTTGCAGGGACAGGCTACAGAGGACGCACTGACGGGCCGCTGGCAGGAATTCCTCGATGCTGCCCACCAGGTACCACTGCCGCCCGGCGAACCGTTATTGGCAGAGCTGGTCGGTATCGCCCATTACCACGCCGGTTATGCTGCCGCGCAGGCGGGCCGGTGGCACGTAGCCGTAGAGCACTGGCGGCAGGCGCAGGAGTTGCACGGGAGCCGCAACGTGGCGCAGAACCTGGCGCTGGCCGAAGAAAAGCTCGGCCACTGGAAGCAGGCTGCCGATGCGTGGCGGGAGATGATACGGCGCCGGCCGCGCAAGCCGGAGCATGCCGATTACCTGAGCGATGCTCAGGTTGCCGTCATCTGGGATCACGTTGCCGAATGTTATGAGCGGGCCGGGGTCACCGGGGAAGCTTTAGTCACCCTCAAGAACGCCGCCAAATATGCGCCCGAGAGTGTGGACCGGCGTCTGAAGCTGGTCGATGCCCTGGTAGGTGAGGAGCGCGACGAGGCAGCTATCAATGAGCTCCGGCGCATCCTTGAGCTAGACCCGCAACACGAGGATGCGCTGATGCGCCTGGGTGCGCTCTACAAACAGTCGTGGCGGCAAGACCCCATGCCGATCTGGCGGCGCGTGCTGGCGGCCAACCCTGCCAGCACAGAAGCCAGGGAAGAGCTGGCCGAGGCCTATCTGGCGCAGGTGACCCCGGACTTCGGAGAGCCGCAGCCTCTCATGTTCTATGGACCGCACACGCCTCGGGAGAAAATCTCGTTGCTGGAACGGGCGCTCAAGGAGGTGCCCGGCCATCCGAAGCTGCTCTACCAGATGGGCTTCGAGCTAATGGAGACGGGCAAGAAGAAGGAAGCCCTCCCGTTACTTATTCAGGCTTACGATGCTGCTCCAACCGACACCGGAGTTGTGGGCAACGTCCTCCACGAGTTACTCCACGCGAAGGCCTCAGACGAGGTAACAAAACGGCTGCCCCAAGTGCGCCAGATCCCGGGGTTGCTGCCGGCCTTCTGGATTCACCAGGGTAAGACGGTGTTAGAATGCAAGCTCGGTGAGGATTGGGCTGAGCGCTTTTTCAATGAAGCCCTTCAGCTTGTCGGGCGGCCGTGGGTAGACGACACGTGGGCCGGGATCATGCTACAGATCGTGGAGACGGCCGACGCCTCTGGAGCAAAGGATCTGGCGGCGACCTACGCAGAGCGTGTCACTGCTGAGGCGCCGGCGAGTGGCGCAAGCGAATACTTGGAAGCGCGCCGCATTTTTGAGCGCAAGCACGACGCGAAGGCCGCGCTTAAGCTTTTGCGCAAGGCACAGCAAGCAGCTCGCGCGGCCAAAGACCAGGGCGTCTTGCTGATGGCCGAGGCCATTGAAGCACAGCTGAGCAGACGCGGCCTGCCGAAAGAGCTCCTGGATATGCTGAAGGATTTCAGGTGAGCGGCGCCGCGGCATTGTTGGCCTCCCTTTCTGTTCAGGAGCATTTGAATGCCAACTGATCCTCCTGGTCCATCACCGGCCAATCCGTATGCCGTGCTTGGCCTCGAGCGCCGCGCGAGCGAGGACGAGATCAAACGAGCCTACTTCCGGCTGGTACGCGAGTACTCGCCAGAGCGCGAGCCGGAAAAATTTCAAGAAATTCGTGCGGCCTACGAAGAACTGCGCACGCCAGAAGGCCGCGCCAGGGCCGAACTGTTTATGCTCCAGCCGCCGCCCGATCTGCCAAAGCGACGGCGCAGCAAACCCGATCTTAGCGTGCATCCTGAGGACATAATTAACCTGGCCCGAGAACTGGCGCTGGCCCAACTGTCCCTACATGAGGATTTTCATGAGCCCGAACTCCCCAAATAACGAACGGGACCGGCCGGGCCCCTTGCTGCCAGCCATAGAAAGCGATGAGGTGGGACTCGCCGGCTATCTGTTGCGGTTGAGCGATCAGGCCGATCGCCTGCAAATGCGATTTGATGGGCTGGCGGCAAACGTACAAGCGAGCGGCGAGCAGGTGGCCGCGTTGACGCGCTACATGGCCGATCCCAGCGCAACGCAACGCCTTGATGAGCGCCTGGCCGAGGTAGCTGTCGGCCTCGAGGCCGGCCAGGAACGCGTGGACGACCTGGCGCGCCAGGTGGAGGTGTTGAATGGGACAGTGACGAAGCTGGCGCGGACGCAGTTCAAAAGCAACACCCTGACGGAGAACAAGGACCAGCAGGTGACGTCGGCGTTGGCTACGCTACAGGATATCATAGCTCGACGCGAGGAGGCCGGCCGCGCGAATATCACACAAGGCAATGCCCGCCTGGCCGAACTGCGTGCCTCGGCGCGCAGCGAACTGGCCGTAGAATTATTGCCCGGTGCGGATGGCCTGGAAATGGCCCTCGAAAGTGGGCAAGCGATGCTTGCCCGGCAACGCCAAAAGTTGCTCGCTGCCGCTGAACCGGCCCAGGCGGGTGCGAGCAGCGAGTCCCCGCTGCGAGGCACGTGGCAAAGACTACGCCAGGCGTTCCTCGGCGATCCGCTCCTGCCTCAGCCGATCCCCAACATAAAACGCCCGCCGGCTGAAGAGGCCGAAAGCCTGGCCGCGCTGGAGGGCTGGCTGCACGGCCTCGAGTTGGTGCAAGAGCGATTCATGAGCCTGCTGGCGCTGGAAGGAATCCGGCCGATTGAGGCGCAAGGACAGGCTTTTGACCCACGTATGCACAACGCAGTGCAGGCGGAAGAGCGGGCCGACGTGAGGCCGGGGACGGTCGTCAGAGTGCTACGTCAAGGATACCGTCTGCGCGAGCGCGTGTTGCGTTACGCAGAGGTGGTGGTCACCCGAGCGCCACGAGCAGCAGCGGGTGTAGCACAAGGACCGGCGGTCGAAGAAACCAGGACTTCGGAAGATGAACTGCCGGGTGCAGGACCTTTGCCGGCGCATGAGGAGCAAGAATCGTGAAGGATACTGCCGACACCGTTGTGGGGATCGACCTGGGGACAACCTATTCTGTCCTCGCCGTAATCCAGGATGGCGCACCCTTGATCCTGCCCGTCAAAGGACAGCGCTTGCTGGCCTCGGTCGTGGGCATCGGGCCCGACGGCGAAGTGTTGGTGGGCGCGCCGGCGCGCAACCAATGGGTCGTCGCGGTAGAGCGCACCATCCGCTCGATCAAACGCAAAATGGGCAAGGCCGAGACGGTGACGATGGCAGGGAAAGCCTACACCCCACAAGAAATCTCGGCTTTCATCTTGCGCGAGCTCAGGGAAGGCGCGGAGGAACTCCTGGGTTACCCGGTAGAGCGGGCAGTGATCACCGTGCCAGCCTACTTCAACGAGGTACAACGCCAGGCCACCATCGAAGCCGGCGAGATTGCCGGCCTACGAGTCGAGCGCGTCATTAACGAGCCCACGGCTTCGGCCCTGGCTTACGGATACGGTATGGCAGGCGACCAGCACCTGCGGGTTCTCGTCTATGATCTTGGCGGCGGCACTTTTGACGTTTCCATTATCGAACTCGATAGCGGCGTTGTAGACGTCCTGGCCACCGCGGGCGACAACTACCTGGGAGGCGATGACTTCGACGAACGCCTGGCCGGCCGGATCGCCGATGAGTTCGTGCGTGAGCACCACATCGATCTGCGCGAGTATCACCAGGCGTGGGCCAGGCTCTTACGCGCCGCCGAGGAGGCCAAGATCGCGCTCTCCTCAGTACCGTATGCCACTATTAGCCTCGAGTACGTCGCCGACGATAACAACGGGCGCCCCCTGCACATCCGCCACGAGGTCTCGCAGGGGGAATTTGAAGAACTGATAGACGACCTGCTCACCCGGACCATCAATTGTATCGACAAGGCGTTGACCGATGCCCACCTCGAACCCACCGATATCGATCGAGTTTTATTGGTCGGCGGCTCGACCCGCATCCCCGCCGTCTGGGAGATGGTGACCGAGCGCATGCAGCAAGAACCACACATCGAGATCGACCCCGACGCGGCCGTGGCCCTGGGGGCAGCCGTGCAGGCCGGGATCATCGCCGGGGAAGAGATCGATGCCGTGCTGGTCGACGTGACTCCTTTGTCGTTGGGTATCGAGACCGCCGAGATGACGTTTACCGGACGTCTGCAGGTCGATCGCCTGGCTCCACTGATACGGCGCAATACGACTATCCCCGTGCAGCGCAGCCAGGCTTTCAGCACACTCTACCCCGGCCAGGATGCCATCGAGATCAAGGTGTACCAGGGCGAGAACCCGGTCGCATCACAAAATGTGCTCCTGGGCGAGTTCATGGTGGAGGACCTCGTACCTAACCGGCCGGACGGCCTGACCGACGTGACGGTCAAGTTTGAGCTTGACGTGAACGGTATTCTGGATGTGAAAGTGACGGAGCGTACGACCGGCAAACAGGTCAGCGCGCAGCTCAAGGCCAGCAGGCAGCGGCTCAGTCCCGAGGAGATCGCTCTGAGCCAGGCCAGGCTTGGGGAGGCTTACGATAGCTTCGAGCCTGCTGCGCCGGCGTCGGGAATCGATCCCGGGACGGCAGCGCTGTTGCACCGCGCCCAAACTGCACTGGCCCAGCCAGACCTGGATGCGGATCTGGCCGATGAGATCAACGGGCTGGTCGCCGACATCCGGCAGGCTACTAGCGCCGGCGACGACGCGGAGGTAGAGGCATTTTGCGACCGGCTGATCGACGTGCTGTTAGAGGTCGAGAGCTAGGAGAACGATGGGGCATTGCAACTCTGCAGTATCGAGCGCGTTGTGTTGCGAGCCTGGGGCGTGTGCAGGGGATGACCGGTGACGAGCCATGCCCAAGGGAAAACGGATGCCTTATCCATGACCAGGTCGACTTCTCAGGCGGTAACCGAGGTCCTGCAAGCGGCCACGGAGCCTCTAACAATCGCTGAAATCATGCAACGTATTGAGCCGATGCAGGTGTTGCGCACGGCCAAACCGAAAGCGACCGTGCGGTCGGCGTTGTTCGAGAACGCGCGGGTTGCCACCCTCGGCGGTCGCCCGGCGCGCTACGTCTGGTGGCCCAAGCACTTACAGGGCTGCTGCTTTCGGCAGCCGTTGGCGCAGATGAACTTCACCACGGGCGAGCTTCCGGTAACCACTGAGGTGTGGAGTGCGCTGTGGCCGGACTTCCTGGCGAGCAAGCTCAAACCAGTAGCGATTACCATCGAGTTGGACAACGGCCCGACGTTGACCACTAAAGTCGAGCATCTGCGCGCCGGCAAGCCGATCTGGGGACTGGTCGGCGAGCCGAAGCTGGCAGAATGGTGCCGGTCGCTGGCGGCGGGACCGGACGACGATTTGATCCTGCGGGTTCTCGATGTGCAGAGGCGGCGGTACGGCCTGTCGTTGGAGCGCGCCGCCACGTTGGACGCGACGGAGCGGCGCGAGCGAGACGAGTACTTGATGGAGGAAGCGCTGGAGGTGGTACGAGCTTCACACGAAGAGGTGGCATTGCATCACCACCTGATCCCCCGGCTGGTGGCGCGCGACCTGTACCGTTATTCCGTGCCGCCCAGCCCGTTGGGGCGCGTGCTGCGTGCGGACTTGCGCTTTGTCATATCTGACGACACCGGGGCGACGTTTACTGCCAGGCTGGTGGAACGGGCCGAAGCCGAGCGCCACCCCTACGATAATTCATTGACGGATGGCCGTCCGAAAGGCCACTGGCTAACGCCGGAAAGCGATGAGGAGCGCCGCGCGTGGGGCGAGTACCTGTTTGACCAGGGCATGGAATACCGCTGGGCTGAGCAGGACCGCATGGCCGAAGCCTACTACCGGGCTGCCTTGATGGTCGATCCCGGCCACGCCGACGCCTGGGTCCATGTGGGGAACACCCGTCTCGACGAGGGCCTGCTCGACGAAGCGTTGGAGAACTACCTGACGGCGGAGGCTGCGGCGCTGGAGAGGACCATCGGCGATCCTGCCACCTACGAAGGCCCGTTCTGGCTGGACCTGGACTCGCGTCCGTACATGCGCGCCCTGCACGGGAAGGGTCTGGCGCTTTGGCGCTTGGGACGGCGCGATGAGGCGGCGGCAGCCTTCCGGCAGCAGCTTGAGCTGAATCCGAACGACAACCAGGGCGTGCGCTTTATGCTGCCCGACCTGGAAGCGGGGCTGAGTTGGGAAGAAAGTACAGCCAGGTTCGAGGAGAGCGAGCAGTCTCGGTCAGACGATGCCGCTTTCAGTAGTTGAGTGCTAAGGCTGAAACCAGGGATCATCACGGATCGTCGCCGGCAGTCGTCCAGAGACAGGTCCTGGAAGATTTTGATCCACTGGCCGGTATACCGCATATAAGCAAGATTGAAGCGGCCACCAGGTGATTTGGTTTGTGTCCTGCCCGGTGATCCCCTTGGCAGGCGTCGATCACGCCCTCACTCACGTTATCATGGCGAGACCTGGCATCCTCCGGCGTTTCCATCGGTTCGTTTCCTATCTCCTATCTATCGAACTTCACCAAGTCACAATGCGACAGAGAGCTGCGTGAGAGAGCGTCAGGCGTGTCACACTCCCTGCTCATTCGGTGACGGGCTCGATTTCTTCGGACTCCAGCCTATCGAGCACGCGCTGGCGCATCTGTACATCGCGAAACGCAAACCAACGCTCCCGCGGGTAATCCAGAAGAACGTCCTTGAAATAGCGAAATGCGCTACATTCACGTACAGATAGCCGGACAGCGCTCGTGGTGATATTGCTGGGAAGCCTTACAAGCGTTCAATCCGCACATGACGCACTTGCCGGGTAGGTCGAAAGGCCTTATGATAATTCGCCGTGGAGAGGAGAAGTGACTGGGTTGCGGATTCCGTCCGTGAGGTCGGAAGTTCAAGGCGTTTTTGGAGTCTTAACGAATCGGAGACCTCGCGGTTGGTGCAAAAGCATCGTTCGTGAGGTCTCCGGCTGGGGTAAATGGGCGGGGAGGGACTCGAACCCACGACCTCACGGATGTGAACCGTGCGCTCTAACCAGCTGAGCTACTCGCCCTGACCCATCTATTCTAGCATTACCCCGCCAGTATGCAAAATCCTGGGGGTGCGGCTTGCGCGCTTAAGGTCGGAGGTTAGGAAGATTCTATGGCTAAACGCGGCTACGGCCTCGCCTTTCTCATCGTTCTGCTCGCCGCCTGCGCCGCGGCGTTCTTCGGCGGGCGTTATCTGTTACGCAATTTCCAGGGCGGCGCCCTATCCGGCGGCGGGTGGGCGCCTCCCGACCAGCGGACGGCGACCCCCGTCGCTGGCGCACCGGTCGCAGCCGCTGCCGTGCCGCCCACCGCTCAGGTCCCCGCTGGGCGCCCGGCTGACTTCACGCCCGACCTGAGCCGGGTGACCGTCGTGCCCTTTGCCTCGCCTACCCCAACCGCCGTCGCTAGGCCGGTTGTGGCGCCGGTCCAGACACGGAGCGCGGCAGTGGCTGAGACCGCGACACCCGAACCGTTGCCCACCCCACTGCTACCATCCACCGAATACGTGGCTGCCGGCCCGGTGCGCTACTCGACCGGGGACTGCCCCGGCAACTACATTCTGGGGCGAGTGACTGGGCCCAACGGCAATCCCCTGCCCGACGTGCGCCTTCTGCTGGTCGATGAGTACGGTAACGCCGAGGCCAAGTTCAGCAAGGCGGGCGCCAACGAGGCGGGACAGTACGATTTCCCGCTGTTCGGCGGCCACCGGCGTTTCTACCTGAGCATCGCCGACTCCGGAGGGAACCCGCTCAGCCCGGTGGTCGAGATCGACTACGGTGTGGGCGCGAACCCCCAGGCCACCTGCCACCGCCTCGACTGGCGAAAGCAATAGGCTGCGCAGCGACTATTGGTGCGGCGCGTTCTTACAGGTCTTGCCGTCCAGGCCGTTGAGAAAGATACAGAGATCCATGTAGGCCGCGCGCCAATAGGAGTCCGGGTAGCCGGGGCCGATGATCGACCACCAATACTGTTCGTCCTCGCGGGTCCACTGAACGTCCGGTATGTAAATCGCCGTCATCAGCCCGATCCAGGGCTGCCAGTGCGCCGCCGCGTATTGGTAGGCACGCACCAGGTACTCGCCCTGGGTCTTCTCGTCGATCCCCGCCCCGGCGCCAAACCAGTAGTAGGGCGAGTTGGGCCGGCTATCGGTCGTCCAACCGAACTCAAGGATGGCGATGCGCTTATCCTTGTCGCCGTTTTTGACCATCAGCGCGCGTACGTCCTCCACATGCCGGAAAGCGTAGACGCGTAGCAGCTCCGGCGCGCTCGGATCGTTGTTATGCAGCTTAGGATCGTTGACGACTGTCTGTGGGTCCGTCTCCGGGGCAACGGCCCAACCCGTGCCGTGCGCGCCCAGCACATCGAAGTAACCGGTGCTGGACCCGCCCATCGCGTCGTACATGCCCTGGTAGAAGTACATATCCGGCATGGCCACATCGTCGTTGCGCGTGGTCGGCGCCATGCCCGCCGTGATAACCATCGCTTGCGGGTCGGCGTGCTTGATGCCGGTATAGGTGGCCTTGAGCATCTTAGCGTAGGCAGCCGGATCAGGCCGTTTGTTGCCCCATTCGCGCGCCAGATTCGGCTCATTCCAAACCTGGTAGGCCTGCACGCGTCCTTTGTAACGCGCCGCGACCGCCGTCGCGAAATCAGCAAAGTCCTTGGTGCTCTGTGGCGGAGTGCCGGCCCAGAAGGGCACATCCGGAACTGCGCTGAGGCGCACGACCAGTTTGAGCCCGTACTTCTGCGTTTGATCGACAATTCGATCCGTATGTGTCCAGTCAAACTGGCCCTTACCGGCGCCTTCTATGTCTTGCCAGGAGAAGTACTGCTTCACCCAGCGGAAGTTGGCGTCGCGGATCAATTGTAGATCGCGGTCCGCGACTTCTTCGCGCCACCAGAGGAATGCCTGGACGGCGAAGTCGGGCGAGGTCATCGTACCATCGCCGACCGTTTGGACAGGCCGGGTAGTCGGCGAAGGCGCCGTGGTCGGCGCGACTGGACTGGCCGGCGCCGCGGCCGTCCCCTTCGGCTCGGCTGTGGCCGCGGGCGGCGGTGTGATCGCTACCACCAGCGGCGTCTTGGTGGGCGTCGGCGTAGCGCTTGCAATGCTCGAGGCACAGGACCCGAGCAAAGGTCCCAGGGTCAGCGGCACCAGTAAGAGCAACCATGGCCACACAACGCCCCAGGTCAGACGGGTTTTGGTCATCTAGGTGGACCTCCGACGAAACGTCATATCTTTCTTGGGGGGAGTAGTGATCCTCGCTATTTCCCCATCTGCTGCAGCGCAGAGTAAGCAGGGCGGTTAAGGATGCCGAACGCGGCCAACTCGGTGCTCGCCTGGGTCACGTTGTAGTCCAGGTTCCACAGGAAGGCAGCGCCCACATAGCCCGAACTGCGCATGATCTGATAAGCCTTCACGATCCAGTCGGCCTGCATCTGTTCGGATACGCGCGCCTCGTACTCGTAGCCGGCATGCGGGCTGCCGGTGGAGCCCCAACCGAACTCCGTAGGCCAGATACGCTTGTTCGAGTCGCCGTATTTGATCATGGTGTTGCGGTACGACTGCAGTGTGTTCAGGAAGTAGAAGGATGGGTGGTTGGCATGCGATGGCGCCTGGTAGCGGCCCGCTTGCCAATTCTGGAAGGTCACATCGGGCGGATTAGCGAAGCCGCTGGGATGCGCGCCGATGGCGTCCGCGTAGTTCTTCAACCCGGCCCGGTACATCTGATCGAGATACGTGTTATCGTCGATCGCCAGCGGCAGCGGGGCGCCCGTCGGGGTCGGCGCACCGCTGACCACGATCATGCTCGGACATGCCCCCTTGATGGCGCGGTAGGCTGCGGCCAGCAACTTAATGTAGCGTCCGGCATCCAGGGGCTCGTTGCCCCACTCATACCACAGGTTCTGCTCGTTCCATACTTCGATGGCCCCAACACCCTTGCCACAGTAATGGCCGGCAAAGGCGGCCACGAAGTCGGCGTAGTCCTGCGGGTTTTGCGGCGGCCCTTCGGCTGCGAACCCAAAAGCCGGGTTGCGGGCCCAGTTCGGCGCCTTGACGATGCTGGCGAGCACGGTGAGCCCGTTGGCCGCGGCGCTGTTCACCACGTCGTCCGGGAAGTTCCGGTTACCCTTCGATCCCTCGAAGTCTTTCCACGGCACCTGCACTTTCACCCAGGAGAAACCGAGACCGCGCGCCTGCGCATAGTGGCCGCCATAAGGATCCACCTGGATGCCGAAAGCGAAACCGCCTCCCCCGCTCGGCGCGGGTGCCGGCCCTGCCCGCTGGGCCGGCGCGGCCGCGCCGGCCGCCCGCGGTGCGGCGGTGGGCGGGGGCTCTACCTTGACCATGGCGACATTCGCAATCGGGCCACTGACGGTCGTCAATTCGCTGGATACCCAGCCCTTTTTGCCGCTACAGTCAACCTGCCACCACGCGCCATCTTCGCTCTTACCGATGATTTTGCAGCTCGCGTCAGCGGCAAGATCGGCAACCTTCGGGTAAGCGGTGCCGGGACCGGAACGCACGTTGATCGAGCCGGAAGCTGAGCGCACGGTCGCAATATCGGGGGTCGCGGTGGCGACCGGCGTAGCCGTCGCGACCGGGGTCGGCGTGGGTGTGGGCGTGAAGGTGGCCACGGCTATGCCCGAGGCGCTCTGCTGAACCAGCACCTGCCCGCGATCAACCAGCGCTGCCTTGATGTCAAGGGCGCCGGGGGCTGCAGGGGCGTTGACGATCAGGTTGGCATCACTCAGCGGGCGCACCTGGCTGATCAACCGGCCGTCGGAGCCGCGCACGGTCCATTCGACCGTCAGGTTGCTATCGATCGGCTTGACTTGTCCCTGCTGGTAGTCGCGCATGATGGACCACAGATCGGCATCCAGGCCATCCGCTGGCAGGTTCTCAAGCATGAAGCCCTTGATGCTGAACTTGCTCAACAACTGCAGCTTGTGGCTCAGGCTCGCCGCGTTCTCCAGCCAGACAGTCCGGGCATTGCCCTGGTCGTCCTGATAGCGATAGACATAAGCGCCGATGTTGGGATCGTAGACCAGGCCGCTGTTGGGGTGGCTGGAGACCAACGCCAGGTTGATGGGCTTGCCCGGCTCCACCACCGTCTGGTCGACTTGGATGCGGCCGATCAGCGGCTGCAGCGCGTCGGCGTATTTTTTGAGGATCAGATAGCTGCCGGATTGCTCGACGCTTTGCCCGCTCAGCACCATCTCCAGCTTGTAGCGGTTCACTTCGCCGACCGCATAGTTGAGCAGAGCTTCTACCTGGCCGCCCGGGACGTAGGCTCGCGGATCCAGGGGCGCCGGGATCTTGACAGTATCGGCCAGCAGGCCCAGTTTGCGCCAATCGTAGGCGCCGGTGTCCCAACGATCCTCGGCGACCTGCGCGGCCGGTTCGACGCGCACGGAAAGGGTCTTGTTCTGCGCGTGCAGTTTTTCGGCCAGGCTCCCGATGAATGTGTTGAAATCGCCGCTCTCGCCGGCCTCGACACCGTGGTAATCGATGTCGACCCCCGCGTAGAGATTCCCTACGACCATGTTCACGATCGCATTTATCTGCGCATCGCGCTGGGCGCTGTCGGCTAACATGTTATTCAGTAGATCCGTGCGCACGACCGGTCCGTCATAGTTGCGAACCACGGGCACGACGGCGTACGCGTCGCCAAGCTTATCGAAGCTGGCGTCGATCGCGCCGGTGAGCGTGCCGTTATCGCCCAGGAAGATCCCGGTCGGATGCACCTGCGCTAGAGCGCCCTTGCCTTCGGCAGGCAGAGCGCTGGCCAGGGGCAGATCGGCCGATACGGTCGCCGGCTGCGGATTGGTCTGCACCACCATAATCGACGAGGGGACGAAATTCAGCCGCGATTCAAGCTGGTCGTCCTCGCGAATGATGGTGTGCGGCAACCACTGCCAGCTTTGGCTGGCCGTATCCCACGTATAGGCATCCAGCGTTTCGTACGGCTCGCTGTCATTCGGGATCGGAATCGTCCAGGTGGAGGGCGCCGACGCGTCGCCGCGCACCTGCAGCTGGTAGAACGGGCTCTTGGCGTTCAGATTTGCCGGAATCGCCTTGGCGGCCGCGGCCAGGTCTTTGCCGGCGCTGCCCTCGAGGAATGTCACCCGGGGGATGGAGTTAAGCTTCACCCGGAAGGAGTTTTTGACGGTCTGAGGCAGGAAAGTGACCTGTGTCCCGTCTGGATCAGCGATGGTGGCTCCTGCTTCGGTTATCCCGGTCGTGCCCAGGTCGAGCACCCTCTGTGGGACCGAGATGGGCGGGAGGATCAAGGCGGCGATGATCAGGAGCGGGATCACCACGTAACTGATGATCTGTGCGCCTTTCTTGCCTTCCAGCCAATAGGTCAAGCGTGATGTGGTGGAGTTGTCGGGAAATGCCATGTCTTCTGTCGCACTCCTGAAGGGGATGTCGCAACCTGGGTTTCTCGAAACCCGGCTCTTTCGGGAGCCGGACTTCTAGACTAGTGCGCTTGTGTACGAGAGCACTAATGCGCCACGCCGAGGCTCTATGATTCCAAACGAGCTTTTGGCCCGCAGACGCGCTACTGCCAGCGATGTCAGCCGCCGCTGCTCAGATTTACGAATAGATGCTCAGAGCGATGTGCCATATCTCTCGGGTCGAAATGGTGGCCGCTGCGATGACCGGACCGTTGAATCCTGGGAATTTCGCCAGACCCGCCGGGGGGAGGCGCGTAGCAAGCACAAGACCGGCCAGACACCGGAAGGACGGTGCAGCGACGAAGCGTTCCTTGACCAAATACCTGCGGCCTCCTCTGCCTGGTCAAGCGAGGTGCATTTTATCACAGGGATTTCAGATTTGGCAAACGCACGCGCTCCGCCATGGAATCAGTCTTACACGCAGTCGTCGTGTCAATTCGACTGGCCTCCGCCTCTATGGTATACTCCGTGCCTATGGAAAATGCCCTTCCCCCAAAGTCGGCCAGACGCGCCCGGGCAGGCGAACCCGCGACAGACGCGCGCGATCGCCGGTCCCGTCGCCTGCTCTTCATACTCGTGGCGGGCCTGATTCTCCTCACAGTGGCCGGCCTGGCCTTGCTGGGGACCTATTTCATGCTCTCACGCTCGTCCGGCGCACCGGCTAACTCCACCAGCCCCCTGGTCGCCGTTCACTCCGCCGCTGTTGCGCCGGATATGGCGGTACTGCCGCTGGCCGGTTATGCCGATGACAGGGTGATCAGCGCCGCGCTGGATGCCGGTGAAGCCGAGACGGCTTTCGCCACCGTAGCCTACAGTTCCTTGCTGCCCGACACTCTGCGCAGCGGCCATTGGCTGCTTTTGGGCAGCCGGCTGCAGAATACGGATCCCGCGCGGGCCACCCTGGCCTACCGGGCGGCATTGGACGAGGCGGCGCTGGGCCCGGGACTGAGCGAGCTGGCGCGCGGCGACATCTCTCTGCAGGCGGCACGTGGTTTGCAGGCAGTAAACCAGGGCGCTGTGGCCCGCCTGGCCCTGGCTCAAGCGGAGAACATTGCCCGCTACAGCCTCTCTCTCATGCCTGCCCAACGCCGCGATCTCTTACAGCAGGTGGCCGCCGCCTATCGCGCGGCCGGTGACGCCAAAACGGCTGCGGCGATCCTGAGCAATGTAGACGCCGCCAGCCAGGGACCCGGCGTCAAACTCGAGCCCCCGGCTCAATTGCTGCCCGGCCTGCACGGCAGCGTCGTCTTGCCCACGGCTGTCACCTTGGCCTTGGCCGCCCGCCAGCGTGCGGCAGCCGACCTGGCGACGCAATGGCTGAAGGCGTCGCCCGATGTCCGCAAAGAGCTGGCCGGCGCCCTTGGCCAGGCTCTGCAGGCAGAGGATGGCGCACGCAGCGAGTTCTACGCGAGCGCCAGTTCGCTGGCTTTGCCCGATCAGCTCGCGCTTCTGCATGACAAGGTAGCCTGGCTGACCGTCAAGTACCGTGTGGCCCAGCTAGCCTATGGTCTGTCGCTGGTACCGGATTGGGAAGGGAAAGCTGCGGACCTTGCGACGCAGTTGGCCAGCGCCTATACCGAGCTTATCAACGGCTACGGCCAGCAATTGGACACGCTCGGCCCGGCGGATGCCGCGCTGGGACGGGTGGAGCTGCTGCGGCAGGGAGTGCTCTGGTGCCGGCTGGGGCTGTTCCCCGGCAACAGTGAAGCCATGCTCAGCGAACAACTGGTGAACGCCGCGCGCCAGCTCTGGACCCGCCAGGGCAACGCCGGGCTGGTGATCATCGAACAGCAGGCCGCTGGCCTGCGTTTCTACCTGTTGTCTGGCTCGCAGCCGTAGGCCAACCGTCAGCTTTGCGCTCACCAAAACGTTTGACAAAGGATCGGGCCGCGGGTATACTGTGACTAGTTGATATAGAGGGACTGCCGCGGAGTATTCTCCATTATGCCTGAGGTTGTGCAGGTCCAACACGCGACCAACGAAGTAAAGCACCAGGGCCATGCGCGCCGTGGTGCTTTTTTCTATAGGACGAGCAGCCTAACCCGAGGACCTGCAGGTCCTCTCAGCTTATCGGAGCCGAAAGACGGCTATCTAGGCAAGTTAGAGGAGGTAGCGGTATGGATTCGGCCATGATCGCAAAGATCAGCAAGGCCCGTGAGTATGCGCAGCAACCGGAGCGCATTTCCTTTAAGTCCTTTGAGGTGACGTTTCAGGGCAGGCACCAGAACTATACGGTCAGGTTTGACCACGGTACCTGGCATTGCGAGTGTGATTTCTTCGTCCAGCGTGGCGTATGCAGCCATACGATGACGATGGAGCGTGTGCTCGGTGTCATGTTGGAGCAGCACGCCGTGGTGGCGGCATAAGCATCTGTCGTCCCTTTGCTTGAGTATGACATGATCGGGCGGGCTATGACCCGCCCGATCATGTGTCTGGTAGAGTTGGAGAGTCGTTTGAAGAGACGTTGGCAGATTTTATTGGGTGTACTGGTCAGTCTGATCTTCCTCTGGCTGACCGTCCGCAAGTTAGAGCTCGGGCAGGTATGGCAGTACCTGCGGACGGCCAATTACTGGTGGATTATTCCCGGAGTGATAGTCTATTTCGGCGCCGTCTGGGCACGCACCTGGCGTTGGCATTATCTTCTGCGGCCCATCAAAGCTATCAGTTTGGGCAACCTCTTCCCCGTAGTCTGCATCGGCTATTTCGGCAACAACGTTTATCCGCTCAGGGCCGGCGAGGTGATCCGCGCTTTTGTCCTGCGTCGCAATAATGGCGTGCCGGTCAGCGCCTCGCTGGCGACCATCATCGTCGAGCGTGTTTTTGACGGCCTGGTCATGCTGTTGTTTGTCTTTTTTGCTCTGCCGTTTGTCGGCAGCGAGCATATACCGCCGGTCTATCGCCAGGCGGTCATTTTCTTCAGCTTCTTTTTCTTGATCGCCCTCCTGGTCTTTGCCTGGATGGCCTTCGACCGGCGGCGCGCGACTGTCGTCTACTCCTTCCTGGCCGACCGGTTTGTGCCGGCCCGTTTCCGGGCGCCTCTGGATGACTTCTACCACCGCTTTATCGATGGTCTGCAATCATTGCGCCGCGGGCGTGACGCGTTGATGGTATTTGTCACCTCCGTGGTTATCTGGCTGCTCGAGACGGTCAAGTATTGGCTTGTGATGCACGCTTTTCGCTTTGCGGTCGGCTTCATTGGGCTGATGCTGATGAACGGCGTGGTTAATCTGACGACGACTCTGCCATCCGCGCCGGGCTACGTGGGCACTTTCGAGGTCGGCGCGTCCGTGCTGCAAGCGCTCGGAGTGCAGAAGGACCTGGCATTTGGCTATACCGTCGTGTTGCACGCGGCGCTTTGGTTCCCCATCACGGCCATCGGCGCCTGGTACATGTGGCGCGAGGGGCTGAAGTGGCGGGACTTTGACGCCGCGCAGGCTGTCAAGGCTGGGCCGGGAACGAACGTGGCGCCGGATGCTTGATGCTCGGACCTGTGTCCACACTTGCCGCCACCTGGTCGATCGACCAAACTCACCTGGGAGGTCTCACCTGTGAAAAACATTGCTGTTGTTGGCACGGGCTACGTTGGCCTGGTAACGGGGACTTGTTTCTCAGATCTCGGCAACCACGTGACTTGTATCGACATTGACGAGCGAAAAATCCAAATCTTGCGGGATGGCGGTGTGCCGATCTATGAGCCGGGGCTGGAGGAGGTTGTCAGGCGCAATGTCGCGGCCGGGCGCCTGACTTTCAGCAACTCGTATGCCGATGGCTTGCACGAAGCGGAGTTCGTCTTCATCGCGGTGGGTACTCCATCCGGAGTGGACGGTGAGGCGGACCTGCAGTATGTGCGCATGGCGGCCGAGACCATCGCCGAGACGATGGACCATCCGCTGATCATCATCAATAAGAGCACCGTACCGGTCGGCACCGGTGACTGGGTGGCCGATATCATCCGCAAGCACCAGCCGGCGCCCATCCCCTTCGCGGTAGTCTCCTGTCCGGAGTTCCTGCGCGAAGGCTCGGCGCTGGCCGACTTTATGAACCCCGACCGGGTGGTGCTGGGCTCGCTGGAGCGCGAGGCCGCCGAAAAGGTCGCGCAATTGCACCTCCCCTTGCGGGCGCCGATCGTCGTCACCGACCTGCGCACGGCCGAGATGATCAAGTACGCCTCGAATGCTTTTCTGGCTACCCGCATCTCATTCATTAACGAGATCTCGACCATCTGCGAGAGGCTCGGGGCGGATGTCAAGGAGGTGGCCGCGGGCATGGGTTACGACAAGCGCATTGGGCGCGCATTCCTGGATGCCGGCATAGGCTACGGCGGGTCCTGCTTCCCGAAGGACGTGAAAGCCCTGGAGTATATGGCGCTTATCAACGGCGCCCATCCTTCGTTGCTGCGCGCTGTGATGGAGATCAACCGGGACCAGCGCCGCCACGTCGTCCACATCCTACGCGAACTGCTCGGCACGCTGCGCGATCGCAAGGTCGGTCTGCTGGGCCTGGCCTTCAAACCCAACACGGATGATATGCGCGAGGCACCCAGCCTGGACATCGCCCACATTCTGCTCGGCGAGGGCGCGGATGTCATCGGCTACGACCCGGTTGCCATGCCCGTGGCCGAGCGCATGATGCCCAATCTCGCGTTGGCTAAGAACGCCTACGAGCTCGCGACCGGCTGCGATGCGCTGGTTTTGGTGACCGAATGGAATGAGTTCAAGCACCTCGACCTGGCTCGCTTGCGCTCGGTGATGAAAACGCCGATCTGTGTTGACGGCCGCAACGTCTACGAACCGGAAGTGATGCGCGAAGCGGGCTTCATCTACCGGGGCATCGGGCGTGGCTACGGCGGCAAGGTCGGCGACGTGACGGTGACTACTGCGACCACTCCAAACGGTAAAGTCGTAGTATCTAACCCTAATCCTAATCCCACACTAGCAGAAGGGAGCACTTCTTGAGCGACGTATATGGCGATATCCGCAAGACGGTCCTGAGCAACGGACTGACGGTAGTTCTGCGGGAGATGCACCACGCCCCGGTAGCTAGCTTCTGGGTGTGGTACCGCGTGGGCAGCCGCAACGAGGCACCCGGCATCACCGGCATCTCGCACTGGGTCGAGCACATGCTGTTCAAGGGAACACCGACCTATCCTCAGGGCCAATTCGATAAGCTCGTGGCGCGTGAGGGCGGCGTTTTCAATGGCATGACCTGGATCGATTTCACAACCTATTTCGAGACGCTGCCTTCCGACCGCATCGACCTGGCGCTGCGCGTCGAGTCCGATCGTATGGTGCACGCTGAGTTCGACCCTGAGGAGACGAATCTCGAGCGCACGGTCATCATCTCCGAGCGCCAGGGGAACGAGAATAACCCGGGCTTTCTGCTCGGCGAAGCGCTGCAAGCTGCGGCATTCCAGGCCCATTCTTACCACCACTCGGTGATGGGCTGGCAGGCAGACCTGGAAAGCATGACGCGCGACCAGCTTTACAACCACTACCTCACCTACTACGCGCCCAACAATGCCATCGTCGCAGCAGCCGGCGACTTCGCCTATGATGCCATGCTGGCGCGCATCGAGGAGCTGTTCGGCGCCGTCCCCGTAGGGCCGTCCGTTCCCATGGTGCGCCTGCAGGAGCCGGTGCAACGTGGCGAACGCCGGGTCATCGTCGAGGGGCCGGGCACCACCTCCTATCTGGAGATTGGCTACCGGGCGCCGCGGGCGACCGACCCCGATTTCTTCCCCATGGTCGTGCTCGATTCGATCCTGGGCGGGGCGAAGGGTATGTCTCTGTTCGGCGGCGGCACTGCCAACCGCAGCTCGCGCCTGTACAAGGCGTTGGTCGAAACGGAACTGGCCGCGGACGCAGATTGTGGGATGAACCCCACAGTTGATCCTTACCTCTTCAGCTTTTCGGCCACCGTCCGTGAAGGCCGTTCTCTCGAACAGGTCGAAGCGGCGATGATGGCTCAGATCGAGCGGATCACGAAGGAGCCTGTGAGCGAGCAGGAGCTTGCCAAGGCCATCAAGCAGACGCGAGCGCAGTTCGCCTTTTCTAGCGAGAGCGTCACCGACCAGGCATACTGGCTTGGCTTCAGCGAGTCGGTCGCGGACGTGAGTTGGTTCGAGACCTTCATGCAGCGCCTGGAAAAGGTGACCGTCGACGACGTTCAAGCCGCGGCTCGGGCCTACCTGAAACGGACGCAGCGCAACGTCGGTTGGTATGTTCCGTCGGTCATCGGCGAGGTACAGGGGGGGTCGAATGAATAACAAGTTTTCCAATCCTGCTCTTCCCGGTCCCGGCGATATCTTGCGCCGCACCTTGCCTAACGGCGTGATCGTGCTGGCGCGTGAGAACTGGACGGCGCCATCGGTCGTCGTGGAAGGCTATTTGCTGGCGGGCAACCTGGACGAGCCCGCCGAGCTAATGGGCCTGGCCTCCTACACCGCGAGCATGTTGAGCCGTGGCACACTCCGGCGCAGCTTTGGCGAAATTGCCGAAGTGATCGAATCGGTAGGAGCCAGCGTCTCGTTCGGCGCCGATCGCTACATCACCAGTTTCTCGGCCAAGTCGCTGGTTGAGGACCTGGATCTGATCCTGGATGTGCTCTCCGATGAGCTGCGGCACCCTGCATTTCCGCCTGAACACATCGAGAAGGTGCGCGGGCTGCGCATGACGGCCATCGCCGAGCGCGAGAATGACCCCCGCCAGATGGCCAGCATGGCGTTTCGCGAGCTGTGTTACCCCGACCATCCCCTGGGGCGCAACTTGATGGGAACGCGCGCCTCGGTTGCGGCTGTAACCCGAGAGGCGTTGTTCTCGTTTTACGAAACTTACTATGCTCCGCAGGACATGGCGATCGTCGTGGTCGGGGCTGTGCCCGCCGAGGAGGCCGTTGCCAGGGTAGCGGCTGCTTTTGGCGACTGGGGCGGCAAACGGCCGGGCCGCAGCGAGCTGCCGCCGATCCCCCGGCCTGCGAAGGTCTCCGAACGGCGCATCTCGATGCCTGACAAAAGCCAGTCAGATATCTTCCTCGGTTGGCCCGCCATGCGCCGCCTGGATCCGGATTTCGATGCTGCGCGCCTGGCCAACACCGTGCTGGGCGTCTTCGGAATTTCCGGCCGGTTGGGCATGAATGTGCGCGAGGAGCAAGGCATGGCCTACTACGTCTACAGCCAGTTGGCCTCTAACAAGCTCCCCGGGCCCTGGGCATTGGCGGCAGGGGTCAACCCCATCAACGTCGAACGCGCCATTCAGTCAATGCTCGACGAGATCAACCGGCTGCGCGACGAGCGCGTGCCCGAGGATGAGTTGGAGGACAGCAAGCGCTATCTCACCGGCTCGCTGCCGATCCAACTGGAAACCAATGACGGCGTGGCCGGCATCCTGGTCGACCTGGAATGGTATGGCCTCGGCCTGGATTACGTGCAGCGCTACACCGATTTGGTCAACGGGCTGACGGCCGAGCAAGTGCAGGCGGTGGCGCAGAAGTACCTGGACCCGGAAGCATACATCCTGACCGTGGCAGGGCCTGGCGCTAAGGGCTAGTCCGGTGCTTACTACGGGCGTCGACCTGGTGTCTATCCCTCGTCTGCAGCGCGCGCTCGACCAGCATGGCGAGCGCTTCCTGGCGCGCATCTACACCCCGGCCGAGATCTGGCTTTGCCGGGGCCGGGTTCCCGAGCTCGCGGCACGCTTTGCCGCCAAAGAGGCTGTTGCCAAGGCGCTGGGCGTCGGCATGGCCTTACTACATCCCTATGGGATCCACTTTCCGGATGTCGAGGTGATGCCCGACCGGTTGGGCAAGCCGCACGTGCGCCTGTTTGGGCGCGCGGCCGAGCGGGCAGCCGAACTGGGCCTCAACGAATGGGCCATCAGCCTCAGCCACGAGCGTGAGATGGCTATCGCGATGGTGGTAGCACAATAAGACGGGCCGGCGCACCAATGCGCCGGCCACCAACACTCAGGCTCAGATCAGGGGCGTTCTGGGCGGCTGATGCCGCTCAGAACGCCCCTCCATTATTTAACTACTCGGTCACAGTGAACAGACTGCCCGCGCCCCGGCCCCAGACCTCCGGGAAATACATCTCGTAGCCGGTGGGCGGCAGGGTCAGGAACTGGCCGGGCACGCTGGCCCGGATCTGATACGTGAACTGGTAGGCGCCGGGCGCCAGGCTGGTCGCGAACATGGCGACTTTTTCATCGCGCAACTCAGTGTGGGTCGGGGTCCACCACCCGTCCCAGGAGTAGGGGCTCTTGTTGGACTGATCCGGCGTCTTCTGCATCTGTGGCCCCTGGGCTGTCGTGCTCGTCGTGAGCAAGCTCGTATCGACGGCCTCGGTTCCGGCGGGCAGCGGGTCTTCGACTACCACGTAGTACAGCGAGTGCGGGACGACGATGTTCAGTTTGACGCTGATGACATCCCCCACCCGGGCCTGCGTGACGGTTGGACAGGTTTTCTCGCGCTCTTGCTCGGTCGTTTGGTCGCCCGCCGGCACCACCGGCGGATTGACGCAGTCCGCCATGCGGTACTCGCGGCTGACCACCACGCCCCGGTCCACCGGCTGCAGCTTCTCGACGGGCAGGTAGGTCTTCAGATGCGCCGTATAGTAGAGCTGCCCCTTGCCTGTCTGGTCGCCGGTTGCGCTTCGCTGGATCAGGAGCCCGTTCGTCTGGTCGAGCAGCAGCTGCGCGACGTCGGCATGTAACTGGGCCGGTTCGCGCACGCTATCCGGCGTTACTGAGCCCTGGCCCAACGCCTGGTCGTTGAGCAGCACCTTCCACGAATAGTTGCCCTGCAACTCACCGGAAGCCGCCATCCAGTCCGTCAAGGCCATGATCGCCCAGGCATTCTCCTGGGTCGTCTGCCAGCGGTCCCCGTTGCGAGCGACCATCAGCCAGCGCACCGCGTTGGGAGCCAGGCTATTCTGCGGGTCGAGCGTAGCCAGTACATCGAGGACGATCGAGGTGCTGCGCGTATCCGTGTTCATGTTCCAGTAGTCGGTCCAGCCCTCTTCCCAGTGCGTAGAGGTAGCGCTGGTGATCGCTCTGCCGTTCAGGTCCGCCAACAACGTCTTGATGCGCCCGGCGCTGGCGTTGTCTTTGATCAGGCCCAACGCCAAGGCCAGGTACCCCTTACTATACAGGCTCAACTTCTCCCGGACCTCGTACAGCCCGCCCGCCCGGTTCGGCTGCAGGTCGCCGGCAACGGCCAGCGCGTATACGATAAAGGCCTGCCGGTTCAACTCCCAATTGCTCAGGTCGTTGGGAGCCTTCAGCGTCGATTCGAGGTAGTGCAGGCCGCGGTCCAACACAGCCTGGTCAACCGTGAAACCGGCCTCCTTCGCCCTGGCCAGTCCATAGACGACGTAGGCACTCGTCCAGGCGTTGCTCTCGTCGCTCTGCCACCAGCCCCAGCCGCCGTCGAGGTGTTGTTGGCCGTAGATCTGCTGCAGACCCACCCCGACTTGTTGTCCGAGCTTGGCTTGCAGGTCTGGCTGGCTGATGCCCAGCTTGCTGAGCGCACGGTAGGTGGTCACGTTGGGCAAGAAGCGACTGATCGTTTGTTCGATGCATTCGTAGGGGAAATGCTCCAGGTAGCTCAGGCCGCCGGTCATGCCTGCGGCGAGGCTGGGTTCGATCGTAACATCCAACTGGCCGCGCGTCGGGTCGGCATCGGCAGGCAGACGTACCAGCTCCAGCCGGCTCTCATCCTGCGCCACCTGCCCACTGGTGCCCGTCACCTCTGGCGTAGTGTAGCGGTAGACGGGCAACGTCGTCTCGACTACATCGCTCAGCGTGCCGCCCGCCGCGCTGATCTGGACTTTCACCTGCTCGACGTTGGCTTGCACCTTCACCGGGCGAACGGCCTTGTAGGTCCCGCCCGCCGCCACGGTGGCTACCGTTGCCTGGTTAGTGGCGCCGCCGGCCGGCTCGAGACCGGTCAACTTGAACTGAATCGTCGTTTCCAGCGGCTGGTTCGTGTTGTTGTGGACGATAGCTGCAATCTCGGCCTGGTCACCTTCCACCAGGAAGCGCGGCAGCACCGGGCGCACCAGCAGGTCCTTGGTGGCGATAATGTCGGTCTGAGACTGTCCCACCAGTGTGTCAGGCGTCACGGCCCGCGCGTCCATTGTCCAGGTGGTCAGGTTATCGGGCAAGGTGACGGCTACCTGCGCCGTGCCCGTGGCATCGGTTTGCACCGTCGCCTTCCAGAAAGCGATGTCGGGAAACTCCGTGCGCACGCTGAGTGCTCCGGCGCCGCCACCGCCACCGCCTCCTCCGCCTTTGCCGCCCTTCGTCAGCTGGGCCACGATGCGATCGACGTTGACGACCAGCGTACTCGCCGTCCGCACTCCCAGCGCTCGCTGGCTGTAGAAGCGGTCCAGCAGCGTGCCGGCCTGGTCGCTGGCCAACGACAGGATGGCCTTGTCGATCACGGCCAGGGAAACGCTGGCTTTGACCGGCTGGCCGGCCGCGTCCAGCGTTTTCACGGTCCAGGTGACCGTGTCGCGCGGGCCCACATGCAGCGGCTCCGCCCCGGCGGTCCCAGAACCTGAGGCTGCCTGACCGGTGGACGTCTCGGGCTTGACGACTACGCTCAGGACCTTGTCCGCCACCGAGACCTTCAACTGCGCGAGGCCGATCTTGAAGGTGGGCGCCGGGCTCGTGCGGTCCATGCCTTTGACCAGCACGATCGAGACAAACACGTCCGGCGCGTAATCGGCCTTGATCGGTATTCTCAGCGTATCACTGTTCCCTTTAAGCTCGATCACCTGGTATGTCAGGACGTGGTTCCGTTCGACGGTCAGCAGCGCCTTCACAGGTGTCTGATAGGGACTGGCAACCAGTAGCTCGGCTACCTCTCCCACTGCGTACTGGTCTTTGTTGGCCACCAGCTGGATACGGTCGTTGTTATCCTGTCGCCAGAGAACGTAGCTGCTATCGCTCACCCAGACGTACGCGGCGCTGCGGATCGCGTGCCCCGCCATGTCGCGGCCCGCGGCCGCAATCTTGTACTCGCCGCCCTTTTGCGGCGTCCATTCAAACAGCGCGCTGCCCTGGTTGTCGGTGGTAAGCGTCTGGGTAAAGACCGGCGTCAGCCTGGCTTTGCTTGTCCAGTAATAACGCCCATCCTCCGCCTGTTCGCGCACGCTGTACCACTCCACCTGGTTGGCGATGACGGTAACATCGGTGTGGGGCGCCGGCCGGCTCTGCGGGTCCACAGTCAGCACGTCCACCCGGTTCTTCTCGCCCACCGCTGCCACGTAGCTCTGCGGCTGCAGCCCGATGTAGAACGCACCCTTGTGCACCACCGCGCCGGCCTGGGTGGAGACGGCCTGGTTGTTGAGATCGGTGACCGTGATATCGAAGGTGAAATGCTGGCTCTGCGTGAACTTGCCGACATCCGCCGGCACGCTGAAGGTGAAGCGGCCCTGCGCGTCGGTGCGCCCGTCGCCCTGGCTCAACGCTCCACCGAACCGCGGTCCGGCGGGCTGGTCGTACCAATCCCAGTCCATCCAACTGTAGTTGCCTTTGCCCACATATTGGAAGCCATAGTCGACACTGGAGAGTACCCAGTGCACCTGACCGTTCTTGACCGGGCCGCCGAAGTAGTAGCCGGCCTGAGCGGTGACCTTGATCTCCTGTCCCTGCACGTACTCGGGCTTGTCCGTCTCAGCGCTGATCTCGTACTCGGGCTTGCGATACTCTGCTACCTGGAAGCCCACGCCGAAGCTCGGTCCTTCCACGTCCTTGATCTGCGGGTCGCCCGGCAGCTGGACGGTGATGTTGTAATACCCCAGCGCGGCTTCCTGGCCCAGCGCAAACTTGCCGTCCAACGTGCCGAGCGGATCGAGGGTCATTTTCTGCTTCAGCAACTCGTTGCCCTGATCGTCGCGGATGGTTACGCTGACCGGCTGGCCCGCGGCGGGCAGGCTATAGACTGCGTCGTTGTCACGGCGTATGACTGCTTTCCAGTAGACAGTCTGGTTCGGACGGTAGATCGCCCGGTCGGTGTAGACATAACCGTTGTAGGCCGGCGAGAGGCCGCCGCCGGGCAGGTTGAAGCTCCAGGCGTTGATGCCGTCTTCCCACATGTTGGATGCCACGCCGAACTGCCCATTATCGCCGACGGCCAGGGCCGTGAGTTGGTCATAGGATTGGTGGGCGGCATTGAAGACGATGCGCGCGATGCCATCCTTGTCCGTCGTCGCTTCCTGGTCCAGCTTGGCGGCATCCGTGAAGCGCACCTTGATGCCTTCGGCGGGCAGCCCGCTCTTCAGGTCGGTCACCCAGGCCAGCGCGCCCTCTTGCTCCGTCTTGAGGGTCACATTGAGGTCTGTGCGCGCCAGGAGCTGGCGGAAGTTGCTCGGTATCTTGTCGCCGATGCTGAACCCCGAGCCGCTGATGTCCAGCCAGTAGTTGCCCGGAGGGAGCTGCTTGCCATCCTTGTCGGTCAGGTCCGTGCGCAGGAAGCCGGTCTCATTGCGCGCCGCCGGCGTCTTTACCCGCCACTCGCGCACCAGGTTTGCCTGCCCGGGCGAGTAGCTCTGCCACTTCTCCCAATAGGCGCGACCGGTCAGGGCGATGAAGTCGGCTTGTGGGACCTTGTAAAGCTGGAACAGGATCTCCGGCACGTTGACGTAGGTCACGATGGCCTGCGTCTTGGTGTAGGCATTGTAAGTGCCGACCGTGCCGGGACTGTTGAGCTGGAGCAGCGGCTTGTAGTCGCGAGTGGTGAAGTGCAGGACGAAGTTCTGGCCCAGTGTGTTGCCATACGGATCGGCCAGCTTGCCGGAGAGAGTGACGGTGTAAGCGGTGGCCGGCAGCTTGTCGAAGTTCAGGAAGAACGTGCTCTCGTCGTTGTAGCCGGTGAAGACCTGGGTAGGCTTCGGCAGAATCGTGTAGGTCCCTGTGATGAAGCTACGCTGGTCCATCGGGCTGGCAAAATGGAAGGTCACCGTGTCAAAGGGATCGGCGGTCGCCTTGTCGGCAGGCTCGGTCTTGATGATCCGCGGAGTATAGACTGTGCTGAACTGATGCACAGCCTGCTCCCGCAGGGTACCCTGGCCGTTGGCCGGGCGGGCGGCCTTGGCGAGGGTGGCCACATAGTTGGCGCCAAACGACAGCCGCGCCTCGGGCCTGAAGCCCAGCTGAGTGTGGTCCTGATTCCAGCTGAAAGTGCCCGTCACAGCGGCTTTGTTTGGGCCGGACAGAACGAAAGCCGCTTCGGTAGAGGCCGGGTCCATCGGCATCGAGAAAGTGATCGATATCGGGCTCTCAACCTTGAAATTGCTGGTGTTCTCCGGCAACCAGGAGAGCACGGTAGGGTCGGTTGTGCGAAAGCCGAAGGTGTAGTCCCCGTCGAGAAGTCCGCCAGTCGTGTCCTGCAACCCTGCCTTGACCGTCACCGTGTAATTGGTGGCGGCCGAAAAGCCCTTGTCCGGCGTGAACTGGTAGATGCCAGTATTCAGCCATTCGCTCTTGCCGGTCAGGCTGGGAGTGATGATCAGCGGCGCAGGCAGTTGAACCTGTTCCTTGATGCCGGTCAGCGGCACCACCGGCCGGTTAAAGCCCACCGTTATCTTGGCATTGACCGGCACGTCGCTGGCTTTGTCTGCCGGCTGATTGTTGGTTACTTCGAGAAAGCCCACCGTCGCGATCTTCAGCGAGACAGGCTGGCCCAGCTTGAGCCCGGCCGCGCTCGCCGCGCTCTCTTTGACGCTCACGACGTATTGGGCGGCGCGTTTGAGCGGCTGGGCAGGCGTGAACACCAGCTCAGCGCCCTGCACTTTGACCTGGCCCTCCACGTTGGGCTGGATGCTGAAGGCGGCCTGCGTGGTGGACGGGTCCATCGGCTGGTCGAAGGTCAGCACCACCGGCTGCGTCAGCCTTTGTTCTTCGCCTGTTTCCGGCGTCACCTTAACCACTATTGGCGGCAAGGGCGCACGCGTGGGCGTCGGCGATGGGATGGCACTGGGCTCTGGCGTGGGCGCAGCAGGCTGTGTCGCCGGGGCCGCGGCCTGCTGCGCCGCGCTTGCCGGTGGGGCGGACGGCGCCGGCTGGCTGCGCTGGCATGCGCTCAGCACGGGCGTGAATAGCATGATCAGGATGAAGAACCAGTTGAGAAGACGGGTCGCGCGCATGGGGTGCCTCCTGTGATAGTAGCTAGGGCTTTCGATTGGAGCAGCCGCGCTGGGCAGCCTCAGGGTTCGACATAGATGCTCACTACCGGGCTGGCGACTTGAGTACCGTCGGCGCGCCTGCCGGCGGCCTGAAAGGTGTGTTCGCCGGTGGCCAGTTGCCACCAGGCCGTGTAATCCGGGCCGGCGACAGTCGCAAATGGGCTGCCGTCAAGCAAGAGCGTGATGGCACTGCCCTCACCCAGCAATTCTCGTCCCGGCATGGCAGTAACCGGCAGTTTCTGGGCCTCTGCCGGAAGGCCAGGGTCCAGCTTGTAAGAGCGGTTCGGGTCAGGGCTGGCGAGCGCGAGTGGCGCCGGAGCACGCGATAGCAAGCCTGCGGGCTGGCCCGCTGGGCCGCTCCCCCCGGGCGCCGTCCCCACATCCGCCAGGTCCGCCGTCGCGAGACCGGCCGGCTGGGCAATGCCGTTCTCGCGTGCCCACGCCTGGTATTCGGCCGGCAGCGCCCAGACCATCTGATAACCCAGCGCATCCGCGGGCGTGACCTCGCTGGCCGGCTGGCCGGTGCGGACGTCGATGGGAACCTGTAGGTGCGCCCGATCGACGGCTTGGGGCTCCGTCCCGGCAATGAACCACTCCGGACGGCGGGCAGGACAGGGCGCCGCGGCGGGCGAGACGGTTCGGGTCGCCGCAGTGGCAGTCGCAGACGCGCCGCCGCTGCGCGCAGCCGCGCCGCTGGGCGCACCCGCTCCGCTCTTAGCCGCCCGGCTTGCCCAATCGCGCTCGACTCCCGGCAGCAGGCCGGAGTCGGCGCACACTTCCACCTGCACCAACCCATCGGGGCGAGCGAACTGGCGGGCAGGGACGTTGCGCAGGACGTTGACCATGAAATCGTGCCAGATTGGGCCCGCGCCGCTGATGCCGCTGATATCCAGCATGGGAGTGTTGTCGGCGTTGCCCACCCATACGCCGGCGGCCAGGTCTGGGGTATAGCCCAGCGTCCAGTTGTCACGCCAATCGGTGGTGGTCCCGGTCTTCGCCGCGGCGGGACGGCCGATGTCCAGCACATTGCCCGGCCCGAACGCCGGCAGACGGGCGTCACCATCGCTCAGCATATCCGTGATCAGGTAGGCCACGCGCGGGTCAACGGCGCGAGCAGGCGTGGCGCCAGCAGGCGCAGCGCGAGCAGGCGTTGCGCCTCCCTCTTGCCCACCACTGCCTGCGGGCCGGCTGCCGGTTGTCTCTTCGACAGGTTCGCCGGCGGGCGCTGCCGGCACGGGGTCGCCGGCAAGCGTTTCGATCCTCTCGATCGCGTACGGTGTGACGCGCCGGCCTCCGTTGGCGAAGGCGGCGTAAGCTGCGGTCAGGTCGAGCAAGCGCACTTCACCGCCGCCGAGAGTGAGGGCCAGGCCGAACGATTGCGGATTCTCCACCTGTATCCACGGCTGGCCGGCTCCCCCAGTGGGATCTGGCGCGCTTGCAGCCGCGCCGTAGGCAGGCCTGAAACCCAGGTCGGCCACCCAGTTGATCCCCTGCCGCGCGGCCTGGTCGATCAGCGCCTCCACGCCGATATATTGCAGCGCCTTGACGGCCGGAACGTTGTAGGAATTGGCCAGCGCCGCGCGCACGGTGACCGGGCCGTGGAAACGTAGATCGTAATCCTGCGGGACGTAAGGTTTACCCTCTTGGGTCGGAAAGACAGTGCGCACGTCGGCGACCAGCGTTGCCGGCGTCCAGGGGGCGTGACCTGCCGCGGCCGCGCGCGCCGGGTCAAGAGCCGCTGCATAGGTAAGCGGCTTGATCGCCGAGCCGGGCTGCCGTAGGCTCAGGGCCGCGTTGACGGCCCCGCTGATGGCTCGATCAAAATAGTCCGCGCTGCCCACCATCGCCCGGACGGCCCCCGTCTGCGGGTCCAGGGCAACGACGGCCGCGTCGTCCACCCGACGGGCCGGGCTGGCGCTTGGATCGCACTGCGCTCCGCCGGCCGGGCCGGCCGCGCGCGGATCGCCGCCGGAAGGGCAGGGCCGTAACTGCGCCAGGCGCCGGTTGACGGTGGCTTCGGCCTGGTGTTGCCAATCCAGGTCGAGGGTCGTGATCACGCGCAGGCCGCCTGCCCGCCAGCGCTCCGCGCCCAGCATCTGTTCCACTTGTCCCTGTACCCACATCACGAAGTGCGGGGCCTGGATCGGGAAAGGCGTGCTCACGAAGGCCATGCTTTCTTTGTGGGCGTCCGCCGCCTGCTCCGCCGAAAGTGCATGGTCCTTGACCATCAGATCCAGCACCACCTCTTGCCGCCGGCCGGCCGCTTGCGGGTTCTCGATAGGGTTATAGCCGCTCGGGAACTGCGGCAACCCCGCGAGCAAAGCGCATTGGGCCAGGTCCAGCTCGCGAGCGTGCATCCCGAAGTAAGCCTGCGCGGCGGCTTCGATGCCGACCGCAAAGTGACCGTAATAAGTGGTGTTAAGGTACAGCGTGAGGATCTGGTCCTTGCTGTAAGTGCGCTCTAGCCGCCAGGCCAGCCAGGCCTCGCGCAGCTTGCGGCGCAGGGAGCGTTCGTTGCGCTCCTGCTGGCTCAGGAAGAGGTTGCGGGCCAGTTGCTGCGTGAGAGTGCTGCCGCCGGACACGGTCCGGCCCTCGCGCCAGTTGAGCCACACCGCGCGCAGCATTGCCAGTGGATCCACTCCGGGATGCAGGTAAAAACGGCTGTCCTCCGTGGCAAGGGTGGCTTGCCGGCACGCCAGGGGGATGTCCGACAGGGGCACGGGGACTTGCTTGCTGCCGTTCGGGTCGATCACCTCGTAGAGCAGGCGCCCGTTGCGGTCGGTGATCAGGATGCTCTGCGCGCCGGAACTGCCGAGTGACCGCTCCGGGTCCGGCAGGCCGGCGAAGAGAAGCCGGTACGCGACGATGCCCGCCGCCACGAGAATCAGGACGGCGATCAGGAGCACGCGGCGTAGAGACAAATGGATCATCCCGGCTGGCTTCCTCAAAATGGGCATTCTGATTCTCTAAACGCTTCAGCAGGAGGGATTGTTCCGCCGGGTGCTTCGGTCCTACACGACCTTGCCGGCGCGCAGACGGCTTGCTTCTTCCGTCGGATAGCCCAGTTCCGCCTGCACCTCGGCGGTATGCTGGCCGAGGGCTGGGGGCGGACGCCGATAGCTCAGGCCGCCCGCGCGCAGATGCGCGGGGAACGCCAGCGAGCGTACCAGCCCGGCGATGGGGTGCTCTAACAGCACGACAAGATCGCGCGCGAGTACCTGCGGGTCGGCCAGCGCCTCGTCGAGCAGGTAGATCGGCCCGCCGGGGATGTCCAGTTTACGGAAGAGCTCCAACCACTCGCTGCTCGGACGGGTCGCGAAACGCGCGCTCAGCAATGGCACAAGTTCGGCCCGGTTGACGTTACGCGCCGGATTGGTGGCGAAGCGCGGATCGTCGCGTACGCCGGCGGGCAGTTCCAGTGCGCCACACAAGCGGGCCCAAATGCGGTCAGTGCCGCAGGCCAGGATGATGTGGCCGTCAGCCGTGGGGAAAGTCTGATAGGGCGTGATGGTTGGATGCTGATTGCCCAGCCGCGGCGGACGCTGGCCGGTGGCAAAGTAGCTGCGGGCCAGCGTCGTCAGCCAGCTTATCTGGCTCTCGACCAGCCCCACGTCGATACTCTGGCCGCGTCCGGTCCGTTCACGGTCGTACAGCGCCGCCAGCACGCCGATCAGAGCGTACAGCCCGGCGGTCATATCGGCGATCGGGGTGGGGAAGCGGATGGGCTCGCCGTCGGGCTCGCCCGTCAGGCTCATGGTGCCGCTCATGCCCTGGGCCAAAATGTCATAACCCGGCTGGCCGGCACGCGGTCCGCTGTGTCCGAAGGCGCTGACGCCGACGTGGATCAAGCGCGGGTTGCGTGCCAGGCAGCTCGCAGGGTCGATTCCTAATTCTTCTATGGAGCTGATACGCGGCAGGTTGGTGACGAAAACGTCGGCCGCGTCCAGCAGGCGGTTCAGTATCGCCTTGCCTTCGGCAGTCTTGGCATCCAGGGTGAGACTGCGCTTGTTGCGGTTGGTTGACATAAAATACGCAGATTCGCCGTTGATGAACGGCGGTCCCCAGCCGCGCGTCTGATCCCGGCGCTCCCGGCGTTCGATCTTGATCACGTCGGCGCCCATGTCGCCCAGGCACATTGTGCAGAAAGGCCCGGCCAGGGCCTCGGTCATATCCAGCACGCGTAGGCCGGATAGGAGCGTGGATGCGGCAGCATTGGATACGGATTGCGGATGGACGGGTGTGGACTGCGAATCGGACAAGTTATCCATTGGATCGCCTTTGCTCCGTGGGTGAGGGCGGTGGTCAGGGCGCGACGGCCCAGAAGGGCGGCCTGAAGGGACCGGTCGCCTGGAAGCCTGTCAACGCCTTGCGCCGGGTGGCCGGTCCCTCACGCGGCCGTCGAGGCATGGCGCTCACGCCGCGCCCGGTCGCGCTCCCGCCGTCTATCAGACAGCGAAGGCGCCGGCCCGCCGCGCAGCACATTGATGATCTCCGCCATGATGCATACGGCGATCTCTGCCGGGGTACGCGCGGCGATGTCGATGCCGATCGGCGCGTGAACACGGTCGAACTTG
>JADGQF010000106.1 GCA_017882045.1 Anaerolineales bacterium
TCAAAATAGCGCACGCCCGCCGCCACGTGCTCTTTCAGTTGGCGCACCTGGTTCTCGTCCAGCGTGCCCGGGTTGGGCTGCGGGCGATACAGGCGCACGATCGGCATAATACCGTTGGCGAGCAGCAGCTCGTCAAACGCCACGCCGCCGTCGCCGCGCGCGATCTTGACCCACTTCACCCCAAGCGCGAGGAGCTCGGGCAGCCAGGTGTCCTTGATCAGGCCCAGCCCGCTTGTGACCGGGTAACCGGCGCTCCAGTGCACACCGATCCCGGTGTCGTTCAGTGGCCGAGGATAATCGCGCAGGTCCATCGGGTCTCCATCGAAAATGGGGCGTACGGAGCAGAGGGCAAGATGCAAAACGCGGTACGGTTCGCGCTTTACTCGTTGTGTCCCGCCTCGCGCTTCAGCCGTTCTGCAAGCCAGGGAATGACCTCCGCGGCTGCCATGGTCGTCTGTTGACCGGCAGCCAGGTCGCGCACGACCACCGTTTGGTCCGCCAACTCCTGGTCGCCCAGGATCAGCGCAAAAGCGACCTGAGCCTTGTCGGCGCTTCTGAGCTGCGATTTCAGGCTGCGTTTGCCGAAAGCCAGCAGAGCGCCAATGCCTGCCGTCCGCAGCTCCCGCACCAGCTTCATCCCGGCGACGCGGGCCGCGTCACCCAGCGGCGAGACCTGCACTTGGGGGGCAATCAAGGGCGGCGGCAGGATGCCTTGTGCCTTCAGGCTCAGGATCACCCGCTCGATGCCCATGCCGAAACCGATGCCCGGCGTTGGCGGACCGCCCAATTCCTCGATCAGTCCGTCGTAACGCCCGCCGCCGCACACCGCGGCCTGGGCGCCAATCCCCTCCGCCCACACCTCAAATACGGTCTTCGTGTAATAGTCCATCCCCCGCACCAGGCGGGGATTGATGCTATACGGCATCTCCAGCGCTTCCAGGTAGCCGCACAGGGCCTGAAAATGTTGCGCGCACTCATCGCAAAGGTAGTCCGTGCTATGTAGCGCCCCATTGAGCAACGCCTGCGCCCCCACTTCTTTGGAATCCAGAAGCCGCAGCGGGTTGATCCTCAGGCGGCGGCGGTCGACCGCGTTCAATTCTCCTTCATGCGCGCCAAAGTACTCCACCAGTGCAGCACGGTAGGCCGGATGGCATCTTGGGCAGCCGATCGAGTTGAGCTGAAAATTGAGGCCCCGGTAGCCCAGCCGGCTGAGCAGAGTCCAGGCCACCGACATCAGCTCAACATCCAGCGCCGGATCGAGCTCGCCAACCGCTTCCACGTTGAACTGGTGATGTTGCCGGTAGCGTCCCGCCTGCGGGGCCTCATGACGGAAGATCGGCCCAATCGAATAGAGCTTGACCGGTGGTGGCAAGACCTGCATGCCATGCTCGATATAAGCGCGCATGACGCCGGCGGTGAATTCCGGGCGCAATGTGACTTGTTCGCCGTCTTTGTCCTCGAATGTGTACATTTCTTTGTCCACGATGTCGGTGCCCGTCCCGACAGCGCGGGTGAACAGGTTCGCCTTTTCCAATATTGGCGTATCGATCTGCTGGTAGCCAAAAAGGGCGGCTACCGCGTGCATCTGCTCGGTCACATAGCGCCAGTATGGGCGGTCTGCCGGCAGAATATCGTTGACGCCCCTGAGTGCCTGGTACAGCATGCTGCCTCCGAATCGGTGTCAAACGGAAAAATTATAGCGCATTATGCGACGGATGTCTAAGCAATAGCAGCGCTAAACAGGTTTGCGCGTCGAACGATGCAAAAGGATTAACGTCTGAGTCCTTGGCTTTTCGAGCCACTGAGCCATCTGCATATGGGCTTAATGTCCGAGCGCTGCGGGTGGGAGGATCACGATCGGTGTCCCCTGCGGTTGCCATTCGGTCAACCAGCGGGCGTCTTCGGGGCGCAGGCGGATGCAGCCGCGCGAGGCGGGGTAGTTGCCCAAGGCATCCAGGTTCTCGTAAACCTTGGCGCCTTCGACGAGCAGATAGGGCGCGCTATGGATCAGAATGCTGCCCCCCATGGCGTCGAAGAGGTACCAGCCCTCATCGGCATAGGTGCCGAAGGCCTGGAAGGTACCCCAGTACTTGCCGATCAGGCCATACCAGGCCGGCGTGCGGAAACCGCGCGCCTCGTCGCCGGTGCTGACCGGAATCTCACGGATGGGGCGCCCCGGGTCCCAGATCAGCATGCGCTGGCGATCGGTGTCCACGACGATAAAGCGGCGCGCCGCGTCCATCTGGTAACGGGCTACCACTGCCTGCAGGAAGGGCGTGAGGGCTGTCGAGTTCGCTTCGGCAGCCGGCGCGGGCGCAGGGGTCGCGGTGGGGGTGGAGGTCGCGCCCGGCGCGACGATCTTGGGATCTGCCAGGCTGACACGCGCAGCCGGGGTGCTGGGGCGCGGCGTTCTGGTCGGGGTCACGGTGGCCCCTGCCGGCCGCGCGCCGCCGAGACTGGCCAGACCCGGCCGGGCGCCGAGCGCTAACGTCGCCAGAACGGCGAGCATGATCACGGGCAGCGAGATGATACGCCCGGGCTTTTTAGAGTTCCGTGGTGATTCTGATGTCATGGCGTTTGAACGATATGAGGAGAGCCCTATACGGACCCTCGGCTTTCCATCATCCGCTGCTCGAAGTCACGGAGCGCGGCCTGGAGTTCTTCCTGGCGCATGGAGACGGTCAAGTCACCGACGGTCCGCTCCAGCACGGCGCGTAGCGCATCGGTAGTGCGGCGCAGGCCGCCGGTAAGGCTATCGGGAAAGTCCATTGCGATCAGCCGGGTGTAGACGTCGTCCATGATGGTCAGGTACGGTTCGCCTTGCCTGGTTTCTCCGCGGCGGATCAGGTCCAGGATGAAGCGTCGCAATTCGCTGGCGGCCTCGGCCAGGCCGTTGAGGTAGGCCGCCGAGGGAACGCTCAGGTCCGCCGGACTCGGCACTTCCCCGCCGCGCACAAAGGCATAAAGCGTGTGGGCTTCCACCAGTTCCTTGAGCGCATCCTGGGTGTAGCCGGTATAGTAGAGGTCGGGCTGGCCCGCGAGATCGTTCACCATGACCTGCGCTGCGTCGCGTGCAGTCTTGAGCCCATCGGCAGCTTCGTCCCAATCATGCCGGTGAATGGCCCTTATGCTCAACGCGCAGAAACGGATCAATTCGCGGCTACGGTTAAGCGTATTGTCCCGCACCTGGTTCTTCGTCGTAAGTTCGTGCCGGATCCCTTCCATGATCTGCGCCAGTTCAGTCACCGGGTTTTCTCCCTTCGAACAGACCAGGCGGGGCCTGGAAGCTGATATCATCCGGCATACGGATCTCGCCGAATCGCTCCTCGAACTTGCTCAGGTTGTCCTGCAGAGCGGCCAACAGCAGCTTCGCATTCAGAGGCGTCATGATCACCCGGCCATAGACCCGGGCCTTCGGCACATTTGGTAACAGGCGCGCGAAGTCTATGACTATCTCCGACGGGGAATGGTTGATGATGGCGAAATTGCTGTACACTGCCTCCAGGTCGGCGGGCAGCTCGATATTGATCTGCTGCGGTGCCGGAGCGGGCACTTGACCGGGCTGCGTCAAAGAACGCCTCCTCGCTTGAGCTTCTTGAGGATAGGCCCCCAGTGTAACGGAAGTGAGGGTAGGCGTCAATTATGCTTTGATTATGATTTCACCTGGGCCAGAACAAAGACGGCGAGGGAGCTGCCGCGGCGCTCGCCGCGCGCCCAACTCCCTCGCCGTATGTCGCATTTGCCGTCCCGCTCAGAACGGGATTTCGTCCTCGTTAGCCGGCAAGTCGCCGCCCTCAGCGTGGCCACCGGTCCCACCCGCGGCGACCGGTTCTCCAGCGCTTTCGCCCTTGCTGCCGATAAAGCGCCAGTTGTTCGCCGTCAGCTCCAGGCTGGCGCGCGGATTGCCTTCGCGATCGGTGTAAGCGGTCGCTTCGACCTCGCCTTCTACCAGCACCAGCTTGCCTTTCTGCAGATACTGCGCTGCAGACTCGGCCATCTTGCGCCAGCAGGTGACACGGAACCAGGTCGTCTTTTCCTGCGGTTCGCCGTTTGCATTTGTCCAACGCCGGCTGGTTGCGAGGCTGAAACTCGTGACTGGGACGCCGGACGGAGTGTAACGCATTTCGGGATCTTTGCCGAGGTGCCCGATGACAACCGTCTTTTGATACATGTGCATGCTCCTTTTGTTTGTGCTCGAACTTGACGGTTTTTTGGCGGTCTCTGCTGACTGCGGGACCTTCCACGAATAGCATACGCCAAATCGGCCTGCTTGTCAAGAAGGAATCGAACAATAGTTCGTAGGATACCCTGGTAGTTCTCGCGTTCCCGACGCCGGGCGTCTGCTCAGTCCGCTAACACCGTGATGGCCGCACGGTCCAGGGCCAACGTCAGCTCCTCGCCTGGTTCTGGCAGGTGCGCTTCCCCGGCTGGTATCTCCCAGGTCATCGGCACGCCGCCCGCGTGCGCCGTCTGAACCAGGTAGAAGCTCCCGCGGAACGAGCGTGCCACCAGCCGGCCCGGCAGCAAGTTGTCTTCCATCGATCCTGCTGCGCGCACACCGGCTGCCGCCGGGCGCACACCTGCCCCCTCCGGCCGGATGAGCACCGTCACCTGGTCGCCCGGCGCGCACGGCAGGCCGGCTTCTCCGGCGATCAGACGGCCTATCGGTGTATCGACCGTTACCGCCGCCGAGGCAGAGGAGCGCACGCTGCCGGTCACCAGATTGTGAAAGCCCAGGAACTCCGCCACAAAGCGCGTCGCCGGCTGCCGGTAGACTTCCTGTGGCGTGCCGGCCTGCTCGATGTGACCGCCCTGCCCCAGGTCAAGGCGCGCGCGCATGATCAGCACCCGATCGGCGATGGCGAATGCCTCGCCCTGGTCGTGCGTGACGTACAGCGCCGTCAATCCCACCTCCTTGAGGATCGCCCGCACCTCATTCATCAGTTGTTCGCGCAAGGTGCGATCCAGCGAACCGAGCGGTTCGTCGAGCATGAGCAAGCGCGGATCGGGCGCCAGGCTGCGGGCCAGAGCGACGCGTTGTTGTTCGCCGCCAGAAAGCTCCGTCACTCGCCGCCGCTCGTAGCCGGCCAAGCGCACCAGGGCCAGGGCATCCTCGACCCGGTGTTTGACCTCGGCGGCCGGGCGTCCCTCCATCCGCAGGCCGAAGGCGACGTTGCCGAACACATCTTTGTGCGGAAACAGGGCAAAATCCTGGAACATCAGGCCAAAGCGCCGTTGATGCACGGGCAAGCGCGCCAGGTCCTGGCCTGCGAAGCTCACCTGGCCTGCGTCCGGCAGCTCGAGGCCCGCGACGATGCGCAATAGCGTGCTCTTGCCGGCCCCGCTGGGTCCCAGAAGACACATGATCTCTCCCTGGGACACGTTGAAGCTCACGTCGTGGAGCACCGGCAGGCCTGGATAAGCCTTGAAGACATGGCTGACGCTGAGCACCTAGAACTCTCCTACTTCGCCTGCCCGGAAACGCTCGATGGCGATGAATCCCAGCGCACACACCAGCATCAGCAATGCGCTCATAGCCAGCGCCTGGCCGTAGTTCAGCGCGCCCGGCTGGCCCAGCAGCCTGAAGATGGCCACGGGCATTGTCGGGAATTCCGGGCGGGCGATCAACACCGTCGCGCCGAACTCGCCCATACTGATGGTGAAGGCGAACACGGCGCCGACCAACACCGCCCGGCCGACCACGGGTAGCTCGACCTCGCGCCACACCCGCCATGGCGAGGCCCCCATCACAGCCGCGGCCTCGCGCCAATGCGGGTTGAGCCCCCGCAGAGCGGGCAGCACCGCTCGGACCACGAACGGGAAAGCGACAAGGGTATGCGCGATCGGCACCAGGATCGGCGACGCGCGCAGGTCCAACGGCGGATGCCCCAGCGCCAGAATGTAGCCAAGACCCAGAGTCACGGCCGAGGTGCCAAGGGGCAGCAGCACGATGGGATCGAGAGCGCGCGCCAGGCGCTGCGGACCGCGCGCCAGCAAGTAAGCCGTGCTCACGCCGATGAGCAGGGCCATGACCACGGTCAGCGACGCAAACAGCAAGCTATTGCGGATGGCGAGGCCGGGCGGGACGTAGAAAATCGAGCTGCTGCGGTTTACGAACAATTCGCGGTAGTAGCGCGTGGGATCGCCTGCGGCCAGGGAGCGCCCGGCCAGGGCGAGCAGAGGCGCCACCAGGAAGAGCAGCAGCCCGAGTGCAACTGAGGTGACCGCGATCGCCTGGCCGCGCGTTGCCGGCGCCTGGGCAGTTTCCCCGGCAGCCCGCAGGTTGAGCGGCACCGTCACTGATGCCTGTGCGCGCGTGTACACTGACATGACGAGGAAAGTCGTGGCGATCTGAGCCAGACTGAGCGCGGCCGCCACCGGCAAACGGAACAGGTTTACGGCTTGCCGGTAGATCTCCACCTCCAGCGTCGCAAAATGCGGTCCTCCCAGGATCAGGACGACCCCGAAACTGGTGAAGCAGAATAGGAAGACCAGCAGACCTCCGGCAGCAATGGCCGGAAGCAGCAACGGCAGGGTGATCTCTCGGAACACTTGCAGCCGATTGGCGCCCAGCACCCGGCCCGCTTGCTCCAGGCGGGGATCCAGGTTTGCCCAAAATCCACCGACCACGCGCACGATCACGGTTGTGTTGTAGAAGACGTGGGCGAGCAGGATCAACCCGAGGCTGTTTTCCAGCCGGATCGGCGCGCGCGTCAGGTTCAGCCAACCCATCAGAAGGCTGTTGAGCCAGCCGCGCGGGCCCAGCAGGGCCGTGAATGCGGCCGCGACGACCACAGTGGGCAGCACGAAAGGGATGGTGGTCAGCGCTTGCAGCAGCCCCTTGCCCGGGAAACGGTAGTGGGCAAAGACGTAAGCTGCGGGTATGCCGGCCAGCAGCGTCAGCAATGTCGAAACACTCGCTTGCCAGGTGGTGAACCACAGCACGCGCCCGAAGTAGGGCTCCCGCCACAGCGCTGTGAGCGAGGTCAGGTCCAGTTGCCCACCTGGCGCAAAGCTTTCGCGGATTATCGTCGCCAGCGGATAGAAGAAGAACAGGCCGAGAAAGGCAAGCGGAAGCAGATAGAGCGGGCTGAGCTGGCCGAGCCATCGTTTCACGATCGGGCCTCCGCTACGTGCTGCCTGATGTGCTACGCATCGCGCGGCACGCGCTACGCATCAGTGCAGCACCGTATCCGTCCATGCCTGTATCCATTTGTCCCGCCCGGCGCCGATCTGGTCGGGTGTCAGGTGGGCCGGCTGGCCGGGCTCCTGCGCGAATTTCGCGAACACGTCCGGCAGCGCAGTGCCGGTGCGGACCGGGTAGACCCACATCTGCAGTGGGATATCCGCCTGGAAGGCCGGGCCCAGCATGAAGTCTACCCACTGGCGGGCCAGGTCCGGGTTACGCGCACCCTTCAGGATGCCGACGAACTCGACCTGCTGGAAGCTCTGGCCAGACGGGAGGATGTTGCCGGTCGGCGAGTCCGCCGGCTGAGGGCTGGCGTAATAGACCTCGGCTGCCGGACTGGTTGCATAACTGACCACGAGGGGACGCTCGCCTTTGCCCGGTCCGGCGCTGAACTTTTCGTTGTAGGCCGACTCCCAGCCGTCGACTACCAACACGTCGTTGGCTCGCAGATCCTTCCAGAAGTTCAGGTAGGTGTAGTTGCCGCTTTCGCCGAACGTGGCGATGGTGGTCAGCAAGAACGCCAGCCCGGGTGAAGAAGTGGCCGGGTTCTCAACGACCAGCAGGCTCTTATATTGCGGGCCGGCCAGGTCACGCAACTGCTTAGGCAGCGGCAGATTGTGCTCGTTGAAGTACTTCTTGTCGTAGTTCAGGTTCACGTAACCGTAGTCGACGGGCAGTTCCCGGTTGCTACCGTCCGGCTTGAATTGATCCGGGATCTGCTGCAGCGCCGGCGATGCGTAGGGCTCGAAGATATCCGCGGCCAGCGCCCGGCTGAGGAAGGTGTTGTCCACTCCGTAGAACACGTCGGCCAGGGGATTACCCTTGCTCAGGATGGCTTTGTTCAGGGCCAGGCCGGCATCGCCGGATTTGAGGAAGGCGACTTTGCAGCCACACTGGGCCTCGAACTGTGCGACCACTTCCTTGCTGGCGCTAAAGCTGTCATGCGTCATCACGGTCAGCGTGCGACCGCTTGCCGGGACGGCAGTCGCCGCTTCGACCGGCGAGTTAAGGGGTGAGGCCAGTGGCGACGTCTGCGCGCCGACTGCCGGCAGCGCGAGCGTCCGCGTCGACTCGGCGGTTGGGCTTGTTGCCTGGCTCGCGGCTGGCGCCGCACTGGTCGGCAACTGGACGACGGCCTGTGTGGCCGGGGGAGTGGCGTTGGGACCACTGCAGCCGGCGATGACCAGGGCCAGGATCATGATACTCATCCAGACGTTTCTTCTTGACATCGTACTATCCTCCGATTTCGCGATTGGTGCGGCGACATAGCTGGCCGGCTCGACCCCACGTCGGGGTCGTCTGTCCCGCAATGCTAGTTGCCTCGGGTGTGGATCACCAGCAACATCCCGGCACGCAGCGAGACCAGCGCCGCCGTCCCGGTGAACACGTTGCTGACCCCACGTGGTTGTCCCAGGTAAAGGGTTTCCTCATGCAGTGGATAGAGCAGCCCGCCGGTCGTCACGCCGCCCGCGTCACCGCCGATCGGCAGCAACGATAATAGATCGCCCGGCGCGCCCGCCAGGCTCAAGTTCCGCGGTGTGCCGGTTGGCGTCTCTCCGCCCGCGAGCAGTTGCAGCGTTTCTGCGCCGTCCGCAATGATCGCCCGCCTGTCGCGCAGGTTCGGACGAGCCAACAGCAATACGTTAGCCAGCATGTGGTCCGCCCGCCCGCCCAAGGCGCCGCAGATGACGATCTGGACCGGGTCTTCCGCCAGCGCCTGCAACAGCGCCAGCTCCAGATCGGTCTCATCCTTGGCGCTGGGCGCCGTGATTATCGGGACGCCGGCGCCGGCCAGGGTGGCGGCATCTTCAGCGGGCAGCGAGTCAAGGTCGCCGATCAGCAGGTGCACCGGCCAGCCCCAGGCCCGCGCATGGTGGGCGCCGAAATCCGCGGCGATCACGCGATCGTCCGGCGCCGGGGCCAGTTCGGCCGGGGGTTCCGCCTGTGGGCTGCCTGCCACCACAAAAACGCGCATTTCTCCTCCGGAACACAAAAAGACCGGCAGCCCTGATGGGTCACCGGTCCCTCGTATGGCCTCGCAGCATATAGCCGCCTGCATCCCTACGCCGGCATTACCCGTCAGGTTCGTGGGGTCGTTGGCATTGCTCGATCAGGGCCAACCTCTCAGCCAGGCTCACCTAGCTCCCCCTGCAAAGTGCCGCTCCGCAGATCTCACGCGGCTCACCGCCCACGAGACCTCGCCCGGCACAAAGCAAGCTCAGTTGTGAAAGTATTCTATCACCGGTGTGCGCTCAAGTCAAAGCGATTCCGGTGTTTCGTATCCACACGGCACGCTGCAGGCGGTTCAGCGCCGCTGGTGGTTCAGCGCCGCTCTCGGTTCAGCGCTGCTCTCGGTTATCCCGCAGGAAGATCGACAACACCACGCTGACGATGCTCATCACCAACGCGCCGAGCAGCGGCGCCAGGAAGCCGTGCACCTGGAAGCCGAGGTCGAACATGTTGGACGAAACATAGCCGGTGAGCCACAGCATGATGGCGTTGAGGACCAGCGTGAACAGTCCCAGCGTCAGGATCTGCAGCGGACAGGTCAGGATGGCGAGGATGGGCCGTACGATGGCGTTCAGGATACCGAAGACCAGCGCGACCAGCAGCAGGTTGAGCCAGCCGCCGTTGAAGGCGATCTCTCCGGGCAGGTACAGCCCGAGCACCCTGATCGCTACCCAAAGGGCCACGGCATTGATAAGCAGGCGGAACAGAAAGCGCATTGATCCCCTCCTCGCTGATGGATTATTCTACGAATACCTCGACGTGCTCGTCGTCGTCCTCGTCGTCCACTTCCACGATCTTGCCCTGTATGCCCTGTTTGATCGCCGCATGGATGGCGCTCAAATCCATCCCGGTCATCTCGGCCGGCAGGCGGGCGCCCATCTTGAGCCCCACGTCCAGCAACCCAATGGGGATAGTCACGTTCACCTTGTTCCGGCCGCTGGCCCGGTCCGTGACCCTTACGCGCAGCCAGCGTGCCCTGGCCGGCTGAGGCGCGCTCTCATTGGCTCCGGCCTGCAACGCCGCCAGTAGTTTCGCGCCGTCGGCGGCCGAGATCTGCTTCTGTTCGACCATCTTCAAAATTCGCAATCGTTCTTCCGACGTGGCCATACCCCTGATCCTTTCAGAAGGATGGGCATCTGACTGCGTCCTTCTGTCTTCACCGTTTGTGTTCTATACGTCAAACGTCATATGTCAAACGTCATACGTCTGCCGGTGTCATCAACCGCCGCATGGTCAGCAGTATCCTGAGCGGGCGGAATCCGCAGGCCTGCAACGCTGCCACGCCTTCGCTGTCATCACCGCTGTGCTCGGCGACGATGGGCCGGATGGGGGCGCTCGCCAGGAAGCGCAACCCCTGCCGGATCAACACCTTCGCAAACCCCGCGGGCGCTCCCGGGCGCACGTCGAAGCGCAACTGGTGTTGGTTGCCCGCATTGGCTGCGACCGCTTCCACGGCCCCGAGCAACTGCCCGTTGTGCCAGCCCCCCCAGCGGGCGACCTGGTGGAAGCCCGTCAGGTTACCCAGCGCTTCGCCAATCAGCTTGCCCAGTCCAGGCTGGTAGTTAGAGGCGTCGACCGGTTCAGCCCAGTACGCCAGTTGCGAGCGAGCCGCACGTGCCAACTCCAGGCGGTCCTGCCAGTCCCGTCCACGCAACCGACGCAAGCTGACTTCAGCCGCGCCGTCTGCGGGTGGCTCGGGCAACAGGGTGATCGGCAACGGCGGCCGCTGCCAGATCCCGTCCTGGCACACGTCCGCAAAACCCAGGCTCTGGTAAAGGTGGCGGGCAGCGGAATTGTCGACCCGCACTTGCAGCACGGCCCAACTTCCTCCGCGTACCGCGATCTCGCGCAAGGTAGCCTGCATCAGCGCCTTTGCGATGCCGTGCTGCCGCTGCTCCGCCGCCACGGCCACGTTGCTGATCCGCCAACGTGTGCCCGACATTTCCGTGCGCTGGAACGTTACGTTACCGACCACACTCCCGTTATCGACCCACACGTAGCCCAGCACGAACTCGCTGAAGAAAGTTGAGCTGAGCAGCCCGCCGAGCAGCGGGCTCAATCGGCTGACAACCTCCATCTCCTGTAGCGCGCTGCGACCGCTGGTATCCAGCTCGTCGGCGAAGACTGCGCCGATCAGCTCGGCCACCTGCCGCAGATGCCGCCGGCCGTCGAAAGGCACCAATCCTTCTTCGGATTCTGCCCGGCTCCATGTGATAGCCGTCATGTCCTACCTTTTAGGCCCCAACGCTTTCAGAAGAATTTCCGCCTCTTCGGCCGAGATCGTCCCTGCCTCGACCATCTTGAGAATCACTAGCTGTTCTTCCGACGTGGGCCCCTGCGGTCCGGCCGCCTGGCGGGCTGCACCGGCACTGCCTGTCCCTGCGCGGGACGCCGGCGGCGGTTCCGGCGGGCGGCCACGCGCGCCCTTCGGGCCTCGTCCGGGGCCGAACGGCGCCCAGTTGAGCTCTCCCGTTTCCGGGTTGATGCCGGCAGCCGTCAGAGAAGCCGTCACCTGCTGGCGTATCCGCTCTCCTAGGTCGTTCCAGTTGCCGGACGCAACGCCCGGCCGCCCTTCACTACCGGCCTGGCTGATACGGACGTCACCGCCGCCCGTGACGCTCAACCGGCCACTGCCGCGCCCCAGCACGGCCGTGAAAACCGGGGTGCCATCCGGGGAGGGCGTCAATTGGACCTCAGAGCGCACGCGCCCGTTCGCACGCACATTGAGCTTCAAGTCGGCATCTGCCGGCAGACGCACAACCACGTCGCCGTCAACTGACAGGACATAGCTTTGCTCGGCGGCAAATCCACCGTACAGGTGCGCGTCGCCGTTCACCGCCGGTGCAGAGAGCCCGCCGGCCAGCGCGCTTGCCCGCAGGTCGCCGCCGACCGCCTCAATCAGCGCCGCTCCGCCGATGTCGTCCAGCCGGGCGTCGCCGTCGATTTGGCTTACCTTGAGTTCGCCGCGCAGCTTCTCGGCCCAGAAGTCACCGTGCACCTGTTCGATGTCGGCCCCTTCAACCCCGTAGAGGCGCAGATCCCCTGCCACTGTCTCGGCTTCGAGTGTGCCGCCTTCGCTGAAGCGCATGTCGCCGTCACAGGAGCCGAGCAGTTGCAGATGCGCCACGCCGTCGGCGCGCAGACTGCCGTCGACCTGTTCCAGGCGCACGCGCCCGCTCAGCTCCCGCAGCCGCAGGTCGCCGTGCACGGCGCCCACTTCCACGTCGCCGCTCAAGCCATGCGCATGCAGTTCGCCGCTGACCCTCCCCACCTCGACGCTCACCTGTGGAGGCAGCAGCAGGCGCGCCACCGGCCCGCCCTGGTAGCGCAGGCGATCGCCGTCGACGCTGAATTGCGATCCGCCCTCCGACTCAGTGGACGCCGGCGTGATGAGGATATCCGTCAGGTCGGGAACGCCGCGGATATGGGCATCACGCGCCATTTCTTCGATCACAAGTCGAGAGATCCCCTCCGCTGGATAGGTTACATGCATCGCCATCTCCGTACCCTCCACCCGCCATTCACATTTTCTGCAACTTGCGGATCGCCTCGGCAGGCTCGATCTTGCCGGCTGCCAGGTCGTCGAGAATGGCCTGGCGTTGCCCGGCGCTGCGCTGCTCTTCTTCGGCCGGCGGCGCCTCACGGACCTCGTAGCCCAAGGCCCGGATCACCTCTTCCAGCCGTCCGCGGACGGTCGGATAAGAGATCTTGAGTTCGTGGGCCAGCCAGCTCAATTTGCCTTCGCAGGCGACAAACAACTCCACAAAGCTGCGTTGCTCGGGGCTAAGCTGCTCCAGCCGGCTGAACATGTAGTGCCCGTCGATAGTAGTATCGCAGGACGGGCAGGCCAGCCGGGTAACACTCAGCTTGTCCCCACAGATCGGGCAGACGCTTGGTACCTGATACATGGCGCTAACCTCCCATAATTGTAAACTCAGTCGGGCCGCCAGACAAGTGGGCAAAAACGCGCGTGCGGCGGCGAACGGTAAGCCGGGGCAACCTGCAGTATTGCTCCGCATTACGGTTGGACGCCGAGCGCGTTATGTTGTCGATACTGCCGGCCGGCGCTGACTCAAATATAGCCTCGCTTTAGATTTTTGTCAATAGATATCAATAAGATTGAGCTTTTAGTGAAGAAGATTAATTAGGGGGTGTCGCTGTCATTGCAACAACCGCCCCCAGGAACGTGCTTTCTCCCAGAAAGCGCCGCCTGGGGGCGGTTGTTTGCGCAGGCGCCGCCGGCCGGCGACCGGCTTGTTTTGTTGCCCGGTCGCGTGGTGGGCGGCGTTCTTACATCTCGTGATACTCGCCTTCGACCACGTCCGCATCCCGCGCGAGAACCTGCTGAACCGCCACGGCGACGTGGCGGCGGACGGCACCTACAGCTCGCCCATCGAGTCGCCGGGACGGCGCTTCTTCACGATGTTGTCCACCCTGGTGCAGGGGCGGGTGTCGCTCTCGGGCGCGGCCGCGGCGGCGAGCAGGGTGGCGCTCGCGACGGCGATCCGCTACGGCTCCGAGCGCCGTCAGTTCACGGGTGCGGACGAGCACGAGGAAGTGGTGCTGCTCGACTACCAGCGCCACCAGCGCCGGCTGCTGCCGCTGCTGGCGCGCACCTACGCCGCGAACTTCGCGCAGGCCGAGCTGCTGGAGCGGTTGCGCAGCGAGTACGACGCCGCGCGCGCCCGTCTCGCCCG
>JADGQF010000344.1 GCA_017882045.1 Anaerolineales bacterium
ATCATCCGCCGCCTGGGTGTCGACGTGGCGATCCGCTTCCCGAAAGTCACAGGCGCCGCCGATATTCCTCTGGCCCCGCTGGCCGCGCCGGTGCCGATCAGCGCCACCGCCCCAATCAGCCCCACCGCTGTCGTACGCGGTGAGATCACGTACGACGACGCGGGCGTGCCGTCGCTGCTGGGCGTGAGCGCGACCGAGCTGGCGGCGCTGGGGATCAATGTGCCAGGCGCCCTCTCGCCTGATTTGATCCAGAAGTTCAAGGCTGCCGACATTCAAAGCCTGGAGCTGCGGACGACGCCGCGTGGGCTCTCTGTCTACGTCAATAATCAGCCGTTGCCCGATCTGCAGTGGAATGAGCAGATGCTGACGAACGCAGCCGATCTCTACAATCAGCTCAACCCGAACAAGCCCTATGCGGATCTGATCAAGATGGCGCCCCCCTTCGTGCGCGCAGCTGACATCGGCATCCTCATACATTTGCCCAAGGCGGCGGACAAGCCGGCTATCCCGGCGCAGCTACACTAGCGAGCACTCGGCGAGGTTTGATTCAGTCAAAGAAACCGGGTCCCACGCGGGACCCGGTTTCTTGCTGGGCGCTGCTCCGGCGCTTACCAGCCGGCGGCCTCTAACTGGAAATCCTTGCGCACGACGTCTCCCGCCTTGATCACCATTCCCTCGCACCTCTGAAGCGCCTGTCCTGGTCCGGTAATCGTCAGGTCGTAGGTCCCGGGCGTGAGGTCGAGCAAGCCGTAAGTGCCCGTCGCATCGCTGCGCGCGCTGTAAGTAACCGCTGGCGCCGCGCCGTCTGCGACCGCGCCGTCTGTCACCGCCGCTGTGGCTGTCACGGCCGCGGTGGCTGTCACCGCCGCACCATACACCCATCTCTCGTAGATCGGGTCCGGCTGCCCGGAACGGGTGAGGGTCCCGAACAGAATGCCCCCGGTGGGGAACTGTTTCCAGGGCATCCCCGGCACCGACGCCGGCAGCGCATAAAGCTGCGTGCGAACAGCATCCCATAATTCGCCGGCCGGGCGCCCGTCCCGGTTTGTGCTGCCATAGCTGTAGGTGGCCGCGCCCTGGCAGCCACTCTGGCGCACATAGGCCATCTGGGCCAGCGTTCCAGAAACCGAGTTCAGGTAGGCGGCCTGACCGTCCAGGCAATAGCGGCCGCTGGCGCGCGCCAGCTGCCCGGCAAAGTTGCACCACAGCCGGTAGTTGGCCGCCTGCTCGGCCTCGGTTTCGTTCTTGTAGTTCATCTGGACCAGCATGTCGGCCAGGTGCTGCGTCAACCAGCCACGCGCGTCCTGGTAGACTGCGGCGAACTGGCTGCTCCTGGCGTAGTACACTTTGGGGTCAGGGTCTAGCCAGGCGACCGTATCGACCGACACGGCCAGCAGGGGTTTGCGGGCTGCGATCTCCAGGTAGCACTTTTTCAGAAGGTCGGTGATTTGCCGGCGTCGATAATCGGCCCAGCTTTCCCAGGTCGGATCGTTACGCTCTTCGGGCGGCCAGTAGCCATATTCGTCGAAGAAGCGTGTGGCGGTGATTTCGTTATAGCCCCAGTAGTAGCCTTCGGGATAGCGGATGCGATCCCAGTTGATGCCGTCCACGTCATACTGCGCGATCATGTCCAGGGCCACCCGGCAGATGTAGTCCTGCACGCCCGGGATGCCAGGATCCAGGCTGTAGTGCGCCTCGGAGAGCATCTGGCCGGAGCGATCCTTCATCGCCCACTCCGGATGCCGGCTCCAGGTATGCCCTGGGGGCGGCGCCGGCCACTGCTCGCTCCAGATGCGGTAGGTCTCCAGCCAGGCGTACACTTGCATGCCGGCTGCGTGCGCCTTGGTGATCAGGTCGGCCAACGGGTCGAACGCTGGCCCGCCGGCGATGTTCGTCGCGCGGGGCTCGTATGCCGAGTGGTAGTACGCGTCGCCGCTCTTGCGCACTTGCGCGATGATTACGTTATAGTGCGCGGCCTGGAGAGTGTTCACCAGCTGCGTCACTTGCGCCGCGCTGAGAATGCCCTCGTGCCAGGCATCCACCCAGGCTGCCCTTATTTCGGGCGGCAGCGACTGGCCGCTGGCCCTTGTGGGGATATGCAGGGCGGGGACAGGCGATGGATCGCTCGCCGCCACACCTGGCCCGCTGGAGGCGGCGTTTCCTGCCGCGCCGGTTGGCGGCGAGGCGGCGCGGCGGCCGGGCAAAGGGCAAGGCGTCTCGTCGGGTGGGGTCACTGTCAGCATTTGGGCGCTCCCTCTGGCGGGGGCTGCTGGCCGCAAGCAGCGATCGCGACGTCAAACACGTGCGGCCGACCAATAAAGACTAGCACTGTTTGCGCGCGAAGTCAATGCCGTTGTGCTACAATGGGTGTGTTCCTGCCCGCTTTCACCGAGCCTGGATCGAGGAGTAGCAAATGCCTAAGCTGATCCTGGAAACGACGCAGATGGCCGGGGTTCCTGTCCTCACTATCTGTCCCGAGGGTGCTCGGCGCTGCCCGCTGGTCTTTTTCGCCCACGGGATGACCGGCCGCAAGGAGGACGGTATCCCGCTTGGCTATCGCCTGGCGACGGCCGGCTGCTTTTGCGTGGCGCCAGACGCGCCCCTGCACGGCGAAAGGCTGGACGACCGGATCCGCTACCTTGGACGTCCACGGCCCGGCCAGACCTGTCCCCCTGAAACCGGGCTCGACGACTGGTATCTGATGTTGGAGCTCGTTGTCCAGGCTGCCCGGGAGACCGGCGCCTTGGCCGAGCACCTGGCCGGCGACCCACGGGTCGACGCCGCCCGGCTGGGAGTGACCGGAGTATCGATGGGCGGTTACCTGGCTTTCTACATGGCCGCCCACGACCCACGCGTCCGGGCTGCCGCGCCCGTGGTCGGCATGCCCGCCTGGCAGCAGCGCTGGGCCGACGTCACATTAGAGGCCGCTTCCTATCCTCAGTGGCGCGAGGCATTGCGGGCCGCCGAGCCCGAGACGGAGAAGCGGGCTGCCTGGATCGGACAGGTTGATCCCTTCGGCCGTCTGCCCGGCTTTGCGCCCAGGCCGCTGCTTATGCTATGCGGCGACGTGGACAGCGCGCAACCCAAGTCCTACTGTGTCGGCCTGTATCGGGCGCTCCTGCCGGCCTATGCGGCGCAGCCCGAACACCTGGCGCTGAACATCGTCGATGGCGTTGGCCATGATTTCACTCCTGGGATGATGGACCAGGCATGCGATTGGTTCGTGAGGTATCTCTAAGATGGACCTTTACTTTCTCAGGCACGGTCTGGCCGGGCATGCCAGCCAATGGAAGGGTGACGACTGGGACCGACCGCTGACCGAGGAGGGGCAGGCACGCCTGCGCCAGGAGGCGGCGACCATGGCCAGGCTCGAGCTCGTCCCCGAGGTTGTGCTCAGCAGTCCTTTGCTGCGTGCCCTGGAAACGGCCCAGATCGTCGCCCCATACCTGACTAATGCGCCCAGGGTCAGCGTCGATAAGCGCCTGGCGCCCGGCTTCGGTCCCAAGCAACTGGCGCAGATCCTGGAGGCGTATGCCGGCAGCCAGTCGCTGATGTTGGTCGGGCACGAGCCAGACTTCAGCCAAACGATCGGCCATTTGATCGGCGGAGGGCAAGTGGTCTGCAAGAAGGGCGGTCTTGCCTGGGTGGAGGTGCCGGATCTACGCGCCTTGAAGGGAGAATTGATCGCCCTTATCCCACCTGCCATGCTGGCCGGCCGCCTGAGCTCTGCGAACGAACCAATAGACTGAGCCTGCCGCTCGCCGCGCTGAGCCGGCGACGCACTTTCAGACTGCGCCGCTGTCGCGCGCGCCGGCAGCCTCAGCCGGCCGCTTGCTCCGGCAGGCGTTCTATCCACTTGCCTTCATTCTGCTTCAGCTTCCTGCGCAGCTCCGCGGGATTGCGCCCGATAGTGTGCGCGATGACCGCCACCGGCAGCGCCGCGTCGCCTGCCAGCAAGAGCACCCGTCTTGCCTGGTCCATCAGACTGCCGCACCGGATGAAGTCTGGCTCTCCGCCGCATGAGTCCAGCAGGATCTCGGCCAGCGCCCGCAGATCGTGGCGCGTGAAGCTCTGCTCATCGAACGCTGACAACAGATCGGCGATCTCGGCTCGGTGGACGCGGCAGAAGGAGTCGATCAGAAAGCGACGCCCGGCCGGGACCGGCCAGGTCTCGAAGCTGATCCGGTAGCAGGTCCCTTCGGCCAGCTCTGCCAGTTCCCTGCCGACCTCGGGCGGGAGACCTGTCAACCTGCCGTCGCCGGCCGCGCCGGGCGAGGGCTCTGCGTGTTCGGTTGCCTCGTCTGCCGGGCGGACCGGCGGCGGTGGGGAGTGATTGCCTG
>JADGQF010000107.1 GCA_017882045.1 Anaerolineales bacterium
AAGGCAGGTTCAGCGTAGTTCGAATACCAATGTCGGTTGCCATCGTGTTATCTCCTATCTTAAGGTAATTTGCTGAGTATAGCTGACCCATGGGACAGCGCTTGAGCAGAAAGGCATTGGTATCGATCAAACGAGGCGGCAGAACACCCGCTCTACCGCCTGTCGGCCATCATTCATGGTAGAAGTACAGCTATTTCTTGGCTGCTTCCCCGCGCTTAGCGTCGCGAGCGGCGTCCTTGGCATCGTTCTTCGCGTCGTGAGCGGCGTCCTTGGCATCGTTCTTCGCGTCGTGAGCGGCGTCCTTTACGTCGTTCTTCACGTCGTGAGCGGTGTCCTTGACGGTGTTCTTCAGGTCGTGGACGGTATCCTTAGCCTTCTGTGTGTTGTCCGACATACATCCCTCCGGATTGGTGAAATGGCGAATTGCCAATGGATCTACTTGCTACGCGTGTCGATCTGGCTCGATGTCGTGCGCACGCCGCGCCGCGAGTCTCCCATCGTTAGCCACACGATCTTGACCAGCACCCAGCCGATCAATGCGTAGACGAGGATCGCTACCAGCGAGTTGAACTCGAAGACGCTGCCCTCAAAGCGCGGCTGCCCAAACAGCCCCACGAACGGCGCGATGAACGGGCCTGTAATGCCGTAGATGAACTGCGCAAAGCCCGCAGCCGGGTTGGCGCCGAGCAACCCCAAGACGAAGCGGATGCCCAGCAACCCCTCCAGGATCCCGAACAGCAAGTAGATGCCGTTCTGCACTTTGAGGGGCAGGTCGCGCCGCACGGCGTACGGGTCGCCGCTAGAGGTTTCCGTTTGATGCGTCGTCATCCCGGCCGCGGCGTTTGTGTTCGCATTGACGATAGGAGCGGGCACCGCCGGCAGGCGTGGTCCCGTGGACACGGCCCCGCTATCCGTCGAAGTGGTATTCACGACTTCACTGCTTTCTTCGCGTCGTTCAGTTTCCATATTCGTAGCCTCCTCCGATCAGTTGGTATTCACGTGATTTCGACTTTGTTCGGTTTTAGAACACCCGGCGGCGGCCAGGAGAAATAAACCGCAGGATGCCGACCAGAATCACTGCGCCGACGAAGGCCACGATGATGCTGGTAACGTTGATGCCGTTCACGGCGTCCGGCATGTTCAAGAATGTGGCGGCGAGGAAGCCGCCGATGACGGCGCCCACCACGCCCAAGATGATATCGCCGATGAGGCCATAGCCCCCACTGCGCATTACCTGGCTGGCCAACCAACCAGCCACCAACCCAACGACGATCCAGGCGAGAATACCCATTGTCTTACGTTCCTTTTCGATCTGGCGGCTCCAAGCTCACCGTCGGAGATCGATCTCTCCGTTGGAAAGCTGGAAGAACCTTCTTTTCCTGAATAGTAGGATAAGTGAAAAGTGTCTCTCTGGCATCAGCGCAAACGATAGAGTTCGGGATAGCAAAAGAGCCGCTTCTCGGGGCGGCTCTTGCTTTTTGCTGCATAACGTTTAGTGTACAGGCTTTACTGAGAGACGCGGCTCCCCAGCGCGATCTGTACCTGGTGCACCTCGCCATCATCGTGCAGGGCCAGTAGATTCCCCGGCAGGGGAGCGCCATCGACCGTTATGTCAGGTGGACCATCTCCATCCAGCGCTCTGCCGTTGCGTACGTAAATGCGGTAGGTCGCGTTGCCAAAGCGATAGGTCGCGTCATAGCCCGGCCAGCCGGCAGGGATATGCGGCTCAATGATCAGGCCGGCGCCGGCGCGGTGCAGGCCCAGGATGCCTTCCAGCCCCAGCCGGTACATCCAGGCAGCCGAGCCGGTGTACCAGGTCCAGCCGCCGCGCCCGGTATGTGGCGCCACGCTGTAAACATCGGCGGCGACGACGTAAGGCTCGACCTTGTACCGCTCTACTTCGGCAGGCGTGCCGGCATGGTAAATGGGGTTGAGCAGTCGGAAGAGCTTTTCCGCCGTCTCAGACTGGCCTAGCTCGGCGAAGGCCCAGGCGCTCCACAGCGCAGCGTGGGTGTACTGGCCACCATTCTCGCGGATGCCCGGCAGATAGCCTTTGATGTAGCCCGGATCGCGTGGCGTCTTGTCGAAGGGGGGCGTGAAGAGCAGGACCAGGTTGTCTTGAGTTCGCACCAGGAGACGCCGCACTGCGTCCATGGCTTGCGCGACGCGGCCCGGTTCACCCGCCCGGGATAACACAGCCCACGATTGGGCGATGCTGTCGATCTGGCATTCGGCGTCCTGAGCCGAGCCGAGGGGCGTGCCGTCGTCGTAGAAGGCGCGCAGGTACCAGTCGCCGTCCCAGCCACTTCGCTCCAGTGCCCGCCTCAACGCTTCCGCTCGCTGCCGATAGGTTGCCGCCTGGCCGGCGTCTCCGCGGCGCTCGGAGACGGCGGCAAAGCGCGACAGCGTGGCGTGCAGGAACCAGCCCAACCAGATGCTCTCCCCGCGGCCCCCGGCGCCCACCCCGTTCAGGCCGTCGTTCCAATCGCCGCCTCCCATCAAGGGCAGACCGTGGTCGCCGGATGTCGTGCCTCGCTCGAGCGCCCGGCGACAGTGCTCGTACAGGCCGGCGGTGCCACCGATAGCCCAGTACTCGCCGTAACGATCCTCCTCGCCCGCTCCCAACGGGGCAGCCTGTAAGAACGGCACCTGCTCGTCGAGGATGGTTTCGTCGCCGGTCGCGTCGATGTAATGGGTGGTGACGAAGGGCAGCCACAGCAGGTCGTCTGAACAGCGCGTCCGCACCCCGCGGCCTGAAGGGGGGTGCCACCAGTGGAGCACGTCACCCGCCTCGAACTGGCGCCCGGCCGCGGCCAGGATGTGCCGGCGCGCCAACTCGGGCGCGGCGTGGACCAGCGCCATCACGTCTTGCAACTGGTCGCGGAAGCCAAATGCGCCGCTGGATTGATAGAAGGCCGAACGGCCCCAGATGCGGCAAGACAGGCTCTGGTACAGCAGCCAGCGATTCAGCAGCAGGTCCATGGCGGGATCTGGTGTGTGGACCTGCACCGCACCAAGCAGATTGTCCCAAAAGCTATTGACAGCCAGCCAGGCACGTTGGACCTGATCCGGGTCTTGGAAGCGCGTGGCCAGCGCCACCGCTTCGGCGCGGTCGGCGCCCTGGCCGAGCAGGAACCACACCTCTTCGCTGCCTCCCGGCGGCAGGTCGATGTGCAGCTGGAGCGCGGCACAAGGATCGAGGCCGGCCTGGACGGTGCTGCTCAGGCCGATACGGCCCAACGCGGCAGGTTGTGCCAGGCTGCCCAGACGGCCCAAGAACTCGCTGCGGTCTGCGGTCAGACCGTGGAGGCGCTGGCTGGCGGCAGCAAATGCGACTCGCCCGGCGAAGTCGGGGTGCCACGGGTTGCGCGCGAGCAGCGCCTGGCTGGCGTCATCGAACTCGGGTATGACAAACTGGGCGGCAGCGGCACGTGTGACGCCGAGTACCCATTCAGCATAGAAGGTGGCGGTGATGCGCCGGGGGCGTTGCGTGGCGTTTTCGAGCCGCAACTGAATGATCTTAACCGGGGCGTCAGGCGGCACGAACAGGCGCAGCCGTTGACGTAACGCGTGGCTATGGTGTTCGAAAACAGTATAGCCTGCGCCATGCCGCACCAGATAGGGAGCCCTGGCTCCGCACGGTTGCGGCGTAGGCGACCAGACCTCGGCCGTCTCTTCGTCACGCAGGTAGAGCGCCTCGCCGGGCCGGTCCGTGACCGGGTCGTTGGACCAGGGAGTCAGGCGGTTCTCACCGCTGTTAAGCGCCCAGGTGTAGCCGCTGCCGGACTCGGATACCAGGAAGCCAAACTCTGGGTTGGCCACCACATTGACCCAGGGGGCCGGTGGCTGCTGCCCTGGATCGAGGTAGATCACGTACTCGCGGCCGTCGGAACTGAATCCGCCCAGCCCATTATCGAAAGCCAGCCCGGCAGGGCGGGACACAGGTGGAACAGGTTTTTCGTCCTCCGCCACGATTGGCCGTCCGGGCGCAAAGGGCGGCAGTGGCTCTGGCTGGCGACGCGGCGCGTCCAGTTGCGCCGCGAGGCCGATCTGGCCGGCACCCGGCGCCGCGACGCACGTGTCCAGGGCAACCCGGGCGGCGGTCTCAAGCAGGATGCGGTCGGCTTCATTCAATTGACCGGCGTTCAGGATGAAGATCCCGCCGCGCTGGTTGAGGTAGATGTCGCTGTGCACCAGGGCCAGCAAGCGGTGGATCTGGTCGCGCAACTCCTGGTTGTAGCCCTCCTGGCGCTGGTTCAGGATCACCAGGTCGATCTTCAACCCGCGTTTGCGCCAGTAAGCGTGCGCCTGCAGCAGTTCTTGAATGACTCCCAGGCCCTCTTCTGCGTCGATGCGCACTAACAGGATCGGATAGTCGCCTGAGATGCCATAAGCCCACAAGGCGGGCTGGCCGCGGGTGTTGGCTGCCAGCGTGGCAGGTGCGGCGCGCAGCCCGGGCTGGGGGTAAAGCAGAGCGGAAAGCAGCGTCTGGATGCGCTCCAGCTCTACGGTGGATAGGCTCGACTGGCGCAGCTCTAGCTCGGCCCGCGAGCGAGCCTGGCCGATGGCGTGCTCGATGGCCGGCCAGCTTTGGTAACGTCCGGCTACGTCCAGCAACTTCGCGCGTGAATCGGCGGCCAGGGTGAGGAACGCCAGTTGCACGATCTGACCCGGTTGCAGGTCAATCTCACGCTGTAGAGACATGATCGGATCGAGCGTGGCTCCCACTGTGCCGCTCAGCCCGCCGGTGGCCTCTTGGTCTGTGCCGGGCAGCAGCGCCTTCGGGGCGCGAGCAGCGTCCTGGCCCCGGCCCAGGAAGCGCGCCCTATCGCTCTCATGCGTGCTGCTGCGAGCCGTGTTTACTTTCTGGTAACCGCTTGTCGGCGCATGCTTGTCGCCGGCGCCGAGCACCAGGTGCGCCAGGAAGACCGGGGGCTCGCTCTCGGCCCGCGGGCGGCGACGAAAGAGCAGCGCGTCAAGCTCGGGCAGATACTCGCTCTCGATGAAGAGCCTATTGAAGGCCGGGTGGCGTTGATCGGCCGGCGGCGCGGCCATGACGACCTCGCCGTAACTGGTCAGCGCCAGCCGGCGCGGGCGCTCGCCCTGGTTGTGTAGCGTGACGCGCCGGATCTCGACGTCATCATCGGGGGCGACGGCAATCTCCATCGTCAGCGCGATCTCGTGATCGGTGCGGCGGAATTCGGCCTTGTGGGCGTAGAAGCGGACGTCGCGCGCAGCCGGCACTACCTTGGCCGGCTGGTAGGCGGCGGACCACAGTGCCCCGCTGTCCCGGTCCTGCACGTACAGCCAGGTTCCCCAATCGTCCAGCGTCGTGTCAGCGCGCCAGCGGGTCAAGTCCAGGTCTTCCCAACGGCTTAATCCGCCACCACTGGCCGTGACCAGCACGCTGTAATGCCCATTCGACAGGTAGTGGACGTGTGGCATCGGCGCGCCCTCAGCCGGCGCCTCCCACGGCAAGGCGATCGCCGGTTGGGCGGCCCGCCGGGGGGGAGCCAGGTCGCTGGGCTGTGGGAATTCAAGCGGGACATCGGCAGGCACGCGCTCTTGCAGCAACAGGTCCACGCTCTGCAGACGCGGATCAGAGTGGAAGCGCTGTACCATCAACCCGTCCTGCCCTAGAGGGAGCGCCGACAGGTAGTTGTCGAGCGCCACCAGGATCATGCCCTGGTGGTGCGCCATATACTCTTGCACGAGAGCGCGTTCGTGACCGAGCGGCAGGCGGGCAGGCGTGAAGTCGACTGCTTCGTAAAGCCCATAGACGCCCAAGGCGCCTACCTGGGTAAGGCGCGTCAGGTTCTCGGCGACCGCCTGGGGCTGGAAGGGCAACGCCAGCAGCGAGGCGTAGGGCGTGATGACCAGGTCATCGGCCAGGTTGCGCTTGAGGCCCAGCCCCGGTACGCCGAAGGCTTGGTACTCGTAGTTCATATTGGGATCGAGGGCATAGTAACCCGACTCGGAGATGCCCCAGGGTACGCCTTTACGCCGGCCATAGGCGATTTGCAGCTCAACGGCCGCCGCCGCGCTTTCGTGCAGCAGCGTGCCCGCATAGCTGCGCATGAAGAGAGTGGGCATCAGGTACTCGAACATGGTCGCACTCCAAGAGAGGAGCGCCCGCGTGCCGTCAACCCGGGTAATCGGCCGGGCGAGGTGCAGCCAGTGGCTGCGCGGCACCTCATGCTTGGCCAGAGCTACCAGGCTGGCGATGCGTGCTTCCGAGGCCAGTAAATCGTAGAAATTGCCGTCCAGTTTGTCGGCGGTTAGGTTGTAGCCGATGTGGAACACCTGCCGCTCTGGATCGAACAGGAAAGCGGAATCCAGTTCGTGGAAATAGGCTTCGGTCACGTGGTCAATCTGCTGCAATCCGGATAGCAGGTCTTGAGCCAAGACCTGGGCAGCAGCCAGCTTCTCGTCAAAGGTTCGACACCAGGTGCGGGCCTCGTTGAGCTGAGGTACGCCGGTTGACGCAGGTGGTAGCCGGTCCAGCACTTCTTGCAGTTGCGCCAGGGCGGCGCGGGCGGCTGCACACCTCTCCGGCATCTGGTCAAGCGTCTGATTGGCAGGTAGCGCATCGACCAGGGCGCGGTAAGACTCGCCGAGTTCAACCGGCGTGCCGGAGTGGCCAAATAGTTGTGGGGGCCGGTCAAACAGGAACAGCCCCGGCAAAAGCATGTCGATGAAGCGCCGGAGCGTGACGAGCTGGTCACTGATGCGACCGGCTGCGATGCGCAGGCCACCCAGCGCCGCAGTGCCCAGGGTCGCCGCGTTTTCCTCCACCAAGCGCGTCAGCAGCACTTCCAGGCGCTGCCATCCTGCGCCGGCTACGTAGTCCAGCGCCGGCAGCCAGGCGTCCGGGTCGGCTCTAACTCCCAGCACGTGCTCACGTAACTCCCTGGCTAGCACACGCAGCTCCCCGGCAGCCGGGATATTCTTCGCCGTTTCCAGATCACTCACGAAATCGTCCAGCAGAGCAAAGGTATCGGCCATCCCCTCCCAGCGTTGCCAGCGCAGCACTGGCGTGCTCGGGATGTGCTGGCAGGCCTGGCCGAGGATGCGCAGACAAGCGGCGAAGTTGCCACTGTCAACCGTGGAAACATAACGCGGCAGCAAGGGCTCCAGGCTGCGAGTGTCGTACCAGTTCAGGAAGTGCCCCCGGAAGCGCTCCAGGCGCTCCAGGCTCTCGAAAGTCGAACGCAGACGGGATACAAGGTCAGTGATGCCGATGTAGCCCAGGTCGTAGGCCGCCAGTGTGGAGAGCAATAGTAAGCCGATATTGGTGGGAGATGTATACGATGCGACCCTGCCGTGCGGCGTTTCTTGGAAGTGATCGGGAGGTAACCAGTGGTCGTTCGGGCCAACGAAGTCCTCAAAGAACAGCCAGGTGCGTCGAGCCAGGCTGCGCAGGGCAGCATTTTGCTCTGGCGTGAGGGGCTTGGGCATATGGCGCAGGGGCTGGCCGATGCGATGAGCGACCTCGGGGGCCAAAGCCCAGGCGACAAGCAGCGGTAGCGCAAACGGCAGGCGCTCCGGCTGCAAGACAGCCAGCAGCAGCGCACAGGCTATGGCAACGAACGGCGCGCCGGCCATTTTAGCCCAGGTCCGCCTGCGGCTGCCGGCCTTGCCCTCGCGGTGGGCGGCCCTCGCGGCGGTCATCCATTCCAGCAGGTTCCGTCGGGTGATCAGCACCCGTGCCAGGCTGGTAGCCACAGCGCCGAGCATTTGGACCGTCTCAAACGGTAGAAAAACCAGGGCCAGCAGCCAGCGCTGCCCGCCCTCTTTCAAAGAGCGGACCGATTGCCGCCATGACGCATCAGTTGGGCCGGCCACAAAAGGTGTCAGTGCGCCGATCAGCGCTGGAATCGCCAGGGCAAGAATAGCAGCGGCCGTCCAGACCCAGGCCGCGCCGGGCAAGCCCAACCAGCCGGCAATGAGCAACAGCAGCAAGGCCGGCGGCAGCAAACTGCGACGCAGGTTGTCCAACAGTTTCCAGGTGTCGATAACACCGAAGCCGGCGGTGATTTGTTGCCGTCTGGGGTCGAGCCCGGACGGCCGGCGGGCCGGCAACAACCAGGGCAAGAGTTGCCAGTCACCGCGCGTCCAGCGGCGCTGCCGGCGCATGTAGGTTAGATAGGACGGCGGGTAGTCTTCGTATAAGACGATGTCCGTCACCAATCCGACCCGCGCGTGGATGCCCTCGAACAGGTCATGGCTAAGGAGAGCGTTCTCGGGCACGCGGCCGGCCAGGCTGTATTCAAAGGCATCGAGGTCGTAGATACCCTTGCCGACGTAGATGCCGCTGCCGAAGAGGTCCTGATAGACGTTGGAGACAGCGTGCGTGTAGAGGTCCAGGCCAATATCGCCGGCGAAGATCCGGCTGAAGTGTGAGTAGTTGGCACTGGTGGGCGTAATCTCGGTACGCGGCTGCAGTAGCCCGTAGCCCTGCACCACCCGCCCGGTACGGGGATCGGCCTGCGCGCGGTTCAGCGGATGAGCCAGGGCGCCGACCAGCTGCCGGGCGCCGTCTCGGCCCAGGATGGTATCGGCATCCAGGGTGATGACGTACTTGACCAGGCGGAGTTGCTCGGCCTGGCCGATCGAAGATATGATCGAAGTGTCTGTCGCGCCCCGTAGCCAGCGGTTCAGCTCGTGGAGCTTGCCGCGTTTGCGTTCCCAGCCGATCCAGCGCCCCTCTTGCTCGTTCCAACGCCGCTCGCGATGGAACATGCAGAAGGGCCCGTCCTGCGCAGCCCCCACATCGGCGTAGCGTGCATTCAGTGCTTCGATGCCTACGCGCGCTTGCTCTAATAGCGCAGTATCGCCCGGCAGGTTCTGCCGGGGAGCATCACCAAAGTCCGTCAAGAGCGCGAAGTACAGGTTGTGGTCGGGGTTGCGCAGATAGTGCTGCTCGATCTGCTGCAATAGAGACGCTACCTCTTGTGCGCTGCTCAGCATCGCCGGCACTACCAACAATGTGCGGCATGAGTCGGGTATCCCATGGGCAGCTTGTTCCCCTGAGAGATTGAGTTTAGGCAGAGTCCGGGGTGGCACAACCAGGGTGATAACCCAATCGACCAGGGCCACGGCGGCAGCGAGCGCCGGCAGTAAGGCCAGCAGACCGGCCAGGAGCACCTGAAACGTTGAGCCACCCCAACCGGCGGCGTAGGCCGCGGCCGCGACCAACATCACCAGCGTCAACAGCGCGATCGGGCCAAGGTAGACGACGGCGGGGTGTCCCCGTGCCAAACGCGCCAGCTTTCGTTCCGGCGAGGGCCGATAGCCCAGCCGGCCCTCGAGCGCCGCGCGGCCGTCGTCCAGCAGGTAGTAGCCCACGTGTGCGGCCGGCGGCATATCCAGCCCCGGCCACGCCCCCGCATCTGCCTGGCCCTTGCCGTCGACCGGCTCAAGCGCGGCGGGCAGGTTCGTCCAGGCTGCCTGCGCCAGAGCGTTCGCGATGCGCGCTACTTCCAGCTCGCTCTGGCCAGTCGCCAGGGCCAGTTCTTCGACCACGTGGCGATACTGGTCGCGCGTGGCACGGTCCATGCCGGCGTAAACCGCGGCCGGATCATCGCGCAGGATCTGCTCCACGCGGCTCACGCTCTCGAAGAAATGCGGCCAGTCGTGGGTGCCGATGGTGCGTAGGCTGGTAAAGCAGTTGGCCACGATCTCATCGCCGGTCAGGGATCCAGACAGAGGCCGGGAAGGAGGCTCACCCTGCTGCGTCAGGTTGGTGATCTGCCCGGCTGCCTGGGCCAGGGCGGCGAGGATGCTCAGGCGCAGCATGACCGGCAAAGCCCACAGTTCGCCTGTGGTCAGCGGCCTGATGTCTTGATAAAGCCAGACAAAGCGCTGCAGCTCTTCCATGTCCAACCGAGCGCCGCTGCCCGCCACGAGCTGTTGCGCAACATCGTAGATGCGGGGATAGCCGGCCAGCGGGCCAGCGGCCAGCTTGGGTAACTGGCGGTAGAAACCTTGCGGCATGTCCTCGCGAATCTGGCGCAACGACTGCTGGGCGAGGTAAAAGTTGTCCAGCATCCACTCGGCAGCGCGGGAGAGAGTTTGTTGCCCGGAGGTGCTTTGAAAGAACACCACCGTGGCATGGAGAAACGTCTCCTGTGCCTTCAGACCCGCCAATAACCACGGCTGCGCACCCGGTCCTGGCGTGGCCTCCCCGAGGGCTGCGGCTTCATACGCCTGGGCACGGACCTTGTCGAGGCCGACCGCGTCATCCGCTATGCGCGGCAGCTCTTGGGTGGTATCTTGGTAAACCATGCCCTAACGTCTTCCATAGTTCTGAGCCGCAACCTCGGCGGGTGTGGGTGCGATCTCCTTGGCAGGCGCATCCTGAAAGATCAACAAAGGGGACGAGCCGTACGCTACAAAGCCGGCAACCAGGCCGCCATAAGGCCAGCGCATTTCACCAGAGTAGCCATGTGCGCTTAACAGCACCAGATCGGCGTTCTCCTGGTCGGCCAACTTGTGCAGCGCGGTCGCCACGTGGTTACTGATCAGTAGCCTGGTCTCTACGGCTGCCGGCGGTAACTGGGAGCGCACTACCTCCAGGTACTGCTCGGCCTCGGACCGGTTGCGCTCCACGATGCGGTCGGCCAGGTCGCTGTCTTCTTGACTGGGCGGTGTTCGCCTGGGCATCTGTGGGCGCTGGACCACGTGCGCCAGCAGGACCTGAGTGTCTGGGACACGGGTCAGGGCGGCGGCGAGGGGGAAGACGCATTCGGCACGCGCCGAGCTGTCTAACGGCACCAGCACCCGCCGATAGCGTAGGATGGCGCTGTCTGCCTGAGCCGGCTGATACGCGCGCACGATCATGAGCGAGGTGCTGGCGCGCACGATCACCTTTTGGGCGACGCTGCTGATGTTCCAGTCACTCAGGCCGCTCTGCCCGTGACTGGCGATAAGCACCAGTCCAACCTCGTTGTCGCGCGCGCAGGCCACGATCTGCTCGGCGGCGTTGCCATCATTCACCTGCGTCTCGCACGACACGCCCGCCTCCCTTACCCGCACGCACACGCCTTGCAGATAGCTTTCGGCCTCTGCCCGGCGCAACTGCCACTCCAGCGGATCCACCGCGCGCAGCTGATCTTGCTTATCGGGCAGGGAAAGAACGTGCAAGAACATCAACTGCGAATCGAGACAACGCGCCAGAGCGATAGCGTGCGGTAAGACACACTCAGCCAGCGGTGAACGGTCCAGGGGAACCAGGATTTTTGCGAACATCGTACTCTCTATCCTTCGCCTTGCAGAACACGTTGAGCTTCGTCGCCCAAGCGGGTCAGGCGCTCCACCAGGTTGAGCTGGACCGGCGACAAGCGCCCATCGGCAGCCAGCATTTGTGCCTGCACGGCGGCCATGCTTTCCGTATACTGTACCAAGGGGAGTGTTGCCGGCCGCGTACTGGCTGCCGCAACGGCAGATGGTGCGAGGAACTCGCTCAGCACGATCCGGATCACCGCCGCCAGCGGAACCGCGAACAATAGGCCCAGGATGCCCAGCACATCGGTCAAGGCAATCATGACCACGATCGTCAACATGGGGCTGGAGCGGCGATGGTCGAGAAACCGGGGCGCAACCATCGTCTTGAGGGCCAGCAACACGACGAGTGTGTACAGCACGGCCAGCGCCGCCACGCCAGGGCCGCCGATCAGTCCGACAAGCATGGCCGGCCCGATCGCCAGGGCCCAGCCCAGCAGGGGAATCAACCCGATCACCGCCGCCATCGCGGCCAGGGTAACCGGAGCGTCGAGGCCCAAGAGCCGGTAGCCCAGGGCCAACAGCAGCCCCGCTGCCACCAGGAGGATCACTGTGCTGCGGATGTGGGCACCCACACCGTCTTCGATGCCCTGCCAGATGGTACGCGCCCGTATGCGCCGTTCGGCCTGCAGCATCGAAAGCCATAACCGCTCAAAGCGGTCACGGTCAATGCTCCAGTAGATGCTCAGCACCAGCACCAGTGCGACCCGGCTCAAGGTGTCGAAGATACCCAGGGTAAAGCCCAGCCCCGCCTGTACCAGTTGCAGGCTCAGCGCGCCTTGCACGGCCTGGTAGATCTCATCTGGCTGCGGGACCTGCTGGGCAACGAACTGCTGCAACGGGCTCCCCGCCGGCCAGGCCGTGCGGATGTGCTCCCAGGCCGCGGCGAATCCATTGCCGGCGGCCTGGCCTTCGACGATCAGGGAGTTGCCCAGCCCATACAACAGACCGGCAAGCAGACCCAGGCCGGCGAGATAGGTCAGGATAATGGCCAGTCCGCGTGGTAGTCCACGTCGGGCCAGGTGATCAATCGGACGGCGCATGGCGGCAGCCAGCGCCAGGGCAAACAAGAAAAGCGCCAGCACGCTCCAGAACTGCCAAAGCAGGAACACCCCGGTCAACGTGGCAAGCACCAGCGCCACATACCCGAGCACCTTGTTCAATTTGCCCCCTGAGTTTCGACAGCCTGAGCCAGCAGGCCATCGAGGCCCAGGGCTGCTACCTCGACCAGATCCTCGATTTCGTCGCCTTCCTCGTCCAAAGCCACCGGCTGCTTGTAGCGCATTTGGGTGCGCACGTCCTGGATCAGTTCTTGCGCTTGATAGCGTAGAACGCTCACCCGATCCCGGCCGGCGGGCTGTTCGAACTGTGCAGCTTCACGCTGGCTCACGACATAATTGAGCAGAATCTGCAGCAGCGCCGCCAGGGGAATGGCCAGGACTGCTCCGGGAAGACCGAAAAGCGTGCTGAAGGCCAGAATCGCCAGGATCGTCACAATCGGGCTGACCCCAACCGCTTTATCCATCACCCGCGGGACCAGGAGTTGGCCTTCTGCCTGTTGAATCACCACCGTGGCCACTATCACCCAGATGATTTTGCCGGGAGCGACGGAGAGCGCCAGCAGCGCCGGCAAGATGGCGCCCAGGATGGGGCCGATCACCGGCACCGCTTCGAACACGCCTGCCAGCAGGCCCAGCACCAGCGCAGAAGGTAGCCCGATCAGCAGGTAAGCGATGGTTGCCATCACCCCAACCACCAGGCTCAGGATAGAGACCCCGCGCATGTAAGCCCCAACTTTGCTCTCCATTTCGGCAATCAGCGCATGCCAGCTTTCGCGGCGTCCGGCCGGGAAGCGCAGCATCCCGCTGCGCAGCATACGGTCCCCGTCCAGCGTCCAGTAAAAGGCCAGTACCAGAATGGCAGTGCTGATAAAGAGCGTCCTCCACACCATTCCCACGTAACCCAGGGCTGTCCCTAGCGCGCCAAGTGGCAATCCTCCAACCACCCCTCCCGGAAGATTGAGCGCTGATGCGGCGGGCATTTGCAGCGCCAGGCGCTGCATGAGGGCGCTCGGTGAGCTGGCCAACGAAGCGTGGAGACTCTGGTAGTAGGCAGGTAGCTCGGCGATGATCGCTCTGGTCTGTTCGACCAAGAGGGGCGCCAGCAACATGATGAAGCCGATCAGCAATGCCAACAGCGCAAGATAGACCAGGATCACGCCTGCCGCCCGGGGCAGCTTCCGGCGATAGAGCCAATCTACGGCCGGGCTTATCGCCGTACCCAGCACCAGGGCCGAGAAGAAGATGAACGCAACGGTATAGAACCGGAGCACCAGCCAAAAGGCCAGCCCGACGAGGAGCGCGCCCAAGGTGGTCAGCACTACGCGCTGGCCGGTCCATTGGCCGGTGTCTACAGGCGCAGCCGGTTGAATCATGGTTGGCATTTCGTCTTTGATTGTCACTGGCTATCCGCACACTCCCGCGTCACGGCGGCTGTCTCTCCGGCCGGCTCGGCACAGAAACGGCCGATGCGCGCCATTTCGACGAATATGGCGCGATAGGAAGCGAACGCGCCCATCTCTGCGCGCGGCAAAC
>JADGQF010000108.1 GCA_017882045.1 Anaerolineales bacterium
AATTTCCGCGCGGGACGCGCGCCGTGCAGCGGGCGTTCCTGGGCACGTTGCCGGTGGTCGTGGCCACCACCACAGATGCAGCCTGGAATGACCGGTTGGCCAACAACTCGGCGGTCAGCCAGTATACCCACCGGCTGCGTGTACCGGAACCCAGCCTTGAAGAAACGAGCGCGATCCTGGCGGTGCATAAAGCGCGCTTGGAGCACGATTACCGCGTACAGATCGCCGATGAGGCGCTGCCGGCCGCGGCCAAAATGGCCAAGCGTTACGTCGTGGGGATGGCCCTGCCGGCCTCGGGCCTGGCCGTCTTGCACCGGGCCTGTGCCATGCTCAAGCTTGCCGGCCAGTCGCAGGCGGCCTTCCGGCCGAACCTGCCTTCGGATACCAGGCTGGATGAGGACGATGTGGCCGTGGCGGTCAGCGCGATCACCGGCATCCCAGTGAGCAAGCTGGGTGTCGACGAGCGGGCGCGTTACGCACACATCGTTGATGCCCTGCATCAGCGGATCATCAACCAGGAAGAAGCGGTCCTGGCCGTCAGCCGCGCGGTGAAGATCGCGCGCGTGGGCTTGAAGGATCCCAAGCGGCCCATCGGTTCGTTCCTGTTCCTGGGCCCGACGGGCGTCGGCAAGACCGAGCTGGCCAAGGCGCTGGCCGATTTCATGTTCGGTGACGAAAACGCCATGGTAGTGCTCGACATGAGCGAGTACCAGCAGGACCATACGGTCAACCGGCTGATCGGGGCGCCACCCGGCTACGTGGGCTACGAGGGCGGCGGACAGTTGACCGACAAGGTGCGCCAGCGTCCCTCGACCGTGGTGTTGTTCGACGAGGTCGAGAAGGCCCACCCGCGGGTGCTGGATGTGCTGCTGCAGATCCTGGAAGAAGGCCGGCTGACCGATGCCCAAGGGCGGGTAGCGAGTTTTAGCGAAGCCGTGATCATCCTGACCAGCAACGCCGGCTCCCAATACCTGGACCAGCCGGTGATGACGGACGCCATGCGTGAACTCGTGATGGAGGCTGTGCGCAGTATGTTCCGGCCTGAATTCCTCAACCGCCTGGACGAGATCATCCTGTTCGTGCCGTTGACGGCCGACCATCTGCGCAAGATCCTGGACCTTATGCTCAAGAGCGAGGTGAAGCTCCTGGAAGGGCAGGGAGTATCCCTGGAGATCAGCCGCGCCGCGCGTGAGTGGCTGCTGGCGCAGAATGATCACCCCGAGTGGGGCGCGCGGCCCTTGCGCCGGATTATCCAGAAATTCTTACGTGAGCCGTTAGCCGATTGGATCCTGACGGCAACGCCGCCTAAGGGGGTCAAGGTGGTGGTCGATGCTGGGGCCGAGGGACTGGCGTTCAGCACCGGCACAAAGGATGGCGAACAGGTGGAAGGCTTGAATGAGAACTACATCTTGTCAAACAGGTCCGGATAGTCTGTGCCGATGCTGTCCACACCCATCTGGTCCAGCCAGCGCAGCGTCTCGACGTCGTTCGGGCACCACGGGCTGACGGCCAGGCCGGCGGCATGGGCGACCTCGACCAGGTCCGGGGTGACATAAGCCCATTGCGGATGTAGGGCAGCGGCGCCGGCCTCGCGGGCCGCGTGGATCGGGTCGACCAACCGGCCGGCATAAAGGATGCCGGTGGTGACCTCCGGGTCGATGATGCGTGCTTCCCGCAAGACGAAATGATCGAAGCTGATCAGGATGGCCTGTTTGAGCATATCGTACCGGCGGAGCAGGCCGATCACTTTCGCGGCCAGGCCTGGGTAATAGAGCGGGCCGTTCTTGATCTCGATCGCCAGCGGCACACGCGGTTTGGCCCACTCCAGCAACTCGGCCAGGGTGGGGATACGTTCGCCGGCATACGTGCCCGCGGCGTCGAACGCGGCGTCGAACCAGGCGCCGGCATCCAGTCGCTTCAGCTCCGCCACGGTCATATCTTTGACGTAACCCTTGCCGTTCGTCGTGCGATCCACCGTATGATCGTGAATGACCACGACCTCGCCGTCGCGGCTGATGTGTACGTCCGTTTCCACCACACTCGCGCCCAGTTCCAGCCCACGCTTAAATGAAGCAAACGTGTTCTCCGGCGCATGGCCCCGCGCGCCCCGGTGACCGACGCGCAAGACGGGGGAACCTGGAGCACGCAGTAGAGTGACGTTCATGAAGATGCCTCCGGTTTTGCCAACAGCGAGCTTACGTCTGCCGTTTCACTTTTCAGGTGTACTTATCGACTTTGAATCTGTACAGATTCACCGGGTCTTTCGGGCCGATCCACGCCTTCTGGCGCGCGATGGCGACTTGCGTCTCGGCGTCGTCGATGCCCGGAATGTCCGGTAACAGAAGTCCCCGCCGCGTGCCTTGCCGGACGATCACGCCGTACTGCCTTGGGTCCAGTTCCGCCGGCGAGCCGATGGGCTCAGCCGGGTGCAGCACGCTGACATCGATCTCAAGATCATTTAGCTCGCGCGGCCGGATTGGCGGAAAACGCGGGTCGTGCGTGGCCGCAGAAATGGCGTTCTGGATCGTTTCGAGGGCCAAGTCAGGCTCACAGGGCTCGATGGTGCCGATGCAACCACGCAGTTCGCCGGTGCTGCGCGTATGAATGGTGACGAAGACCCCGGCAGGCTGGCCCCCCGCCTGCGCCGGCGCTTCGTCCGGGCTCAGTACATGCCCATCACAGACGTAAGCCTCAATGGCCGCGCGCGCTAGTTGGACGAGGGGGTGGTGCTGGCCTGTTTGCATGGTCCTGCTCCCGGCGACATACGACGTGTGCTCCATCAAGCCCGATGCGTGACTGGTTGCACAGACGTATTGTGTATCCACTTGGCTGCCGATGCAAGTCAGGCATAAGCGGCGCGGGGCCAACGCGCAGGCGCTGGGAACGTGCAAGCGCGGCGAACCATAGTCTTCCCGTGACAGGCCGAGCCTGCCGCGGCCACATGAGGGTCAGGCCACCAGTCGCGAGATCACCAGCCGCTGCACCTCGCTGGTCCCTTCGCCGATCGTCATCAGGCGGGCATCGCGGTAGATGCGCTCCACCGGATATTCCTGGCTGTAGCCGTTGCCGCCGTGGATCTGCAGGGCGTTGCGCGCCACGCGCTCGGCAGCCTCGCTGGCGAAGAGCTTGGCCATCGATGCTTCCTTCGTGAAGGGACGGCCCTGATCTTTGAGCCAGGCGGCATGGTAAACCAGCCAGCGGGAAGCCTGGATCTCAGTGGCCATATCGGCGAGCATGAAAGCTACGGCTTCGTGCTGGTTGAGGCGCTGACCGAACGCCCGGCGCAGGCGGGCGTACTCGCAGGCAGCCTCGTAAGCGCCCTGGGCCAGACCCAGGCTGAGCGCGCCGATACCTATCCGCCCGCTGTCCAGCACTTGCATGGTCTGCGGCAGGCCGCGCCCTTCGACCCCGAGCAGATTCTCTGTAGGAACGTGGACGTCTTCGAGCGTAAGCGCGTAGGTATGTGAACCGTGCAGGCCCATCTTCTTTTCTGGCCGGCCGAAGGAGACGCCGGGCGCGTCGGCGGGCACGATAATGTGGCTAGAGCGGTCACCGGTGCGCAGGAAAAGGATGAGGACCCCCGCCTCGGCGCCGTTCGTCAGCCACATCTTGCTGCCGTTGATCACCCATTCGTCTCCCCGGCGGACGGCTGCCGTGCGGATGCCACGCAGGTCGGAGCCGGCGCCGGGCTCGGTCAGGCCCAGCGCCCCGAGGATCTGGCCGATGGCCATGGGCTCTAGCCACTTCCGCTTCTGGCCCTCGCTGCCGAACAGCGCGAGCGGGCCGCAAGCCAGCCCCAGGTGCGCGGCGACGATCAAGCCGGTGGAACCGCAACCCCGGCCGATTTCCTCCAACATGATGGCCGCGCCGAGTTGGTCGCCTCCCGCCCCGCCATACTTCTCAGGGATGTTCAAGCCCAGCAGCCCCAATGGAGCCATGGCCCGCAAGGTCTCCCAAGGGAACTCGCCGCTCTCGTCCACCTGCCGGGCGCGCGGCATAACTTCCTTATCGACGAAATCTCTCACCATACGCTGCAACAGGCGATGTTCTTCAGCCAGCTCGAAATCCATTGGGACCTCCAGACGAGGGCGGCTCAGAGCGCGTTGCGAATGGCATCTACGGCTGTGGGGTCTTCCAACGACGAGACGTCCCCCAGATCGCTGCCCAGGTAGGCGGCGCGGATGATGCGATGCATGATCTTGGCGTTACGCGTGCGCGGCAGGGCGGCCACGAACTTGATATCGCGTGGCTTGAGCGGCTTGCCCAGTTGCTCGATCAGCCGCTCCATCAGCTCGGAACGCAGACCTTCGCTGGGCTGTTGGCCTGGTGCGAGCATGCAGAAGCAGACGATCTCCTCGCCTTTGACCGGCTCTGGTACGCCGATCGCGGCGGCGAGGGTCACCGCCGGATGGCTGCAGAGCACCGACTCAACCTCAGCCGGTCCGACACGTTTGCCGGCGACTTTGATCGTATCGTCCGAACGGCCGAGGATGTACCAGAGCCCGTCGTCGTCGATAGCGGCCCAGTCGCCGTGTACCCAGATGCCGGGAAAGCGCGACCAGTAGGCCTGGATGTAACGTTCGGGATCGCGCCAGAAGCCGCGGGTCATGCCTATCCAGGGTAGGCGGATGGCGAGCTCACCCACTTCGCCGCGCAGCGGTTGGCCGTGCCCGTCCAACACATCCGCGGCCATGCCGGGAGCGGGCCCGGAGAAGGCGGCGGGTTTGAGTGGCGTGAGGAAGTTGCCCATCAGGATGCCGCCCGATATCTCGGTGCCGCCGCTGTAGTTGATGATCGGCAGGCGGCCTCCGCCGGCTGTCTGGAACAACCAGGTCCAGGATTCGGGATCCCAAGGGGAGCCGGTCGAGCCGAACCAGCGCAGGCTGGAGATGTCATGCGCGCGCAGCGGTTCCTCGCCGTGGGGGCGCAGGGCGCGGATCAGCGTCGGCGAGACGCCCAGCCCGCTGACGTGGTGGCGTTCGATCAGCGCCCAGAGCCGGTCCACGTCCGGATAGTCGGGTGCGCCGTCATACAACAACATGCTGGCGCCCAACAGCAGCGCGCCCCAGACTTCCCATGGGCCCATCATCCAGCCCATGTCGGTGATCCAGTACAGGGTGTCGTCGCGCTTGAGGTCGAAGCCGTGCGCCAGGTCCTGGGCAGCCTTGATCGGGAAACCGCAGTGAGTGTGAACCGCGCCCTTCGGACGGCCGGTTGTGCCGCTGGTGTAGATGAGCATGACCGGGTCATCGGCCCCCATACGCTCAGTTTGGGCCTGGTCGGATTGGCCCGCGAGGACCTCATCCCACCAGTGGTCGCGGCCAGGGGTGAAGGATACCGTAGAGCCGGTGCGCCGCACGACGATCATGTGACGCAAGGTGGGCACCTGCAGGGCCGCGACGTCGGCGGTGGGTTTCAGGTCGTGAGACTTGCCGCGCCGGAACACACCGTCGGACGTGAAAAGCGCCACCGCCCCGGCGTCGTTCAGCCGGGAAGCCACCGCGCCCTCCCCGTAGCCGGAGAACAGCGGCACGATCACGCCGCCTATTTTGCAGATGGCGAGCAGGGCAATGGCGATCTCAGGGACCATGGGCATGAACAGCCCAATCGCATCTCCACGCTTGAAGCCGAGCGCGCGTAAGGCGTTCGCGCAGCGGTTAACTTGCCGGGCCAGCTCGGCGTACGTCAAGATGCGCGTGGCCCCCTCTTCTCCTTCCCAGCGCAGGGCGATGCGCTCGCCGGCGCCGGCCGCGAGCCATTTGTCCAGGCAATTGTGGACGATGTTCATCGAACCGCCCACGCACCAGGCGGGCCACTCGATGCCGCGACTGAAATCTGCAATTTCGCGGTAGGGCTCATAGAATTGGATGTCGAGGTCGGCCAGCACCGCATCCCAGAACCTGGCCACGTCTTCGAGCGAATGGGGGATCAGCCCGTCTAATGTGGTGATGCCATGCCGGCGCATGAAACACATGAGGTTTGTCTGCTCTACGACGGCAGGGTCGGGCCACCAAACAAACTCGCCGCCGAACGAGAACTTGGCCATCGCAGCCTCCCGCAACTCGAAGCCTGGCGCCCCAGATGACGCCGGCTATTGGATCCTGCCCCTTAGCTCCGCGCGGAAGTGGGCCTGTCTCCGCAGGGACAGGCCCAGTATTCAACAGCCGGCGCGGCGTGTCTAGTATCTAGCTTCCAGCTTACGAGGCAGCGGGCTTCGTAAGTGTCGCGGCGGTCGAGCGTCTGGAGGTTGGAGCGGTCAACTCTCGGATTGGAGACCGACGAGCTCGGGTTCTCCCCAGACTGCCCAGGCAAAGTGGTGGTCCCCCAGCCCGTCGGTGGCGAAAGCCAGGCGCATGATGTTGCCGGCCTGGAAGGGAAGGGTGACCTCGATGGGTTCCCAATGCGACGGCCAGGCGGCGCGGCTCCACACCTGCCAGCCGTCGACGCGGATGCGGAAGGCGACCAGTCGCTCTTGGGTGGGCTGCGCGCCATCCCGCACGCCGATCGCGGCTCGCAGGCGGAGATTTTTCAACCCGGCCGGCACAGGAACGTGGTATTCGACCACCGCCTCGCCCCGCACCGGTGGGTGCTCCCAGAGGGCCGGGCGGAACTCGCCGGCCACCGCAGCTTCCGCGATCTTGGTTTCCATGCCGGCCCGGTCACGGCTCCCGCGCACGTCGGCCGAGCTGAAGTGTTCGAGGAAGTTAAACTGCCAGGGGCGCGCGTCTGGGCTTCCGGCCGGATGTTCGCGTTGACCTGCCCGCCAGCGCAGGAAGGCAATATAGTCGCGGACGAAGGCCTGGTCCCCGGCGGACAGGGAGGCAAAATCGCGCTCGATATCGGGTAGCAGATCGTTCATGGCGCCTTTCATCCTGGGCCGAAGTGATGATGTGCCCATTCTAGCACGGCGCCGAAAGGAGCGTCAAGCACCGGCGGCCGGTCGGATGCGCGCCGCTTAGTGCGCCATTAGGCCGCGCTCTTAGACCGGCCATGTTCCAGGCGGCGCAGCCAGCCCCGGCGTGCGCCCGTCGCGCGGGCCTGTTCGGCCGGTGCCGGGCGCACGAGGGAAGGCGGAGACGATTGCCTGTGCCCTGAAACAGGCAGGAGTCGCGCAAACTGCCTGGCTTTCGGCAGATTGGAGACGTGCAAGCGCAGGTCCAGACCGGAAGCCGAGGTAAGCTCGACCAGGCCGTACGCGAGGACCGGCACTCGCCGGTTGCGGGCGAACCGGAGATCGGGTTGGCCATCCCTGCGCACAAATTGCCAGGTCTGTCCGACGACTTTCGCGTCTGCCGGCACCCTGCCACCTTCCACGTAGTGCGCCGGCAGAGCGCGTACTTCCAGTGTGTCGTAAGCGAACGCCTGGTACTGGCCCCCCTTGAAGACCAGCAACTCACCCGGCATGAAGAAGAGCTTCGCCTTGCCGGCAGCGATCCCGTAGACTTCCAGGTCAGTCACGAGGAACGGGGGGCGCATGAGGCCGGCTTTGACACACCGGCGCTTGACGAGTGCAGAGACTCCCGCGTTCCGTTTCCACTCACGGTTGGGTCTTTTCCCCACGATCTGCCAGACACAGCTCGCTTCGGCCAGCACCCGGCAGGCGCTCCGTACATCGGCATAGCTGTTGCGCGCGTAGTCATCCAGATCGTAGTGCACGATCGAAGTACGCTTTAGAGTCTCATGCTGATGCATTGTCCAGGCCTTGAGAGCGCCCAGCGCCTCGATCAGCCCGGCGATGGCATAGAGGATCATAGCCAAGAGAAGGGGGGAGACCGGCAGGTCCACCAACGACTGAAGGATGGCGGGCATGCAGGCGACGAGGAGGGCCAACAGCGTGACGACCGAGCCGGCGAACACCGCGAAAACCGGCCGCCGGATGCGCTGGTTGATCTGCCTGAGAGTATCTTCGTTCATGATGGCCGGACTCCCCGGGGGGGCGGACGGCGAGGGCGTCCTGTTGTGCAAATAAACTACGCTACATATTCTAGCATCCGGGGGTGGTAAAGTCAAGTAGTATTTATTGGTCGATCTGGTAGATGCGGGGGGTAGAGAAGCGGGTGATCGGACGGCTGGCGTGCGCGGAGTGCGAGGCGCGCACTCAGGCGATTTTCCCGGCGGCGCGCGCACGCGCCAGCACGCGCTCCGCCGCCTTCACGACGGGTGCATCGATCATCTTTCCGTCCAGGGCGAACGCGCCGAACCCATCGGCCTGGTGCTGCCGGGAGGCTTCCACGACGCGCAGGGCATAGGCGATGGCTGCAGCGCCGGGTGTGAACGCGGTTTGCACCGGTTCCACCTGGTCCGGATGGATGACCTGTTTGCCCGCGAACCCCAGTTGCGCTCCCTGCGTGGCTTCCTGCACCAGCCCCGGCAGGTCCTTGAAGTCGATGTAGACCATGTCGATGGCTTGCAGACCGTAGGCGGCCGCATGGGTCACCACCGCGCTGCGGGCATAGAAGACTTCCCAGGCCTCAGGTGTGCGCAGCGCGCCGATGTCGCCGGCCAGGTCCTCGGCCCCAAAGATCAACGCCTGGAGGCGCTCTCCGGCCCGGGCGATCTGCGGCAGGTTGACGATGCCACGCGCCGTTTCCACCAACACGATCAGCTGGATGGCGCCCACGGGCCAGCTGTTCTTCCGTTCGACGGCTTCGATCTGCGCGCTGGCCCAGCGCACTGGCTCGGCATCCTCGACCTTTGGGATGACAATCCCGTCTGGCCGTCCCGCCAGGGCTGCGGCCAGGTCTTCGGCTTCGAGCCCGGAGCCCAGCGGGTTGATGCGCGCCAGCCGCTCCGAGCCGCCGAAGTCCAGCTCCTGTAAAGCCGCGGCGAGCGTAGCGCGCGCCTCTGGCTTGCGATTGGCGGCGACGCCGTCTTCCAGGTCCAGGCAAACACAGTCGACCTTGAGGGTGGTGGCCTTACGAATCTTGCGCAGGTCATCGCCGGGCATGTACAGCAGGGCACGTCGAGCACGCATAGGGCCTACTTTCTCAGGAACATCACCGTTCGTTCCAGCTCGATCACCACCGTCCCATCCGCTTTGCGCCCGATGTGTTTCAGGCGCACGATGCCCACGTTGGGCCGGGATTGAGACAGACGCTTATCCAAAACTTCGCTTTCCGCGTATAGCGTGTCGCCGTGGAAGACCGGGTTCGGGTGGACGACTTTCTCGTAGCTCAAGTTCGCCAGGATCGTCCCCTCAGTCAGATCGGCCACCGTCAGGCCGACCACCAGGCCGAGCGTGAAGATGCCGTTCACAATCCGCCGGCCGAAGGGCGTGTTGGCCGCGAAGTCCTCGTTCATGTGCAACGGCTGGGTGTTCATGGTCAGAGCGCAAAACAGCACGTTGTCCGCTTCGGTTACGGTACGCCCCTGCGTGTGCCGGATGCGCTGGCCTATCTCGAGATCCTCGTAATACAGTCCGGGCATACTACTGCTCACTCTCCAGTTCCACCAGCACCTGCTCGCGTTCCACCGTTTCACCCGTGCTCGCCAGCAGGCGCGCCACGCGCCCGGCGCGAGGGGCCTGCAGGCGGATCTCCATCTTCATCGCTTCCAGCAGCAGCAGAGTTTGCCCGGCTTCGACCGCGTCTCCCTCGGCTACCTGCACCGCTCGTACTCGGGCGGGCATAGGCGCCCGCAGGCTGTCTTCGGGGGCAGCCCCCCGCGCGCTCCGTGACCGGCGCGGCGTGGGACGTTCCAGCCGGTACGTGCAGCCGTGCGAGGACAGCCACTTCACGCCCCCTTCGGCGGCCCAGTAGACTACATGGGACCGGACGCTCCCGGTCGGGTCACTGAGGCGCAAGCTGAGCGCGCCGGTCTCGGCGTTCAGCACTTCCACATCGTAGACCTGGCCATCGATCGTCACCCGGTAACTCTCGCCGCGACGCTCCAACACCACCTCATAGATCACGAAGCCCGATTGGTAGCGGTATTTCATGCCAACGCTCCGCCAAACATAATCTCCCTATTCACCCAGCCGAAAGTGATTGCTGAGTCTCCACGGGCTGTAGCGATCTCCCAAGGCCGGCCTCGCCTTGTCGGACGGAAGCGCCGGCTCCGCGCCCTGCAGGATCTGCGCTTCGGCCAGCGCCGCGGCGACCAGCACTTCGGGGGGTAGCTCGCACAGCGGGGCTTGCCAGGCGGTGAACTCCTCGTCGATCCAGGTTGTGTGCGCCTTTCCCTGCACGAAGTCAGGATGGCTCAGCACATCCTGCAGAAACTGCCAGTTGGTCGTGATCCCTAGCAGCACCGTCTCGCTCAACGCCGCGAGCATCCTGCGGATGGCCGCCGGGCGATCTTCGGCCTGGACGATCAGCTTGGCGATCAGGGGATCGTAATAGACGCTCACCTCGTCCCCGGTCGTCACGCCGGTATCCAGGCGCACTCCCGGGCCTTTGGGCTCGACGAAGCCCAGCAGCCGTCCGACGGCAGGCAGAAAGCGGTGGCTGGGGTCCTCGGCATACAGGCGGCATTCAATGGCATGACCCCGTTGCGCCAGATCCTGCTGGCGAAACGGCAGCCGCTCGCCGGCTGCAATGCGGATCTGCCACTGCGCCAGGTCGAGACCCACTACCATCTCGGTGATCGGGTGCTCGACTTGCAGGCGCGTGTTCATCTCCAGGAAATAGAACTGCCTGGTCTGCGGATCGACGATAAATTCGACCGTTCCGGCGTTCTGGTAGGCGGCCGCGCGGGCCACGGCCACGGCCGCCGCGCCCATCTGTTCGCGCAGGCCGGCATCCAGCAAAGGCGAGGGGGTTTCCTCGATGATCTTCTGATGGCGCCGCTGGATCGAGCACTCGCGCTCGAACAGGTGCAGCACGTTACCGTGTCCGTCTGCCAGGACCTGGAACTCGACGTGGTGCGCCTGCGCAACGTAGCGCTCAAGGATCAGGCGCTCGTTGCCGAAGGCCGCTCGCGCCTCACGCCGGGAGGCAGCCAGCGCCTCGCCCAGGTCTTGTGGCCGGCGGGCCACGCGCATCCCTTTGCCGCCACCCCCTGCCGCGGCTTTGACGATGACCGGGTAGCCGATATCAGCGGCTGCCCGGCGCAGGCTGCCCTCATCGTCTTCGCCTTGCCAGCCCGGGACCACCGGCACCCCGGCTGCCTGCATGTGCGTGCGTGCGGCAGCCTTATTCCCCATCCCCTCGATCGCCTCAGCGGGCGGGCCGATGAACACCAGCCCGGCCTGACCCACCGCACGCGCGAACGACGCATTCTCCGCCAGAAAGCCGTAGCCGGGGTGAATCGCCTGGGCGCCTGTTTGCCGGGCGGCATCCAGGATGCGTTCGATGTTCAGGTAGGATTCGTTAGCTGCCGCTGGGCCGATCTCCAGCGCCTCGTCGGCCAGGCGTGTGTGGAGGGCGCGCCGGTCGGCCTCGGAGTACACGGCGACGCTGGCAATGCCCAGCTCGCGGCAGGCACGGATCACCCGCACCGCAATCTCGCCCCGGTTTGCAATCAGGATTTTGGAGAACATCGCGCTCGTCCCTGATCTGTCACATCCGAAACACGCCAAACTTGCCTTCTTCGCGCGGGCTGTTGAGCACCACGGACAGCGCCAGGGCCAGCACCGATCGAGTTTCGGCCGGGTCCAGGATGCCATCGTCCCACAGGCGGGCGGAAGAATAGTATGGATTGCCCTCCCGCTCGTACTTCTCCAATGTCGGGCGGCGAAACTCTTCCGCCTCCGAGGGCGTCAGCGGCGGCTGCTCTTCGCGCGCGATCTGCTCCTGCTTGATCGTCAGCAATACGTTGGCGGCCTGCTCCCCGCCCATCACGCTGATGCGCGCGTTGGGCCACATCCACAGAAAGCGCGGGTTGTAAGCCCGTCCGGCCATACCGTAATTGCCGGCCCCGAAGGACCCGCCGATCATGACCGTCAGCTTGGGAACGGCCGCATTCGCCACCGCATGCACCATCTTGGCTCCGTCTTTGGCAATGCCTCCCGTTTCATAGGCTTTGCCGACCATGAAGCCGGTGATGTTCTGTAGGAAGAGCAGGGGGACGCCGCGCTGGTCGCACAGCTCGATGAAGTGGGTGCCCTTGAGGGCGCTTTCGCTGAAAAGGACGCCGTTATTCCCCAGGATGCCGACTGGGTAGCCATGGATGTGGGCAAAGCCGCATACCAGCGTCGTGCCATAGCGGGCTTTGAACTCTCGGAAGCGGCTGCCGTCCACCAGTCTGGCGATCACCTCGTGTACGTCGTAGCTTTCCCGAAAGCTGCGCGGCAGGATACCGTATAGATCATCGGGCGGATAGAGGGGCTCTTCCGGCGCGGCCAGGTCCATCCCCTCCAACCAGGTTGGCCCCCGGCTGCGGCTCGCCGGCAAGGTTTCGATGATGCTGCGGCAGATCTCCAGGGCGTGCTCGTCATCTTCGGCAAAGTGGTCCGCCACGCCGGATAGCCGAGTATGCACGTCGGCCCCGCCCAGCTCTTCAGCCGTGACATCTTCGCCTGTCGCAGCCTTCACCAGCGGCGGGCCGCCCAAAAAGATCGTCCCGGTGCCACGCACGATGATCGCCTCATCGCTCATGGCCGGGACGTAGGCTCCGCCCGCCGTGCAAGAGCCCATGACCGCCGCGATCTGCGGGATGCCTCTGGCGCTCATGCGCGCCTGGTTATAGAAGATGCGCCCGAAGTGATCCGCATCGGGGAAGACCTCGTCCTGCATCGGCAGATAGGCCCCGCCCGAGTCGACGAGGTAAATGCACGGGAGGTAATTCTGCTCGGCGATTGCCTGGGCGCGCAGGTGCTTCTTCACCGTCAGGGGATAATACGAGCCGCCTTTCACAGTCGCGTCGTTGGCGACGATCATCACCTCACGCCCCTGCACCCGCCCGATGCCGGTGACGATCCCCGCGCCTGGCGCATCGTCTTCGTAGACTTCCCAGGCTGCCAGCGGCGAAAGCTCGAGGAAGGGCGAGCCGGGGTCGACAAGGCGCTCGATCCGCTCGCGCACGAACAGTTTCCCCTGGGCCTCCTGGCGCTGGCGGTACTTGGGCCCGCCGCCCTCGCGCACGCGCGCCACGTTTGCGCGCAACGTCTCGGCCAGGGCGCGCTGGTGAGCCGCGTTGGCCTTGAAGTCCTGGCTGGTGGTATGGATTGACGAGTGGAGGACGTCCATAAGGCTGACCCCCGTTCGGCTGTGAGTGGTGCTCGGTATTCCTGCCCCTATTATTATGATTATACACTGATTATCCTGAAACCCGGCTTACGTTTACGTTGACGTGGATCAATCTCAAGCGCCAGACTCAGGCGAAGCGTTCTTTGAGGACCTCTTCTAGCGTGGGCTGGCCGATGACCTGCAGCTCGTAGCTCACGCGCTGGGTCGGATGGTAGATTTTGGCCACGCGCGTCAGATCGATCGGTGTGGCGGAGATGACCAGGTCGCAGGGCACGCGGCGAATGGTTTCTTCCAGGTCGTGGATCTGCTCGTCGCCGTAACCCATCGCCGGCAGCAGCGGGCCGATGCCGGGATATTTCTCGAACGTCTCGCTGATAGTGCCCACCGTGTAAGGGCGTGGGTCGATGATCGAGGCGGCGCCGAAACGCCGGGCAGCGACCACGCCGGCGCCGTAGGTCATGCCGCCATGAGTGAGGGTCGGGCCGTCCTCGATCACCAGCACGTGCTTGCCGCGGATAGCAGCCGGATCCGGCACGAAAATCGGCGAGGCGGCCTCAATGATGGTTGCGTCCGGGTTCACGTCCATGGCGTTGCCGCGCACCGTGCTGATGTCGGCCAGGTTGGCGGTGTCCACTTTGTTGATGACGATGACGTCGGCCATGCGCAGGTTGGCAGAACCGGGGTAATACGTCAGTTCATGACCGGGGCGGTGTGGGTCGGCGACGACGA
>JADGQF010000345.1 GCA_017882045.1 Anaerolineales bacterium
GGGAAGGCTGCGCTGTTGCCGCAACCAGCGGCAGGCACCAAAGGAAAGCTTCAGTAATGCCCAGCGTCAGGACCGCCACGGCCATGAAAGGGGCCACGCCGAATTTAAGCGCGGCAGGGACCCAGGGGCAGCCTTGCCAGAAGCCGCGGTCTAGCAAGCTCGCGGCCCACACGCCGACCCCGACGCTCAAGGGCAGGAGGATGTCCCGATTGGCAAACGGCGCGTAGAAGGAGAAGAGCCGGTCGAAACCCAAGTGTTGGAGCAACAGGCCGCGGGCAAGGCCGGCGAAGGAAGTCCCGGTAGCGAGCGCGAAGGCCCCACATAGCAATAGCGCGCCGGCAAAGCCCGCGAGGGCCGCAACGAACAATCTCCAGGAAAGCGATTGGTCCGGTTGCCACCTCGCCAGTTGCATCACCAGCAACAGGATCGCCGCTGACTCAATGACGCAGTAGCCGGCAACCGCAGGCAGATTGTGCCGCATCAAAGCGACCGGCAGCACCATGGCTGCCAGTGCGCTCACGCCAAACAGGAGGTTTCTGACCCGCCCGGGCGGAGCCAGCCGGGAAAAGCTCACGGACGCGGCCACAGCCGCAAACACACCCAGGTTCGGCTTCGTCATGCTCAACACGCCGACGCAGAACCCGATTCCGCCGAGGATCATCGTCAGACGGCGCCCGGAGGTCAGGAACGACGCGCCGAACATCATGCCGGTCAGGAGCAGCGCGCACAGCTCCTGCGGGTGCCCGGGTTCACACTTCATCAGGAGCAAGAGGGTGGATACGGCCAGAAAGGTGAACCCGGTCAGAAGGATGTTGCGGGCCAGCCGCGCCACGAATCCGGCGCACAGGAGCGAGCTTGCCACCACGGCAAACGTCGTGAACAGCAGCGTGCTGTCGTGCGATAGTGGCAACCGCGTAATCGTGTGCAGGAACTGTTCGTAAGCGTAATAGGCCGGGCCGTACGCCGTGAAGGTCTGGTCGTAAAGCGCATGTCCGGCAGAAAACGTCTTCTGCGTCAACATGAGGAAACCCATGTCGTCATAGGACGAAAAGTCGGTGCAAACCGCGTAAAATGCCGTCGCTGACAGGGCCACGGCGAGCGCTAACATAATCAGCACCCCAAACATGGCTCTCAGGCGCTCTTGGCCTGGCTGGACAAGTGCCTTTTGCGGTTCAGCGGAGATCAATTTGGGTAAAGTCAAGGTTTTGGAAGCTCAGGCTCTGGCCGGCCTGCGGCAGCGGGCTCGTGATACGGTTGGCCCCGGCGGTACAGTTCCAGGAGCTGCTGGTTCTTCTCCAGCAGGGCACGGTTGCTGGATATGGATGCCCGGGCGCAGGCTTTTTGCGCCATGGCAATCGCTTCGGGGAACCGGCCGGCTTCAGCGTAAGCGGCGGCCAAGGTGCCCACCAGGCACGGCACGCAATAGCGGGTCAACCGGCAGGCCTGTTCAGCGAGCTGGACAGCCTCCGGGCCATTGCGGACCGCCGCGTCGGGAGCGGTGGCCAGCAGCCATGCCAGATTGTTAAGGGCCACGACGAGGTTGGGCCGGGTCTGCAGGGCCAGGCGGTAATGGGCAATGGCGCCAGCGACATCGCCCTGCTCACCCAAGCGGGTGGCGATTCCGAGGTCAGCTTCCGCGGCCCCGGGGTCAAGCTGGGGGCCGGCGCCCGATTTGAGAATCTGGAACACGCTGGTAAAATCGTCGGTCCAGAGGGGGACCCTCTCGGAACCGGTTTCCTCGGGCCGGGCGGCGTCGCGGATGGCGGGGGAGTCGAGGATCGCCGGGTCATGCGTCAGCAGGACCCAGAGTGAGGGCAACAGCCACCATTGGTCGGGGCTGGGAATGGTTTCGATGACGGCCAAGCGATAATTGAAGTGGCGGGCGACGTTGACGAGGACCGGCTCAAGGTCAAGGTAAGGGTTGGAGATGTGGACAGCGATGACGCCGTTGGTCTTGAGGTGGTGCGCGTACACCTTAAACGACTCGGTGGTCAGGAGATGCGCGGGGATGGCGTCACTGCTGAAAGCGTCGAGCGCCAGGAGGTCGAACCGCTGCGGCGGCTCCTTCTCCAGCGACAGGCGCGCGTCGCCGGGCGCGACCTCAACTTTGCCCAGGCATTGGGCAAGGCAGGAGAAGCGGGAGGCGGCAATGCGCTGCACTTCCGGGTTGATCTCATAGAAGCGCAAGTAATCGCCGGGCTGCGCGTAGGCGGCCAGGGTGCCGATGCCCAGGCCGCCGACACCGATGCGGCGGCGGCCAGCCGGCAGGGCACGCAGGGCCAGCCCGATGCCACTCTGCTCGCTGTAGTAAAGCGTCGGCCACCTGGCCTGCACGGGATCAACGAATTGCCATCCGTGCCAGATGCGCCCATGCATCAGGCCGAAGATGTGTCGCTTGGGCTCCTGGATGCAGTCCTCAGAGACCCTCAGCACGCCGTAGAAGTTGCGCAAGGTGAAGACGGTGGAGGGGGACTTCTCCCCGCCCAACCACAGCACGGCGCCGAGCGCTGCCACCCCGACCGCCAGCAGGACACCGGCCGGGGTGTGCCAATCCCGAGCATGTTTCACATCGGTCACACAGACCAGGAGGAACAACAGCCCGCACACAAAGAGCCCCCAGTGCAATTCGTAGTAGCCCGTGAAGAGAAGGGGCGCGGCCACGGCGACGAACAGTCCGCCCAGCGCGCCGCCGGCTGCAATCATCAAGTAGAATCCGGTGAGGCGGCGCGGGTCGGGCCTGAGCCGGTAAAGCTCGCCATGACATACCATGCAGCAGACGAACAGCCCGCCGGAATAGACGGCCACCAGTTTCCAGAGCGGCCAGTCGCTGCCCTGGAAGATGGCCCAGCAAAGGCCGCCGAAAGCGGCGATGAGCGCCAGCGTGAAGGGGAACCGGGCATACCAGCGCGGGTTGTCAAAGCAGATAATGAAACTCAACAGGTAGAGTGCCAGGGGCAGCACCCAAAGAAAGGGGATCACGGTGATGTCCTGGCAGAGCTTGTTGGTCGTTGCCAGCAGCAGCACAGAGGCGCAGGCTGGGAGCAGAAGCCAGAGGAGTTGGTTGAGGGTTGAGGGCGGGGAAGGAGGAACATCGAACCTCGAACTCGGAACTGCGGAGTGTTGCGTGTTGCGGGTTGCGGGTTGCGTGTTGCTGGATTCTGGATTCTGACTCCTGACTCCTGCCTTTTGGCTTTGGATTTCAGACTTCCAAACCCGCACCGCGCAGAAGGCGCAGCAGACGGCATAGGCGGCAAGTCCCCATGCCCAGACCGCAGCCTGGGTTCTGCGGGTCAAGTAGCTCTCGAACAACAACGGATACGTGACCAGCGCCAGCAGCGAGCCCACGTTCGAGAGCGCGTAGAGCCGGTAAGGCGACCGGCCAGGGTTGGTGCGGCTGAACCACTGCTGCATTAGCGGGCCGGTGGAGGACAGGACGAAATAGGGCAGGCCAAGGCTGGCGGTCAGCAGGGCGAGGATCTGCAACGTCGGGTTTTCCCCGCCCTGCGGTTTCCACGCGTCGGACGGCGTGATGGGCAGCAGCGCGAGCGCCGCGAGCAGCAACCCGAGATGCACGACAGCCTGCGTCCGCGGCCTGAGTCGGCGCGAGGTGAAATGGGCGTAAGCGTAGCCGCCCAGCAGCAGAGCCTGGAAAAACAACATGCAGGTCGTCCAGACGCCAGGCCCTCCCCCGAACCAGGGCAGAATGTACTTGCCGATCAACGGTTGCACCTGGAACAGCAGGAATGCCCCGGTAAAAATCGTCAGCGCAAAAACGGGCATGGGGCGAATTCTCTCCACGGCCCCGCTCCCGCGCCAGCACAAACTCCGCGTGCGCCGCAAAACGGGCGCATCTTGTTAGTACCACCAGAACCGTGGAGGCGGGCTTCCAGCCTGCCAGTAGGGCGGCATCCCTGCCGCCTGTTGCAATCGGACTCGACGCAAGGATGCGTCCGTTACTGGCAGGCTGGAAGCCCGCCTCCACGGTGGTACCGGCAAGATGCGCCCCCGCAAAACTCCTCTGGCGACGTCAGGGATGACTCAACTTTGAGGTGCTATTTCCCGCGAGGCGACAAACCTGTGTCGCGGAAGGGGGAACCTGCCTGGTACAGGCTGATCCGTGCCTGAAGGGTTTCCACCTGTGCGGTGTTGGCCTGGGCTGTGGCCAGCTCCAAGGCTCGCTGCGCGGTGGCCACTGCTTCCGAAAAGCGCCCCGCCTCTGCATAGGCGGCGGCCAGCGTCCCCAGCAATGCGGGATCTTTGCCCCCGGAAAGCCGCTCGGCTTGCAGCG
>JADGQF010000346.1 GCA_017882045.1 Anaerolineales bacterium
TATGTACCATTCAGACACGGTCGAACTCCTCGTCATGTTGTGCGAATAGCTCTTGAGCGCGGGCATAGTCATCCGGGCGCCCGATATCCAGCCACAGACAGTCGCTGGGAAACGCGCAGACGCGTTCCCCTTCGGCAAGCAGGCGCAGCACCAGGTCAGGGAAATCCAGGTACTCGCCCGCCCGGATATGCTTGAGGACGGCCGGCTCATACACGTAGATCCCCATGCTGACACTGTATGTCGTTTCCGGCTTTTCCAGGTAACGGGTGATGCCGTAATCGGCCCCAAACTCGAGCACCCCCAGGTCGATTTTGACCTTCCGGGTGTGCGTCGCGATGGTCAGCAGAGCCCCTTGCTCCCGATGATGCCGGACGAGGGCATGGAAATCCAGATTGGTGAGCAGGTCACCATTCATGACCAGGAAGGTGTCAGTCAGGCCACCCACCAGGGCCAGCGAGCCGGCCGTGCCCGTCGGTTCCTCTTCCTGCACGTAGCTTATTTTCAAGCCTGCGGTCAGCGAACGACGCTGGTCAAAGTAGGCCCGAATGAGCTCGGCCAGGTGCCCGAGGGTGAGTGTGATGTCTGAAATGCCGGAGCTCGCAAGGCGACGCATCAGCACTTCGACGACGGGCAGATCCCCTAGCGGCATCAGCGGCTTGGGGAAGTTGACGGTGAAGGGCATCAAGCGCGTGCCCTTGCCACCGGCCAGGATCACGGCTCGCAATCCCGCGGCCGGCCCACTCTGCTGGCCCGACGCGAAAGTCTCGACGGTCATACGTTGTACCTCTCCGGGCGGAACAGGTTCAAATTCTGACGCATATAGTCTACCACCCGGCGCAACCCTTCGTCTAGCGGGACGTGCGGCGCCCAACCGAGCAGGGTATGCGCTCTCGACGGGTTGCAGAGCAGCAATTCGACCTCGCTTCCTTCCGGCCGCTTGCGCTCCGACGTGCTCACAATGCGTGCGCTGCTCCCTGCGGCTGCCAGACAGCGCTCGGCGAGCTCACGGACGCTGACGGCGCTGCCCTGGCCGAAATGGATCACCTGGCCCTCGATACCCGGAGCCTGTCCGGCCAATACAAAAGCCTGCGCTGTGTCCTCAACGAAGGTGAGATCACGCTGCGGTTCCAGGTTGCCGAGAGCAATCTCTTTGGCTCCCGTCAGTGCCTGGGCGAGCACTGTCGGAATAATCGCGCGAGCCGACTGGCGCGGGCCGTAGGTGTTGAAGGGGCGCAAGATCACGACGGGCAGGTGATAACTACGATAGAAGGACTCGGCCAGCTTGTCGGCGGCAATTTTGCTGGCGGAATACGGCGATTGCGCCTGGAGCGGGTGCTCCTCATCGATCGGGGCGTAGCGCGCCGTGCCGTAGACTTCGCTTGTCGACGTCACGATCACTCGCCTGACCCCGGCCATCCGGCTGGCTTCCAGCACGTTCAAGGTGCCGGTGACGTTCGTCGCCACGTAAGAGGCGGGAGCCTGATACGAGTACGGGATGCCGATCAGCGCAGCCAGGTGATAGACAAGGTCGCAGCCGGCAACGATCGTCTGCATCAGGTAAGGGTCTGTGACGTCGCCCAGCCGCACGTCCAGCCGGTCGCGCAGCTCCGCCGGCAGCTCGTCCAGGTGGCCCCAACTGCCGCGGCTGTTATAGCGCACCAGAGCGCGCACTGCCTGGCCCTCGCGCAGCAACGTCTCCACCAGATGGCTGCCGATGAAGCCGCCGGCTCCGGTTACCAGCACCGTTTCGTCTTTCTCGCTCATGTCTTGCCTTCGCCTATCAGGGCGTCGAAGTAGCCGGCCAGGCGGCCCGTCAGGAAACGGCGATCATACTGCCCGATCACCTGCCGGTCCATGGTCTCTCCCAACCGGCCGTCCGTCCATGCCTCGTACATCTGGCGCAGGGCGCCTGCGATGGCGTCCACGTCTTCCGGCGGCACGATGAAGCCCGCTCCGGCTTCCCGGATCAGGCCGGCGGCCGCCCCGCCTGGCGGCACCAACGCGAGGATCGGGCGCCTGCTACCCAGGTACTCGAAGATCTTGCCGCTCACCGCCCCCTCGCCGCCCGAGGTCGGCAGGATCAGTAATAACAGGTCCGCTTGCCGTTGATAGCCGACCGTCTCGGGATGCGTCCGGTATCCGCATGCTTGGACCACGTCTCCCAGCCCGCGCCGCTCGATCTCGGGCTTCACGCCGGTATTGCCCACGAACTGGATCTCGATGCGCTCCCGCGGCAGCGATCCATCGCCAAGCAGGCGGCCGAGGGCGTCCAGGAACGGGCCGGCGTTGCGGTCGCCGTACAGGCTGCCCGTGTAAGTGACCGTGAATTTGTCCGACCGAGCATACTCCGGCTGGCCCGCCCAGTCCTCGGGGTCGTAACCGTTGTAAATAGTGGCGAACTTGGCCGCCGGCTCGTCGGGCACCAGCCGCATTAGGTCCTCAGTGATGGGCGGCGACGGGCTGATCACCCGGTCGGCCTCGCTCAGCACGGCCTGCTCCCAAGCCCGGTTCTGTCGTTCGTGGAACGCCGACGGATAGCGCAGGAACGGGTTCTGGGTCCAGGGGTCGCGGAAGTCGGCCACCCACGGTTTGCTGGTCGCCCGTTTCAGCCGCAGGGCGATCAGGTGGCCTGTATAGGGCGGCGCACTGCTGTAGATCACGTCGAACGGCTGCTGGGCCAGCAGGCGTGCGCCCAGGCGTGCGCCTGCTGGCAGCCAGCTTGCCAGGGTATCCGGCGTAAATATCCAGCGCCAGAGTGGGTTGAAGAGGCGGTTCAGGCGAGCGGAGGGCAGGATCGGGTTCCAGGCGAACGCCCGGCTGACGGACAGGTCAGCCGGCAGTTCCTTGCTCAGCGAAGCATCGCGTGTGTAGTAGCGGCTGGCCCAGGCGGTGAGCACTTGGGGCTGACAGCCGAACTGGGGCAGGTACTTGACGAACTTCACAGTCCGCTGCACGCCCGCTCCGCCCAGGGGTGGGAAGTAGTAAGCGATCATCAGCACGCGATGCTCAGCCATCAGTTGCACTATACCTCTGCATTCGGCTCGTTAGCTTCTTCAGCGTTGCCACATAGAAAGCCAGGTCGCTCGAACGAATGAACAAGACTGATACGGGAGAATTCCCAGAAAACCGGACATACAGATACAGCAAGACCAAGGTGCTGCAGGTGTAGGACAGCGTAGAGGCCAGGGCGGCACCTGTGATGCCCATCCTGGGTATCAACAGGAAGTCTAGAACCACCGTTACTACCAACGAAACGGTAGACGACCAGGCTCCGGATTCCGGCTTTCCATGCCCGGCTAGGTCATTGGCGAGCACTTTGCCGAGGCTGAGGGAGATGATGCCCGGCAGCAATGCGAGGAAGGGTGATACTGAAGGCGCAAAACGGTTCCCGTAGACCAGGGTCATGAAGGGGTAGCTGACCAATGCCATGATCACTGCTCCGACTGCAGTGATGAAGACCGTATTGCGGGCCACTCGGGGTGTAAAGCTGAGAGCGGCTTGGGGATCGGCGGCGGTCCTTGGCATGAGGATAGTCGAGACCGAATCCGGGATATACCACAGCGACTCGGCCAGGGTCACTGCCAGAGAATATTGCCCGACCCCTGCGACGCCGACGAAGATGTTGACGATGAATACATCAAGCCGATAGTTGAATTGCTGTGAGATGGTGCCGAGCCAGCCTCTGACGCCATACCCTAACAGCGCCTTTCTCCACTTGATGGATGGGCGCAGCTTTGGGCGAAAGTGCATGACTCGTAGCCAGTACGCACCGAGAAACGCAGTACAGGCGGCGGCAATCCCAGAAGAGACCATTACCGTGAGCACGTTTAGTCGCGTCAAGGCAAGAAGCACCGTGAGAATGCCGAGGTGTACGATCCCCGGCACCATGCGCAGGATGTTGAAGCGACCAATCTTTTGCATGCCAAGGAAGACTGCAGACCATGTACCACTGATGGTCAGGATCGGCAGCAGCAGCAAACTGAGGAAGATCAGCGACGTTGGCAGACGGTTTTTCAGGATCAACCGGTCGACAATAGGCAGCAGCAGGATGACGAGGAGGATAGCGACGAGGTTCAGGAGTAACTGGAGCACTATCGACGAGCCAACGATTTGCTCCTTTTGCACGCGCTCATGACTGAGATAGTACATGGTGGCCGAAGTGACTCCCAGACCGGTGATCAGGGATAGGATGCCCGTGAAAGTGGTCAGCAGAGTCAATTGCCCTTTGCCGTCTGGCCCCAGACTGCGCGCAATGATGATGCTGGTGAC
>JADGQF010000109.1 GCA_017882045.1 Anaerolineales bacterium
GCTGAAATTTTTCGTCGAAGGCGAAGAGGAGGTGGGCAGCCCCCACCTGGTCCCGCTCGCCGAGCAGTATGCGGACTTGCTCCGGTCCGACGGCGTAATCTGGGAAGGAGGTTCGTTCGACGAGGCCGAACGCTATACAGTCTACTGCGGCGTGAAGGGCATCTGCTTCGTCGAGCTGCGCGTGCGCGGCGGCGCGCATGATCTGCACTCGGCCTATGCCTCGATTGTGCCCAGCCCGGCCTGGCGCCTGGTGCAAGCCCTGAGCACGTTCAAGGATACTCACGATAACATTACAATCGACGGCTTCATGGACCTGGTGCGCCCCTCCACCCCGGCCGAACTGGATTACATGCGGCGCATTCCCTTCCCAGGCGCCCAGATGAAGGCTAATTGGGGCATCCCGGCCTTTATCGAGGATGCAGACGACCGGACTGCCGCCATCCGCTTTATCAGCCAGCCAACCTGCAACATCTGCGGCCTGGTGAGCGGTTTCAGCGACGAGGGTGCGAAAACAGTTCTGCCCAGCACGGCGAGCGTCAAGATGGACTTCCGGCTCGTGCCAGACCTGACCCCGGAAGCGGTGATCGGACTGCTGCGCCGGCACCTCGATCGACGGGGTTTCCGCGATGTGGAAATCGTTAGCTGGGACGGCATGGTGGCCGCGCGTTCGGACGTGACCGCGCCGGTCGTCCAGGCGGTGATCGCCGCTGCGCAGCGAGTGTACGGCCAGGAGCCGGTGGTCTACCCGTCGCACGGTGGCTCGGGCCCCATGCATGCCCTCGTCCAGGGCCTGGGCATGGACGGCATCATGGTCGGCGTGGGCTACTCGGGCGAGCACATGCATGCGCCGAATGAGAACATCCGGCTGGATGATTACTTCCGGCACATCGAATTCCTGGTAGAGTTTCTGCGGCGCTTCCCGTCAACGGCACGCGCCAGTACAGACGCCGCTGCAGCGGCATAGTAATGCGGAGGAAACCTTGCTGCGGGTCTAAAATCCGGCAAGGTCTGTCCGGATATAGGCGGAAACAGACCTGGCGGGTCGGGCTACGCGGCCGAGGCGCCTCCAGGTCTTGTGCCCCCAATAGCAGGCGGCCAGACCGGCCATGCAAAGCGGGCCGGTCTCACCAAGAGAGGAGTACGTACATGACGGGCAATGGGTTGGACGAAGAGTTCGAAGGCGAGGGGCCCTTCGACGAAACGGACGAGGTCCTGGACGACGAGCTAAACACGGTCCTGGACGACGCTGCGCGCGAGGAGCTGGACTCCCTGGTCGGCCTGCAGGTAGTGGGGCTGGACGTATGGGAAGAATCTTTGAGCGACGACGAAAACGAGCCGCCGGTCAAGCCGGAGGAGCGCGTTTTCTTTGATACGGATCTGATGCTGCAGGATGGGGTGGCGCTCGAGCTATATGCCGCAGCGGCCTATTCCGATCCTGAAGGCGAACCGCTCAAGGGCATGGACGAGATCACGGCCGCCCTGGAACGCCTGGCGGACCAGAACCTGGTCCTCCTCGACTTCGACCAGGCCGATGAAGAAGGCGGGCTGGCCCTGGCCTTCGGCAGTGACGAGAAAGTTCAACTGGTGATCGCCGCCGGCGCCTGGGTCGTCAGCGAGTGGGAAGAGGATATCGAGTCCGAGGACGGCGAGCCAACCGAAGAGTAGAGAAGTTCAAGCGCGACGACGCCAGGGGCGCCGGGTCTATCTCGGAGGCCCTGGCGTCGTCGCGCCAACCATGCGCCGACCACGTAGGCGCCTGGTCAGCTGAAGCTGCCGAGGACGGCGAGCCGACCGAAGACTAGCGTGGTGGTTGGCTACGGCTCGACCACCACTGTGCCGGCCATGTCTACCCCGCCTTTGTCGCCATGATATAAACAGTAATACGGAAATGTCCCAACCTCGTCGAACTTGTGCGCAAACGTCTGCCCGGAGGGCATGTCACCCGAGTCAAATTTGCCGTCGTCGGCTGTGACCGTATGCTTGGCCCGATCCTGGTTCACCCATGTGACCGTCGTGCCCTTCTTGATGCGCAATGACTTCGGGCTGAAGGCGAAGTTCTGCATAACCACCGTCACGCCGTTCTCTGCGGCAGGCACGCTGGCCCCGGCCAACGCGGGTTGCGCCGGGACTCCTCCCAATATCTGGGCGAGCTGAGCCACACTGCCTGTCGGTGCGTCCCTAACCTGGGTGGCGAGTGTCGTGATCTCGCGAATGACGCCGGAAGTCCTGCTCAGATCGTTCGTCCCGACGAATGCTTTAGCATCGGCGACGATCTTGATCATCGCATCTCGGATCTGGCCAGCAGTTTCCCCTGCCCGCGTCGCCTGATCACCCGTCTGCGCGGCGGCGCGGGATCGTTCGAGGTAGACCAGCGCACCGGTGCCGTCGCCGGGATCCTCTACCAGGCCGTCGCGATCTATATCCCCGTAGTCGGCGCCCGCTTTCCCTTCGATCAGGTTGATCACGTGTTCGGCGTGGCGTTTGCCAGTCGCAAGGCTGCCCCGGCCGGCAGCTGTAGCCATCTCTTCGGCGTGGACCTGGATGTCATCGGCGGCCTGGACCAACAAGGCAACTGGCGAGGCGACTGCCGTGGGGCTAGGCGCCAGGTAGCGGGCATAGTAGATGCCGAAGCCCAGCAGCACAAGCAACGTCCACAGCCCAAGGACGCTACGCATGACCAGTCGGAAATTGCGAACGCGCAGCCTGGGCGGGATCAGATGGGTGGTCATGCGCAGGATCAGATAAATGCCCGTCAGCTCGGCCACCAGGCCGAGGAAGCCGTGGACCATCATCAGCTGCGCCACCGTGCCGGTCACCGTGCCGCCGGCGATCACGTAGCTGTAGAAGCTGGTGATCATCACAAACAGGATAAAAAACAGGTTGACAAGCACCATCGTGGTCTGCACGGCCCGATGTTGCGTGATCCGCTTGCGGCGCGCCAGCAAAAAGCCAATCCACAGCCCGAGGAGGATCAGGATCTGGGCCACCAGGTTAAGATCACTCGACAGACGCTGGCCGAGTATTGCCTGCATTTCTGGCTCCTCGAGATCAGATCACACCGGCGGCTGGTTAGGGCTGCACCACGACCTGCGACGACATACCCACTCCGCCCTTGCCACCGTGGAAAGCACAGTAGTAGGGGAAAGTGCCGGGCTTGGTGAAGGTGAAGCTGAAAGTATCGCCGGTTTTCAGGCTCCCCGAATCAAACTCCCCATTGTCGGCGGTTACGGTATGCGCGGCGTTGTCGCGGTTAGTCCATATGACCGTGGTGCCGACCTTGATAGTGAGCGGCGCGCCGAATGCGAAATTGGCGATGTCGACCTTAACGGTCGCGGCTGTCGACGTGGGCACAACAGCCGTCGCCGTAGGCGCGACGGGCGTGGCTGAGGGGGCCGGGGCAGTTGTTGCCGGCGCCTGCGTGGCTACCGGCGCCGAGGTCTGCACGGGTATTGTCGGGCCGGCCGAAGCCCCGCTGGGAACGAGCGGGATGGCGGCCATTAGTTGCGCCTCCTGGTAGGCCGTCTGCGAGCCTGCCTCACCTGCAATAGGCTCAATTGTCTCATTGCCATTTGCATCGTACCCTATGACGATTTCGTCCACCAGCCCGGCCGCCTTGCGTATCAATGGAGTTGCCTCCGCCAGGCTCTTGGCCTGCGCGATCTCTTGCTCCCTCTCATCCAGGTCCAGCACCCAGCCCTTTATGTCCTCAGTCGCGATGCTCACCTTCTGAGCATGTTGCTTGACGTTGTCGGTGGCATCCGCGGCCTGCGCGGCAAAAGTAGCATGCTGCTGAGTGCCGGCGAGATAGCCCTTCTGATTGCCATGCTCCAATAACCCGAACCCGTCACCAGGATTCTGGATCGCGCCATCCCGATTCAGATCCCCGTAGTGGTCGCCCTGGTTTCCCTCGATGATATTTACGAGGTGCTCGGCATGCAGCTTTACGCCCGCCAGGTTTTGCTGGTTGAGCGTGTCTAGTTGGAACCCCATATGCTGGGCGATCACGCCAATCTGCCCCAGCAGGCCGATCCCCAAGCCGATATTCTTGGGCGTGTCGGGAAAGGCCAGCAAGACATGCCGGATATGGACCAGAGCGGCAGGCGGCAGTTGGCCGGCGAAGGCAACCTGGCCTGAGGGTTTGGTGCGTGTACCTTGCGCCGCCTCAAGGGTGATCATAACACCGTCCCAGCGATTGAGAAGGTTGCCGTTGCCGCCTTTCTGGCCCGGTGCAAAGGTGACCTGAGCGCTCCCGTCACCTGCCACCGGGATCGTGCCGGCGAGCAGCGGGGCCTGGCCGTTGGTTTCAGTCAGCCAGCCGACATAGGCCATGCCGCCAGGGGGCGGATCGACCTTAGACATGACGATGGCAATGGCATCATTGTGCGCGGACTGGTCACGGAAATAGGCCGTGCCGCTGCCTTGAGGCGCGCGCGTTGCAGTGGGCGCGACGGTCGGCGGCACGGGCGAAGGTGCAGTGGTAGGAGGAACCGCCGTCGGTGCAGGAGCAGACGTCGCGGCCGCGGCTACCGGCGAAGGCTCGACGGTCGCGACGGAAGGCGCAGCCAGGGTAGCGGGCGGAACCGGCGTGGCGACAGGCTGAGCCACCGGGCTGCAGCCAGAGAGGACCGCCAACACGAGAATCAGGACCAGGTAGCGCCTCATTGTACCTCCTGCAGGTCATAGTGGATTCGACGAAAAGCATCGTCCGTGAACCTAAAGCTGCTAGCGTAGAAGAATAGACGATGATCGCGCGTTCATGAGTGATCTGTGCTCCGGTCTGCGGGAATGAGCACTTGCCGAACAGTGTGAATACGATGTTCTCAGATTTGCATCCTTATCTGTCTCATGGTATAAACTAAGACTTTAGTATGGTAAGACTGCGACAAATACGAGTACCAATCTCGCCTCTAATTCGACCCGTGGAGGGTGCTGGGGCTATTCGCTTTTTTGGCCCCAGCACCCTCTTTTTTTTGCCTTTTGCCGGATGGCTGGCCAAGAGAGCCTATGATGGCTCTCTTTTTTTGCCCGGTTCCGGACAAACATCAAGAACGGGCTCGCCGGAGGGCAATACCAGATGAGGATGATCCAGAGAATGATCCAGAGGATAAAGCAATTCTGATGGGGTCAAGTCTAAGGTTACCTGGGCTGGTAGATGTGCATGTTCACCTGCGCGAGCCCGGGCAAACACACAAAGAGGACTTTGCCAGCGGAACAGCAGCCGCCCTGGCGGGCGGTTTTACCACCGTCCTGGCCATGCCCAATACGCAGCCGCCGATCACGACCCCGCGCGTGCTGGAGCTGGCGCGGCAGGCCGCCCAGGCAGGCGCCCGTTGCGACGTGGGCATCTTCGCCGGCGCAGGACCAGACAATGCCTCACTTCTGCCGGCCCTGGCCGCGCACAGTTGCGGCTTGAAGATATACCTGGACGCCACCTTCGGCCCCCTGCGCGTCAACGACCTGCCCACGCTGGTCGCCCATTTCAATGCCTGGCCGGGACCCGGCCCGATCGCGGTCCACGCGGAGGAGAACAGCGTGCCACTCGTGTTAGGGATGGTCGCGGCTAGCGGCCAACGCGTGCATTTCTGCCACATTAGCCGCAGGGTCGAGCTCGAGCTAATCGCCCGCGCCAAGGAGCGCGGTCTGCCCGTGACCTGTGAGGTGTCCCCACATCACCTGTTCCTCACCGGCGAGGATGCCGCCCGGCTGGGCGCCTACGGTCAAATGCGGCCGCCCCTGCAAACCGGGGACGATCGCGAGGGGCTGTGGGAGCTTTTGCACTACGTGGACTGCATCGCCACCGATCACGCGCCGCATACGCGCGAGGAGAAGGCAAGCGGCAGCCCTCCGCCCGGTGTCCCGGGTCTGGAGACCGCCCTGCCGCTCATGTTGACTGCCGTCCACGCCGGGCGGCTGACGCTGCCACGCCTGATCGAACTAATGAGCAGCACAGCGCGGCACATTTTCGGCCTGCCCGCGGCCGAATCCGACACCTTCGTCGAGGTCGACCCGGACGCCGCCTGGCGCTTCCCGGAGCGCGGCTGGTACACGCGGGCTGGCTGGAGCCCCTTCGCCGGGCGAGAGGCGCGCGGCCGGGTGGTGAGCGTCCGCTTGCGCGGCAGAGACGTGTTCCTAGATGGAAAGCTCAACGCAGAGCCCGGCACCAGTCGGGTTCTTTTTTGAACCGAAGCAGGAGGCTGAGAGAGTTGTCTACGTTCAATGAAAAACTCCAGCGGGCAGTAATGCGGACGGATAGCTTGCTCTGCGTGGGGTTGGATCCCGAAGCACACCGCGTGCCCGAGCGCTTTCAAAACGCCGCCGACCCGCTCCTGGCCTGGAACCTGGCGATCATCGAAGGCACCCGCACCTTCGCCTGCGCCTACAAGCCCAACATCGCCTTCTACGAAGCCCTGGGCCGGCGCGGCTTCGACCTGCTGCAGGCCACCCTGGCGGCCATCCCGCCCGAGACGCCGGTCATCCTGGACGCGAAGCGCAGCGACATCGGCTCAACAGCCGAGGCCTACGCCGAGACGGTCTACGATATCTGGCGCGCCGACGCCGTCACAGTCAGCCCATACCTGGGCGGCGATAGCCTGGAACCGTTCCTGCGCCGCCCCGATAAGGGCGTATTTGTGCTCTGCCATACGTCCAACCCCGGCGCTGGGGAACTACAAGGGCTGCGTGTGAGCGCGGCGGACGGCCAGCGCGGGCGCCCACTCTACCAGGTGGTTGCCGAACAAGCGCGCGCCTGGGCGACGCACGGCAATGTGGGCCTCGTAGTCGGCGCCACCTATCCTGACCCGCTGCGCATCGTGCGCTCTATCGCCCCCGATATGTGGATCCTGGCGCCCGGCGTGGGCGCGCAGGGCGGCAGCCTGGAAGCGACACTGGCGGCAGGGCTGACCGGCGCCGGGGATGGGCTGCTGATAAACGTCTCGCGCGGCCTGGCGCAGGCTGATGACATCACCGCCGCGGCCGGCGAGCTCGTGAGCGTCATCCGCGCGGCTCGCCGGGCACAGCCGCGGGCCGCGGTCGAGAGGCCAGCTGATCCTGCCGGAAACCCCGGATCATCCCCTGATTCCCGGGGTTCAGCCGATGTCGAGACCTTAGCCCTGGCGCTGCACACTACCGGCTGCGTGCAGTTCGGTGACTTCACGCTGCACTCGGGCCAGCAGTCCCCGATTTATATCGACCTGCGGCTCCTGGTATCCGATCCCGCCACTTTACGCCAGGCAAGTACGGCTTACTGTACCCTGCTGCGCCCGCTGGCCTTCGACCGCATTGCCGGCATACCCTACGCCGCCCTGCCTATCGCCACTGCGGTCGGCTTGGCGCTCGACAAGCCCATTCTTTATCCGCGCAAAGACGTCAAAGGCTACGGCACCGGACGGACCATCGAAGGTCACTACCGGGCCGGTGAAACGGTGGTGGTGCTGGATGACCTGGTGACCACTGGCGACAGCAAAGTGACGGCCATCGCCCCGCTGGAAGCAGCGGGTCTGGAAGTGCGCGATATCGTCGTCCTGATCGATCGCGAACAGGGCGGCGCGCAACAACTGGCAGAGCGTGGCTACCAGTTACATTCGGTGCTGGGGATCCGCCGGTTGTTGGACATCCTCTGCCGTCACGGACGCATCACGCCCGAGCGACAGGCCGAGGTGCTCGCATTCCTGGGGAGGAAATGAGTATGGACCAACGGATAGCACCCAATCAAGCGGCTCATCGCTACTGCAGTCCGGAATCCGCCCTGGACGTGCGGACACGCGACCGGCTGGGGCAGGCGGATGTGGTGTGGCTGGCCGGCAGCGCCGCTCAGGCGACCCAGCAGCCCGATCTTAGCTGCGTCATTGCCGGGGTGAGATTGCGTAATCCATTTGTGTTGGCGTCCGGGATCTTGGGCAACGACGCGGCCTTGCTGGAACGCTGCGGCGAGGCCGGGGCTGGGGCGGTCACCAGCAAGTCCTGCGGGCCTACGCCGCGCCGGGGGCACCCTAACCCGACGGTGCTCGACTGGGGGCCGGGCCTGCTGAATGCGGTAGGGCTGCCCAATCCGGGCGCGCGCGCCCAGGCCGAAATGCTGCGCAGCGCGCGTGTCCGCCTGCAACCCTTGGGCAGCGTCCTGGTAGCCAGCATCTTTGCCGACACGGTGGCGAACTTCGCCGAGGTGGCAGGCATCATCTGTGAGGCCGGGCCAGACCTGCTCGAGCTCAACATATCTTGCCCCAACGTGGCCCATGAATTTGGCCAGCCGTTCGCCGCCAGCGCCACGGATGCCGCGGCGGTGACCGAGGCGGTGAAACGGGTCGCGACCTGCCCGGTCATCGTCAAGCTCGCCCCGAACGTACCGGACATCGGACAGATCGCGCGCGCGGTCGAGGCCGGCGGCGCCGATGCGATCTGTGCCGTGAACACCATGCCGGGCATGGCCATCGACGTGTTCTCCGGCCGGCCCATCCTGGCCAACCGCAGCGGTGGCATCTCCGGCCCGCCGCTGAAGGCCATCGCAGTGCGCGCGGTTTACGAGATCACGGCCGCGGTGGATCTGCCGGTGATCGGGACGGGCGGCGTGACGTGCGGGCTGGATGCGGCGGAGATGATCATGGCCGGCGCAACCGCGGTCGGTCTGGGGACCGCCGTCTACTACCGTGGGACCGAAGTCTTTGGACAGGTCGAGGCGGAGTTGCGCGAATTCATGGTCGGACAGGGTTATAGGAACCTGGCCGAGATGCGAGGGATCGCTCATGAATGAATATTCCGCCAACGCGGCCGGCGCACATGTCGCCCACGGTGGGGCTAACACCTGGAACACCTGGCCGGCGACACTGCCGCGCCAGGCGCGCTTGCTCGAGACAGGCATCGAAAACGGGCGGACGCGCAGCCTGGTGCTGGACCTGGGCCTGGATGCGCAACCCGGCCAGTTTGTCATGGCCTGGCTGCCTGGGCTAGACGAGAAGCCGTTCTCCCTGGCCGAAGCCAACCCCGTCACGTTGACCGTCGCGCGCGTGGGCCCGTTCAGCAGCGCGTTGCACGACCTCCGCCCGGGTGATCGCCTGGGCATCCGGGGACCCTTCGGCCATGGCTTCAGCGTGGTCGGCCGGCACGCCTTGCTGGCCGGCGGCGGCTATGGCGTCGCGCCGCTCGGCTTTCTAGCCAAGGCGTTGCTCCAGGCCGGCGTCCGCGTGACGGCCGCCATCGGCGCGCGGACGGCCGGCGACCTCCTGACCGGGCATTTTGAGCGGCTGGGGCTCGACCCTTGCGTGACAACCGAGGACGGCAGCGCAGGGATCCAGGGACGGATCACGCCGCTGGTTGAAAAGCTATTGCTATACGGTGAGGTGGACACGTTATACGCCTGCGGGCCTAACGGGATGTTGGAGACCCTGGAGCAATTGAGCCTGGAGATCGGCATACCCGCGCAACTGGGTTGGGAAGCGCACATGCGCTGCGGCATAGGCATCTGTGGATCGTGCCAACGCGGGCGACTGCTGGTCTGCCGGGACGGTCCTGTCCTGCCGGCCGGCGCTCGTTGACAACCGGCCTGAAAGCCTTTATCCTGTCCGTAATCGAGTCCGGCCACCACCCTCAGCGAGGCGACGATGGACGCTTTACGGATCATTTCCACCCTCCTGCCATTGGCGGTCAGTTCGGGCATCAACCTTTATGCCACAGTGCTGATCGCCGGTCTTTGCATCCGCTTCGGCTGGATCCACAACACGCCGGCCGGCCTGGACGTGCTGGCCGCCTGGCCGGTGATCGTCCTGGCCGCTGTCTGTTACGTTGTGGAATTCCTCGCTGATAAGATCCAGTTCGTCGATAACCTGTGGGATGTCATCCATACCGTCATTCGTCCCCTGGGCGCGGCCCTCATCGGCGTCGCTGCGCTGGGCAAGGCCGACCCGCTGGTCGTAGTGCTCGGCAGCCTGGCCATGGGCAGCGTCGCACTGGTGTCGCACGCCGGCAAGGCAGGCAGCCGGGTGGCGCTCAACGTTGTGAGCCCCGCCGAGAATGTCAGCAACATCGGGGTCAGCGTCGGCGAAGACATCATGGCGGGCGTGCTGACCGTCACCGCCCTGAAATACCCCCTGGCGGCGGGGGCGCTGGCGCTGCTGATCCTTCTGGCGATGGTGATGGTCGTCCCCCGCCTGCTCCGCTGGGCCTGGTTCGTGCTGAGCGGGGTGGGGGCCTGGCTGCGCGGGGGAGCGCAGGCGGCGCTCCAGCGACCGCTTCCCGCCGATAGTCTCCCGCCGATGCATGCCGCTCTCCTGGGCAACCGGAGAATAGGAGTATGCGTCCGCTGCAAGGCGCAGAACATCCGCCAGGCAGGTGGGCGGACGGGTTACCTATCCATGCTGGATGACGGCATCGCCTTCACCTACGACACCCACTCCACTCAGCAGCTTTGGTCGGCGCGGCTGGCACAAATAGCCGCCGTTCGCCTGCGGCGGCGCGCACTGATGGAGGTGCTGGAGGTCCGCTACTTCGACGACAAGCACAAGGAACGCGTGGCGCGCTTCGTGTTCCTCAAAGACCGCTCTCGCTTGGCGGAGGAGTTGGACGCCCATTTGGCCGGCCGGCTACCACCTCTCGGAACACAGGCGCCATTGGCGGCCGGTCAGCCCGCCGGGCTAGGGCGGTAGAGTCAGCCCGTGCCCTACCGTTTTGCGACCGAGCGACGCGACTACTCCGACTATGCCAGCGGCCGGGTGTTCTATGGCCTGCCGGGGTTCCCTGCCCTGCCCGTCAGGCTGGCCGGCGAGATGTTCGCGCGTGCCCTGGCGTTCCGGGCGGCCCAGAGTTTGTACTCGCCCTGCACCGTCTACGACCCGTGCTGCGGCGGTGCATACCACCTGGCAACGCTGGGTTATCTTCACTGGAGCGATATAGACGCGATCATTGGCTCCGATGTCGACGAAGAGGCATTGTCCCTGGCGCAACGCAACCTCGACCTGCTGACGCCGGCCGGCATCGAGCGCCGCATCGCCGAGATCGCCCAGATGTCGGCGGCCTACGGCAAGCCCTCCCATGCGGAGGCCCAAGCCAGCGCCGAGGTGTTGCGTAAGCAGTTGCTTGGGTTGGTCGAAGAGCACACGGTACACTGCGAACTGTTCCGCGCCGATGCCACCGACGGCCAGGCGCTACAAACAAAGCTGCGCGGTAGGCCGGTCGACATCGTGCTCACGGACGTGCCCTACGGCCGCCGCTCAGGCTGGCAAGTTCCCCCCACCGCCCCGGCATCCAGCCTGACCCCCGCCGGACGAATGCTCGAAGCCTTGCTATCCGTCATATCCCCTTCAACCGTCATCGCTGTGGTGGCAGACAAGCAGCAGAGCCTGGCCCATCCCGCCTACCGGCGCCTTGGCCGGTTCCAACTCGGCGACCGGCATGTGGTTTGGCTGGCCGCTCAAGAGTATGTTATTATGAATAAATAGAGATATTTAGGTACAATATGGCCGATCAATTGTTACAGGAGCAATCGTGCTGGATATTGGAACAGAGCTCGCAAAGCGTTACCGCATCGATTCCTGGCTGGGGCGCGGCCCGCTGGGCAATATTTACCTGGCCGAGGATCTCGAGCAGCATAGACGGGTTGCAGTCAAAGAACTGAGACCCGACCTGGCCGCCAATCCCACTTTCATGTGGGGGCTGCGCCATGAGGCCCAGGTCCTCAACCAGACCCCGGAGCCGGGAAGCCTTCGTCCCGAAGGAGTGGTGGAGGCAGATCAGGGCGCATACGTTCTGGTGAACTACGAGCCCGGGATGGGCTTGCAAGAACTGGAAGAGCGCTGGCCGCGCACGGGCTATTTTGCGCGTTCCTGGGATAGCGCTCCCGCTTCAGAGACCGATGAAGACGCGTTGGCGGCGAGGCCCGCCGTTGACACGGAGGCTCCCGCCGCTGGGCTTGCCGAAGCGGGGGAGGGCGGCGCAACTGGTGCGTCGAGCGTCGCGGCTGCCGGGCCGGTCAGCAAGGTTGAGGAGGCGTCGCGTGTTTCGGCAGATGGCTCGGGAACGACCGCCGGGAATGGGCCGGCGCCGGCAGGGACAAACCCTCCCGGGGACGCCGGGGAATCGGCGCCCGTAGGGGTTGAGCCGGGCCGGGCCGCGTCGCAGGATTACGCGCCACCCGCGCCCAGCTCGGGACGTCCGAGCCTGGGACGTCCGAGCCTGGGAGAAAGGGGCGCACGCGTCACCGTGAACGGAGCGCCGGAAGCATCTGATCCGGGACCGGCTCGGCTGCCTGCGCGCGCCGCCTGGCCGATGCCATCGTCGACGACCATCGGCGTCCTCCTGCTGACGGTGCTGGTGATCGCGCTGGTGATTGCCGCCTGGCTGCGTGGCCCGGGTCTGCTCTTAGAGGACCTGTCCGCGCGAGCCGCTCCGGGGGTCCTCGCCGCCGGGACGGCGACGGGCACACTGTCCGCTTCGGCGACTCCGGTGGCCACCGGCGCACCCGAGGTGGCGCTCTTGCCGTCTGGCAGCAGCAGCGCTACGCCAGGCCCGACGCTAGCGCAACCCGCGGCCGGCGCTGCACCGGCAAGTGCTACTGCGCCTACGGCAACCGCGCCCACTCAGCCACCTCCAGCGAGCGCTTACGCCCTGATTCAGGCGCCGGCCAATCTGCGCCAAGGACCGGGGCCGAACTATGCGGTTCTGACGGTCCTTCAGCCCGGCGACCAGGCGGCGATCACCGGCCAGAGCCAAGACAAAAGCTGGTGGCAAGTACGCACTGCCGACGGGCAGACCGGCTGGCTTTTCACCAGCCTGGTGACCGCAAAGGGGCAGGTGGACCAGGTTCCGGTCGTAGCGCCGCCAAACACGACGGCGCCAGGGCCGAGCACGACGGCGTCGGCGACGCCCGTGCCGGCGAATGGGATCCCGACGGCTACCGAAAACCCAACTGATACGCCTACGCCAACGCCCACCCCATCGGCGACCGCCCCGTCTGCGACGGCCTCCGCCGTCCTGGACGCCTGCCCGAGCGCACCCGCAGGACCGTTCGCCCGGCTGCCGGCCGGCCAGGACCGGCTGGGCTGCCCGAGCAGCGGACTTAGCTCGACGGACTTCGCGCACCAGGAGTTCGAGCACGGCCAAATGCTCTACCGGCATGACCTGCGCACCATTTACGTCTTATATATTGACGGCACGTGGAGCGCCTTCCACGACAACTACGTGGAGGGAGAGCCCTTCCAGTTACAACAATTCAACCCGCCGGATGGGCTGAAGCAACCGATCAAAGGCTTCGACCGGATCTGGGAACAGCCGGCAGTGCGTGGCAGGCTTGGTTGGGGAACGCGTGACGAGGCCAGTGTCATCCAGGGTCAGGCTCAGGCTTTCGAGCGGGGGCAGGCGATGTGGGTGGACCGCCCTGGCTACCTGACGGCGTATTTCCTCTTATTCGCCGATGGCACCTGGGTTGAATATCACTGAGGGGATGACGAGGTTAGACGAGGTTAACTTCTTCCTGCACCTGCTGACTGTTGACGCGTCGCCGGTGTCCTATCTTCTTGAACATGGCCAGCGCATCCTGGTAGCGGGCCTCGGCCTTGACGTCGTCGCCCATCCGGCGCGCCACATCACCGAGTTGATTGGTCAGCCAGGCTATGCCCTCGCGGTCACCCTGCTGACGCAGTGGCGCTGCGGCGCAGGGGGCGCACTCTCTCTCGCCCGCCTGCCGGCCGCCGATTTG
>JADGQF010000347.1 GCA_017882045.1 Anaerolineales bacterium
CAGGTGCTCAGCAACCTGCTGGCCAACGCCCTGCGCCATACCCCGGCCGGCGGCGCGATCACCCTGCAGGCCGGGGCCTTGCCGCACGCCGGGGCGCTGCCGCCGGCCGGGCCGCTGCCGCCGGCAAGCGCCGCGCAACGGCCGCAGGCAGGCGCCGGGCAGCAGCCGACCGGGCGCGGCGTGCGCATCATCGTCAGCGACACGGGCGAGGGCATCCCCGCCGCCGATCTCCCCTTCATCTTCGATCGCTTCTGGCGCGGCGACCCGTCACGCTCGCACGCGCAGGGCGCCGGCAGCGGCCTGGGCCTCGCCATCGCCCGCCAGCTCGTGCAAGCCCACGGCGGGCGCATCGGCGTGGAAAGCCAACCCGGCCAGGGCACGCGCTTCACCATCGACCTGCCGGATGCCGAGCCGAAAAAAAGCTAATCGAGCAATGGAAGCGGAAAACCCTGTGAAAAAGCGTAGACCGGTGATTGAAACGAGCCAAATAGGAAGTAGGCCATGGCAGGAACCATACCGGAAGCTAAGACTCTGCTCCCCGACCGTAGCCTCCCCATCCTTCAGGGAGTGCTGCCGATCGATCCCAAGCAGATCCCGCTCGACATGGTCGCCGGCATCACCCTGGCCGCCCTGGCGATACCGGAGGCCATGGGGTATACGAAGATCGCCGGCATGCCGGTGGTCACCGGCCTCTATACCCTCCTGATCCCGATGGCGCTTTTTGCGCTCTTCGGGTCATCCCGCCACCTCGTGGTCGGCGCCGATTCGGCCAGCGCGGCCATCATGGCTGCAGGGCTCGTCGGCATGGCGTCCATTGCGTCGCCGCAATACGTGGCCTATGCCGGCGTGCTGGCCCTCATGGCGGCATCCCTGCTGATCCTGGCGCGCCTCGTCGGGCTGGGCTTCGTCGCCGACTTCCTGTCGCGCACCGTCCTGATCGGCTTTTTGACCGGCGTAGGCCTGCAGGTCGCCATCGGCCAGATCTCAGGGTTGCTGGGCATCCCGGGTGGCGGCTCTAGCCCGGTCCAGAAGCTCGCCAACGATCTTCAGCAGCTTCCGCAGATCAACATCACCACCCTCATCGTCGCGCTCGCAGTGCTGGCAGTGATCCTCGGCGCCCGGCGCATCAACAAGAAAGCCCCCGGCGCGCTGATTGCCGTGATCGGCGCGATCATTGTCAGCTATACGCTCAACCTGCAATCGTACGGCGTGACCCTGCTCGGCGCCGTGCCCGGTGGGCTGCGCACGATCGCCCTGCCTGCCGCAAGCCTCAACTGGAATCTTGCCGGTCAGTTGCTGCCCATCGCGATCTCCATGGTCATCGTCATCCTGACCCAGAGCGCGGCGACTTCGCACGCTTACGCGGCACGCTACTCCGAGCGCTTCAGCGAGAACGTAGACCTGGTTGGCCTCGGCCTCGCCAACATCGGCGCTGGACTGACCGGCGCCTTCGTGGTCAACGGCAGCCCGACCAAGACGCAGATGGTCGACAGCGCCGGCGGCCGCACCCAGCTCGCCCAGATCACGACCTGCGTGCTCGTCCTCCTGGTGTTGCTCTTTCTGACCGGCCCGTTGAGCTACATCCCAGATGCCGTGCTCGCCGCCGTCGTCTTCCTGGTCGGCATCGAGCTCGTCGACGTGAAGGGCATGCGCACCATCCTGGCCGAGCGGCCGGCCGAGTTTTGGGTAGCGCTGATCACCGCAGCCGTCGTGATCTTCGTGGGTGTCCAGCAGGGCATCCTCCTGGCCATCCTCATCTCACTGCTGTCACATACGCGGCACGGCTATAGGGCCAGGAACTCGGTCTTGGTGCACGAAGGGGACCGCCTGCGGACCGTACCGGTGGCCAGGGCTTCCCAGATCCTGCCCGGGCTGGTGCTGTACCGCTTCAACCACAGCATGTACTACGCCAACACCGAGCAGCTGTCGACCCAGGTCATGGACCTACTCAAGGTCGGGCCCGAGCCCGTGCGCTGGCTCTGCATTGACATGATCGCAGTCGACGATGTGGACTTCTCCGCTGCCGCCACCCTGCGCGAGCTGTACAAGCTGCTAAAGGACCAGGGCGCCCGGCTCTTGTTTGCTGAAGTGGACGACGCAGTGCGCGCTGAGCTGGATCGCTCAGGGATCACCGCCCTGGTTCGCGAGGATGCCTACTTCGAAGCCTTGCCCGACGTGCTGGCCGCCTTCGAGCAGCAGACGGGCAAGAGCTAAACCGCGGAACTGAAACCAAGATGAAACCAGTTGGCTGACGGTTCCAGCCGCGAGTGGCGGCTTCCAAGCATTCGTTGTGCTTCTTGGCGCGTGTTTGTCCCAGTCTGCAGGATTGTGACTACCCGCTGGCATGGCCGGCGCCGGTGTACCTGAACCATAGGGTGGCGGTGGATTGACGGTTGCGCCAGCTTGGGTAATGTGCAGGCCGACAGTCCCACCCGTCGTCCGGCCAGAAGGGGTCACCAAATTCACGAATAGCGCAGTACCCCTCATCGACAAAAGTCAAGGGCACCTCCACGCTCTGAGGTACGCCGGCACGTAGGTTCAGCAGGCGGGACGGACGGGTAGCTCACGCCCTTCGGCCCATCCAGACTTACAGAGAGACTAGCTCCGTTGACATCCACCGGTGAGTGGACGCGAACGGTCAACGTAGTTGACACCCCAAGGGCGGGCTGAGCTAGGGCGAGTGAAACGCCGAAGTCTTCCTGAGGTCCCGGTGTTGGCGTTGGCAATGGCGAGATCGGTAGGGTCACACGTGGGGTCGGGAGTGGCGAGGTGAAGGAGGATGTGGGAAAGCCACCCGGCACACAGGTCACCAGTGCGATGACCATGGCGCACAGCGTAGCGCAACTGACGAGACGCACGAAGAAAGGCCGAGACAGAATTGCGCGCGCTGCCATATTGCGCTCCTTTGCAGAATGGCAAGGATGACTTTCTTCCTGGTCATCCGACCGAATCAAGCTTCATTCCAGTGACCATCAGTAATTCGCCTCCTCCCGCAACGCCACGCTCCGCCCCACCAGGGCGAAGGCCACCAGGGCAGCCGCCGCGGCCCACCCGCCCAAGCTGAAAGCGCCGGGGATGTACAGCCCGAGTGCAACGCCGCCGCCGATCAGCAGGGCCGCCAGGACAGCGAACTCCCGCATGCCGTACAGGAACATGAACGGCAGGTAGTGCGTGCCCACCGCGATCATCGCCGCCGGATAGAACCAGTTCTGCCGGTACAGCGTCGCCGCCCCCACCAACAAGAAGTTCAACGGCACCGTGAATGCGATCTGCCGGGCCAACCCTGTGAGCGAGTTACCGCCACCCACCCGCGCCGGCCGGCCGAGCGCTCGTAAGAGGAGCTGCGTTAGCGGGAAGAGCAGCATGCAGCCAAAAAAGAGCGTCGCCATGCCCGGTCTTGGGCTGATCCAGGTGCTGACGGCTGCCGAGGCAGCCCAGATGGTCCCCGCCACCAACTGTCCCGCAAAGCCGCCCAGAAACGCCGACCGCATCTCCCGCTGTGCGTCGATGATGTTCATGGTCCTCCTCAACACAATAAGCGCCGGAAGCATAGCGAAGCGCCACGGCGATCAGCCACAGGTCTCCAGACGAAACATAGCCCCACGCAATAGTACAACCCTCCGTCTTTGTCCGCACCGGCCAATCGGGGAGTTGGCGCACTGGCCAGGTGGCCAGAAATCAACTTGTACCCCAATATTGTCCCACCCCCTGATCTGCCCCCATCATGAGGTCCACTTGCTGTGTTAGGGTTTGGCCTGCTTGGCCAGTGGTCTGCCCCCGTTTTGCATGCCACTCGATGTGTTAGGGTTTGCCCTCGCTTATGGCGCATCCAATTGTAAGACTAGTTCTTGCCTGGGGCTACCAGTCACCCAGTGGACCCGAATCGAACGGTAATATGATGATTGGAAGCTTCATGTAAGCTCAGGTTATCCGCCGGAGGCATCTTATCGAGTCCCGGCCGCGCCCAGCAGGGCCGTGAACGTGTCCAGGTTGCCGCCATAGGGTACGGTCAGGCGGGGCATCTCGAACAGGTTGTCGCTGATGTCGAACAGGCCCTCCTCGATGGTCAGGGCTGCCCGATAGCCAGCCACTTGCGTCTGTGCCATTACGTTGTCGTCGTAGAGGCCGAAAGGATAAGCCAATACCTCGACCGGCCCAGCTACGTGTTTCTCGAGCAACGCCTTTGAGTCCTGGAGCTCCGACGCCAACATGTCGGGTTCCAATGTGGTGAGATACGGATGCGTCATC
>JADGQF010000348.1 GCA_017882045.1 Anaerolineales bacterium
CGCAACCTGTACGGGGCGCTGGTGGGTGTGCTGTTCGCCCCGGCCTTCCACCTGGGGTCGTTCTACACCACCCCGGAGATCGCCCTGCTGATCGGCAACGCGTTCTCCTACCTGGTCAGCCCCAAGAACCGCCTGGTCCTTCATCTGAAACACAAACGCCAGATCTCGCCTCGCGCATACGAATTCATCTTTGCCCCCAACCGCAAGGTGGCCTTCGCCCCCGGGCAGTACATGGAGTGGACCCTCGCCCACGAAGAGCCGGACAGCCGCGGGAACCGCCGCTACTTCACCGTGGCCTCCGCCCCCACCGAGCCCGACCTGCGCCTGGGCGTACGCTTCAACGACCCCTCCAGCAGCTACAAACAGGCTATGCTGGAGATGGACCGCGGCGACGAGATCATCGCCGGGCAGATTTCGGGTGACTTCACCTTGCCCAAGAACCCCAACCAGCCCCTGGTCTTCATCGCCGGTGGCATCGGCATCACGCCCTACCGCAGCATGATCAAGTACCTGGTGGATACGCAGCAGCGCCGGCCCATCACCCTCTTCTACGGCGCCCCCACCGTGCACGACTTCGTCTACCAAGACGTGTTCGACCAGGCCAAACGCAAGTTCGGCATCCGCACCATCTACATCGCCGAAAAGACCGAAGGCATGAGCCCCGGCTGGGTGGGACTGATCGGGCTGATCAGGCCCGAAATGATCCAGACCTACGCGCCGCATTGCAGAGAGGCGATCTTCTTCATCTCCGGCCCGAACGTGATGGTGGCTTCGGTGAAGCGCATGCTCCGCAAGATGGGTATCCCGGACAGCCAGATCAAGACGGACTTTTTCGCGGGATTGTGAAATCCTCACCCTCTCGGCCGCACTTGCTCTATATAATCTGAACTAATCGCAAGGTGACAATGCATGGTGTGCCGACGCAGCCGCCTCACTGGGCTCACTGGCTTTGAGCAGCAGGGCATCCGCCTGGGCTTGCAGGTCCCGGCGGCAGCGCTGTTTGACTTCACTGGCGCGCTCCGCCAAGCGGGCGAAAAAGGCATCCACCTTTTCGCGCACCTTGGCCGCCGTACCAAAGCAGGTGTCCGCCGTCACTTCTTCGCGCACCCAGTCCCAGATAGCCTCGTCCGGGTTGAAATCTGGGCTGTAGCCCGGCAAAGCCACAAGCCGCACCTTGAGATCCGGCGTCGCCAAGTACGCGCGCATCTCCGGTCCATGATGCGCCGGACCGTTGTCCCAGATGACGATCAACGGCTCTTGGTACTTCGCTCGCAACTGCTTCAGGAACGTGACCGAGGTCTCCGCCGTAGTGCTCCCACTCACTGCCATCGCCTCGACCTCGCCTGTTTCCGGGCACACCGCCGAGTAGTAGGTGGCCTTCTCGCCCAATTTGGGGCTGGTCGAATTGACCAAGGCTGGCTCACCGCGCGGCACCCACATGGCGCGCAGTTCGACATCCGCCCGGAAGTGCGCTTCGTCAACGAAAAAGATCTTGGCCCCCTGGGCTTGCGCTTCCTGACGCAGCGTCATGTAGGCGGCCACAAAAGCTGCGCGCTTCTCGGCGTTGGCCTTGAGCAGACGTTTGTTGGGCCGCTTGACGACGAAACCCAGGCGGTGCAGGTAGTTCAGGCAACTGCGGCTGCTGAGCAGCAGGTCAAAGCGCTCCTGCGCGAACTCGCGCACCGCCTTCCAGTGCCAACTGGCCCATTCCAAACCGGCTGCACTGGGGGCCGCCTCTACCGCCGCCTTCAGTTCGGTCTGTTGCTCCTGGCTGAGGGCGGGGGGGAACCACCGCTTTGCTCGAACGCCACCCCGGCTGGGCCGCGCTGCTGGAAATCGGCCTCCCAATCCGCGATGGTTCGCACGTCTCGGCCCAACGCTTCGGCCACTTGCTCAGCCGTCCAGCCGCGGGCCAAGAGCCAGAGGGCATGCCAGCGTTCCCGTTCGCGGGGTGTGGGGGCCCGGTACACGCGCTCCCGCACCTGGTTGACATCCAACTGCCAGTGTCCGAGCATGACCACAACATCGTTCATGAGCAGAGCCTCGCACAGCCGTGGTATCCCTGGCAGTATACCAGGCTCGCTCTGCATTTTCACCTTGCGATCAGTTTAGTATTACAGCCGCAGTTGAGCCGGTATGCTGACATTCGGTTTCAAGTCCTCAGCCAAAGTGCTGGAAAGCGCGCCAGAATTCGGGCCAGGGCTGCTGCGGCGGCCCGCACAGGAAGATGTCAGGCACGTGCGACTCTTCGTTGTCCAGGCCATAGGGGTTGGGGATCCGACCGGCTACGCGGCAGCCGCTGAAATACCGGTTGGCGTACTCGCTCGGCTAGCCAACCAGATCAGCGCCTGCGGCGGCGGGTCGCCGTAGCCCCGCAGCCAATAGGTGTTGACCCCGCTGATCGCCGCCGGCAGCCCGATCATATCGGCAAGAGTAAGCCGGCGCACCGGCCAGGCGGGTAATTATCTACTGACCAGTCGGCCAGTTTTGGCGTTTATGCTCAAGCGACCTTCGCTCAAGCGACCTGCGCTCAAGCGACCTTCGCTCAAGCGTCCTTCCACTCGCCGGCCAGCAAGCCGTACACCAGGAAGTCGTCCCAGCCGTCGCGCACGCGGTCGGCCTCGCGCAGGCGCCCCTCGAGACGGAACCGCAGCCGCTCGGCCAGCGCGCGGCTGCGGCTGTTCGTCGCCCCACAGCGCAATTCTATGCGGTGCAAGCCCAGCTCCGCGAAGCCGTAGCCGATCAGCGCCCGGCAGGCCCGCGCCGCCAGCCCGCGCCCCTCGGCGGCCTTGTCGATCCAGTAGCCGATCTCGCCGCTCTGCTGCCCGGCGTCGATGTGAAACAGCCCCGCGAACCCGCACAGAGCGCCGCGCTCGAAGATCCCGCCGTCAAACCCGCTGCCCTCCGCCAGCCGGCCCAGCCCCGCCCGGATGCGGTTCTCCGCCTCCGGCAGGCTGGGCGCGCCCGGCAGCCAGTAGAGACGCTCCAGGTTGGCGCACACCAGCTTGTGATACTCGGGCGCATGCCGCACTTCCAGCAGCCGCAGCTCGGCGCCTTCCCCCAAGTCAGCAATCAGCATTATTGCACCTCCACCGCCGCCAGCCGGCGCGCCCGCACGACGGAGGCAACCACCGCCAGCGCAAGCAGCCCGGCGATCACCCCCAGCGAGATGGCCACCGGGATCTCGAACAGGTCGGCGATCAACATCTTCACGCCCACGAAGGTCAGGATCGCCGCCAGCGCGAGCTTGAGATAGTGAAAACGCGTGATCGCCCCAGCCAACAGGAAGTAGAGCGAGCGCAGGCCGAGGATCGCGAACACGTTGGACGTGTAGACCAGGAACGGGTCCTGCGTGACGGCAAAGACGGCCGGGATCGAGTCGACGGCGAACACCAGGTCGGTGCTCTCCACCACCAGCAACACCAGGAACAGCGGCGTGGCCAGCAGCCGCCCGGCCCGGCGCACGAAGAAGCGCTGCCCCTCGAAGCCGGGCGTGACGGGCAGAAAACGCCGGCTGAGCCGCAGCAGCGGGTTCTTGTCGGGGTTGAGCTCGCTCTCGCCGGCCAGGGCCAGCCGGGCGCCCGTGAAGACGAGGAAGGCGCCGAAGAGGTAGATGATCCAGTGGAAGCTGCCGATCAGGGCCGTGCCGGCCGCGACAAACATACCGCGCAGGATCAGCGCGCCCAGCACACCCCAGAAGAGGACCCGGTGCTGGTACACGGCGGGGACGGCGAAGAAGCTGAACAGCAGCGCAAAGACAAACAGGTTGTCCACGCTCAGCGACTTCTCGATCAGGTAGCCGGCCAGGAACTGCAGGGCCGCCTCCGGCCCGCGCCAGAAGTAGAGCAGGGCATTGAAGCTGAGCGCCAGGCTGATCCAGACCGTCGTCCAGATACCGGCCTCTTTCATGCTGACGGCGTGCACCTTGCGCTGGAAGAACCCCAGGTCGATGGCCAGCATGGCCAGAACAAACGCAAGGAAGGCCGCCCAAATCCAGATCGATACCAGCTGCATGTGTCCTCCTGCAGGTTGTTTTGGTCCTGGGGCAGAAAAAAGGCGAGACCCCACGAACCACGTTCGTGATGGTCTCGCCTGCCGTGTCGATTAACACGGGCCGACAGCCGGGAGAAGACACCCATGGTGGATGCCGGCTCCGTCTTGACGACTGTCCGCCGCTTGCGCGTGGGCTACTCCCCAACGGCTACCAGTCTACCAGACCGCGCCGGTCCTGTCAATTAAGGCCGGT
>JADGQF010000349.1 GCA_017882045.1 Anaerolineales bacterium
CACGCCGAGATACCGGTGGTGCAACTGAGCCTGAACCGCACCCAGCCGCCTGCCTACCACTATGCGTTGGGCCGCGCCCTGAAGCCGCTGCGCCGGCGCGGCGTGCTGATCGTCGGCAGTGGCAACGTGGTGCATAACCTGATGGTAGTGCGCCCCGGAGGAGCCGCCTGCGATTGGGCGCTGGAGTTCGATGAGACGATGGCGCGCCTCATGTTGGCCGGCGACCACCAGGCGATCGTCAACTACGACCGTCTTGGCAAGAGCGCCCGCCTCTCGATCCCGACCAACGAGCACTTCCTGCCCCTGCTCTATGTTCTCGGCCTGCAGGACGACGGCGAGCCGCTGCATTTCTTCGCCGAGGGCCTGGAGTGGGGCTCGCTCTCCATGCGCTCGGTGCGCATCGGCTGACGCCGCCGCCCGCACTGCTGCGCGCCCGGCCCTGCTCCCGGCCTTGCCGTCGCTTGCCTGCCAGGGCCGCCGCCCGCAGTCGGGCGGCACGCGCCGGGCGCCTACCCTGCGTCGCGCAGCCGCCGGTAGCGCCGGATCAGCGCGTTGGTCGAGCTGTCGTGCTTCAGGTCTGGCTCGGTCTGGCTCTCCAGCTCCGGGATGATGCGCTGCGCCAGCACCTTGCCCAGCTCGACGCCCCACTGGTCGAAGGAATCGATGTCCCAGATCGTGCCCTGCGTGAAGACGCTATGCTCGTAGAGTGCCACCAACCTCCCCAGCATGTGCGGCGTGAGCCGGTCGCCGAGGAGCACGTTGGAGGGCCGGTTGCCCTCGAACGTGCGGTGCGGCACTAACGGCTCGGCCGTGCCCTCGGCTCGCAGTTGCTCCGCCGTTTTGCCGAATGCCAACGCCTCCGCCTGCGCAAAGATGTTCGACATCAGCAGATCGTGATGCTTCCCCAGCGGGTTCAGCGTCTGCGCGAAGCCGATGAAGTCGCACGGGATGAGCTTGGTGCCCTGGTGGATCAACTGGTAGAACGAGTGTTGCCCGTTTGTCCCCGGCTCGCCCCAATAGACTGGCCCGGTCTGGTAGTCCACGCGCCTGCCTTCCAGGGTGGTTGATTTGCCGTTGCTCTCCATCGTCAACTGCTGCAGGTAGGCCGGGAAGCGCTTGAGGTATTGATCGTAGGGCAGAATGGCCACCGTCTGCGCGCCGAAGAAGTTGTTATACCAGATCGTCAGCAGGCCCAGCAGCGCCGGCAGGTTCTGCTCCAGCGGCGCGCTGTGGAAATGCTCGTCCATGGCGTGGAAGCCGTCGAGCATGGCTGCGAAGTTGTCCGGCCCGATGGCGATCAGGGTGGAAAGCCCGATGGCCGAGTCCATCGAATAGCGGCCGCCCACCCAGTCCCAGAAGCCGAACATATTCGCCGTGTCGATGCCGAACTTCTCCACCTCGGCGCCGTTGGTGGACACGGCCACAAAGTGCCGCGCGATGGCTTTCTCGTCGCCCAACGTCCTGAGTGTCCACGCACGCGCGCTGCGCGCATTGGTCATCGTCTCCAGCGTTGTGAAAGTCTTGGAGGCCACGATGAAGAGGGTTTCGGCGGGATCGAGGTCACGGTTGGCTTCGGCGAAATCCGTCCCGTCCACGTTGGAAACGAAGCGGAAGGTCAGCGAACGGTCGCTGTAGTGTCGCAGGGCCTCATAGGCCATGACGGGGCCGAGATCCGAGCCGCCGATGCCGATGTTGACCACGTTGCGGATCGGCTGCCCGGTGTAGCCCAGCCATTCACCGCCGCGCACGCTCCGTGCGAAGCCGGCCATTTTGTCCAACACGGCATGCACTTCGGGCACCACGTCCTCGCCGTCGACGTAGATGTGCGCGTCGCGCGGCGCGCGCAACGCGACGTGTAAGACGGCGCGGTTCTCGGTGATGTTGATCTTATCACTGCGGAACATGGCATCGATGCGTGCGCGCAGCCCGCATTCGTCCGCCAGGTTCACCAACAGGCGCATGGTCTCGTCCGTGATGCGGTTCTTGGAGTAATCCAGGTACAGGCCAACCGCTTCGCAGGTCAGGCGTTCGCCGCGCCCTGGGTCCTGGGCAAAGAGGGCGCGCAGGTGGATATCCTTGATCTCCTGGTAATGCGCTTCCAGCGCTTGCCAGCCGGGGCGCTCGGTCAGTGATGGTCCTGTAGGCATCGGATCAGCCCTCCTGTGCGGCAACTAGCAGAGCTTTTGCCAAAGTTGGCAGCAATTATACATTACTTGTGCGGTCGGAAGAAGTCCGCCATCGGCGCGCTGCAATCACAGCCCGCGTTGCCCAACCGCGGCAGTCCCCACGCCTCCTCGATAGTGCGCAGCAGCGAGTAGTGATCGTAGGCGACCTGGGACACGAAGCCCGGCTGCACCAGCGGGGAGATCACCAGCGTGTCGACCTTGCCGCCCGCGGCAACCTGCTTGCCGCCCGCGGCTACCTGGCAGCAGCCGGCCGTGCTGCCACCCTCGTCGAAGGTGATGAACAGGACTCCATCCTGTTTCCAGGCCGGCGAGTTCAGAATCTTCGGTACCCAGGTGCGCAGCCAGGCATCGCCCGTGGCGACCGGGCAATCATGCATGTCGTTGCACAGGTTCGGCGAGATCCAGGCCAGGTCGGGAACGGTGCCCGACTGCAGATCGGCGTCCAGTTGGGTCAGCGGCACGACCCTGTTGCAGCGCGCCGGGTCGTTCCGGATATTGTCATAATACATGAAGGGATCATGCTTGAGGGCATAGCCGCCGTCTCCTGCCCCCTTGAAGCAGGGTCCGGGCAGCGACTCCATGTAGCCCTTCCACGCTCGCCCGGCCCGTTCCACCTGGTTCGCCAGGTTGTCTTTGGCCAGGAAGCAGTCGGTGCAGTCGCTCTGAATGCCGAAGGTATCACCGCCGGTAAGCGCCAGGTAGTTTGGCAGGCTGGGATGGCCGATCCCATAGTAGTTGGCGGCCCGCGCGTACTGGCTTGCCAGTTGGTTCAGGTAAGCGGCCTGCTTGTTGCCTACGATCTCGCTCGCCTCCCGGTTCTCGAGCAGGATAATGAAGACGTGACTGAAAGCGGGCAGGCCGGGCCGCAACTGGCCGGCGATGCTTGTGGCAAGTTGGACGACCTTGGTGGCGGCCGGTGCGACATTCAGAGCTGACGCCGGGGTGGCATGAGCCGCGAGCGCGCTGGCAGACGGCGTAGCTGCCGGCTGCGCCGCCTCCGGCCCCGTGGTGGTGGCCGGCAACGCCGGGGCGACGCCCGGTGATGCGCCGGCTGCGCCGGGCGTCGCACCCGGGCTGCCCGGCGGCACAGAGGATCCGCCCGGCTGCGCGCAGCCGCTTAGCGCCAGCGCCAGGGACAGGATTAGCACCAGCCAGCGCGTGTGTCTCATAGATCTGACCTCCGCGAGAATCCTATGCCGGGCGCGCTCCTCGTGCGGTGATGCTCATTCCGCCTGGCGGACCCGGGGCAGCACAAAGGCGCTGGCCGGAGTTTTCCGGCGAGCGCTTCGGCACCTGCGTCACAACCTGGCCGGGTTACTTCTTCAGCTTCTCGAAAAAGTGCTTGCGGAACTTGGCGACCTTGGGCGCGACCACGATCTGGCAATAGCCTTGCTCCGGGTTGCGCGCGAAGTATTCCTGGTGGTAGTCCTCGGCCGGGTAGAATGTCTCAAAGGGCACGACCTGCGTCACGATCGGCGCCGGCCAGAGTTTCTCGGCGCTCAGCTCGGCGATGACCTGCTCGGCGGTCGCCTTCTGCTCCGCTGAGTGATAGAAGATAGCCGAGCGGTACTGCGTCCCGACGTCGGCGCCTTGCCGGTTGAGGGTTGTCGGGTCGTGGATGGCGAAGAACACCTGCAGGATCTCTCGGTAACCGATGACCTGGGGATCGAACGTGAGTTGCACGACCTCAGCGTGGCCGGTAGAGCCGGTGCAAACCAGGCGGTAGCTGGGTTTGGCCACCTTGCCGCCCGCGTAGCCCGAAACGACGTCCTCGACACCCCGTAGCTGATCGTAGACCGCTTCCAGGCACCAGAAACAGCCGCCGGCCAGCGAGGCTACCTCTTGGCCTGGGAGCGCGTTTGGCATGGTTCGCATAGTATTAACCTTCCTTTGCGGCTTGAGATGCCTCAGCTCCCAGATAGGTTACATCCCGGCGGCTGAGCCCGTCAAACCCTGCCCGCCCGCAACTCCTCAATCCATGGCCGGTAGCGCCGGCGTAGGTCGGCCAGCTCGTCGCCCGTGCAGGAAGCCGCGCCCAGCACGCAC
>JADGQF010000350.1 GCA_017882045.1 Anaerolineales bacterium
TGTTGTAATGGCGAGATGGCCGCGGCGGCGTTGGCGGGTGTGGCAGGGGCGGCGTTGAGCGCGCTTCCCAGCGAGCCGAAGAAGAAGACGAGGGCCAGCGCGACGCCAAGGATCGCCAGACCCTGTTCGCGCCAGGGCAGACGGGGCGGGGCCGGACGGCTCAGAGCATCTGGCGCCCACTCGGCAAACGAGGCCCAGGCGGGCCACCGCCGCTCCAGGTAGTAATCCACACTATACGGGTTGGTCCCAAGCATCCGCTCGAAGATCATCAGCGCAACGAACACGAGCACGTAGACGAGCGCTGGACCGAGGTTGGATGCGCCCGTGGCATATGGACCGCCAAAGCCCTCGGCAGTGGACCAGATCAGCAGGCTGAACAACGCGCCCACGATGTAAATCCACTTGCGGGCCAGACCGAAGAGCAGCCCGATGGCGATCAGCGTTTCGACGATACGCGTAACCCAGACGAAAATGCCGGCGGCCGGCGTGATCAGCGACAGCCAGAGGGTAAACCACGGTTGCAGCCATGCCGGTTGCCCATGGGAGGCGTTTTGCACATAGCCAACGTAATTGACCGCGAAAGCACTGCGCCACGTCAGGAAGGCGGCAATCGCCCACAGGATGCCGAACGCTGCCCGCAGGCCGGCGGTGGCCGGCAAGGGCCAGGCGCTCTTACGTTCCTGAGCAGATGACTCCGCTACCTGCATGGATTCACCTCACCTTCTTGGCAATGCGCACCCGCCACGTTTCTGGCCCTTGCTCCAGGTAATCCCAGGCGAATTCGCCGGTTCGCTCGGCCTGGAACTGGTAGTAGAGCGGTTTGGGGTCGTGGTCGTTTACCAGGATAAAGGACTGGCCGGGCGCCAACCCCTCGAACGCACCGAAGATCAGCGGGTGGCGTTGCGCCGGCGCAACCGATCGCACGTCGACTGTCTTTTCTGTTACATCTGCGCACATTCTTGACCTCCAAGGATTCAATATGGTGTATGGTCATCATTCAAACCGGACTCCATGATGACCTGGTAGGGCAACGCGATGGCAGCCACCGGACAAACGGTTTCGCATTCGGCAGCGTATGTGCAGGCGTCAGGGTTCACGACCGCGGCTTTCTCACCACGAAAACCCAGCGCTCCTGTCGGGCATAGCGCGATACAATCGCCGCAGCCGGTGCAGGTAGCCCAATCAATCCGGGGAAGCCAGTTCTCACGGTCCATATGACATTTGCATCCTCACGGTGTTCCCAGGCGGTTAATGCCGGCCAACCCTCGCTAGCCTTGCGGCAATGCTACACGGCAAGCGATCAGTTGTCCTTGATCCACATCAAGTCGGCAACTCTAAAGCATGGCGATGTCGCGCAAGAGGTCCGGTTGAACGATCACGATCCGGTGCCGGTCGAAACGGATTGCGCCTACCTTTTCCAGGACGCGCAGCGCCCGGCTGATCGACTCGGGCGTGGTCGCCAGGTGGATGGCGATGGTCGCGCGCGTGATGGCCGGAGCGGCCAGGGTGGGGTTTTCTGCTTGTTCCAGGAGGAAGCGGGCGAGGCGCGCTGTCACCGATCTCAAAGCCAGGTCCTCGATCTGGAGCACCAGACGACGGATACGCGCCGAAAGCGCCTGGATCACCCCCAGGGCGAGCAAGTGGTCTTTTTGCAGCGCTTCCTTTAGAGCAACCCCAGGGATGACCCAGGCCGCCACTGCGCTGAGCGCGGCTGTGCTGGCCGGATTGGCGAGACCATCGATGGCCGCGATGTCATTGAAGGCGTCTCCGCTCCCCAGCAGGTGCAGGATGTGTTCTCGCCCATCGGCAGCCAGCTTGAATACCTTCACCGTTCCCGATTCGATGATCCACAGTCCTGCGGAGGGCTCACCTTCGAGGAAGATCATCTGGCCAGGATCAAAGGTGCGGCGCACGGCCTGCTGGGCCAGGGCTTCCAATTCAGGCCCCGGCACGCCCGCAAAGAAGGCCAGGCTTTGGAGGAGGTCCTCGGCCGAGACGTGCGAGATAGGCAGATCAGACAGAAGCATCTTTTGGGCGTTTCTCCAGGCGCAACTATCCCCTTATATCACAGGAATGACAGCTTGCCAGCGATGACGGTTACGTATGGAACGCTAGAATGGCTTAAGGACCATATTCATGGTTGGCGTGTGGTGGCGACGCTTTCCAACATCGAACGAAAGACACTCAGCGGATCGCCAGTGAAGGGCGTATAGTGCCGCACGGTAGCGTGCTCCTCATCGATATCGATGTCTCCCTCGGCCGGATTGGCGACTTGCCGGCCGTCGGGCATGATGAAAGTCGGGCTGCCCGCCACCTTCAGGTCGTGCCAGCCCCGCCGGCTGTCAGCGATCACCGTGCACTTGTAGCGACCGCTGTCCCAATCATCTTCTAGACGGGTCAAGTCCAGCTCAACTTCTTTCGCCACTGCCTGGCCGATGGCAAAGAGCTCATTGCGCAAGGCTATGTTGCGAGACTCGGCGAAGAAGGCGTGGCGCAGGGCCCAACTCATGGCAAACGCTGCCTCGCTGCTCTGGGCCTGGGCGCAGGCCAGCGCCTCGAAGGCGGGCCACAAGGTGACGGGCCATTCCCAATCTGGCCGGCTCCACACCTGGAGGGGTAGTCCTGGCTCTATCTGTTTGAGAAGGCCCAACTCAACCTCCGTCGTTGGCTTGGCCGGTCCCCGGCGGTTGGCGTATTCGAGGGACAAGGCGCGCCAGATTATCTGCACGCGGCCTGCGTACTCGGGCCAGACCTGGCGCAGGCGATAGACGGCCATGTAAGCAAAGGGGCACTCAAGACTGGAGTAGATTTCAATAACCAGCACTCATTCTCCTTGCCCGCCGGCGGCCGGGTAGGTGACCTGCGTACCTTCCACGCACGCAAACGGCGTCGGCCGGTGGCTCTGGGTGTGTTCCCCGCTAATGATGTGCTCCACCGGTATGCCGCGGGCGAACAGCGCATCCGCAATCAGCGAGCGGTGACAGCGCCAGGGCACAGCCTCGGCGCACATGATGGCGACCCGCCACTGCTTTGCCAGGCCCAACAACTCGTCCAGACCTGCGGCGAACTCGGCCGTCTGCAAGTAATCGGCAAACCCGCGGAACGAAGCGTTGCGCCAGCCCGTGTTCGCTGAATCAGGGCTGGTGCGGCGCAGGCCGCCCAGCCCAGGCAGGTGCCGGTAGCCGATGCCGGCGGCAGCCAGCGCTTCTGGCAGCGTATCCCGGTTGAACTGTGGGTTGTGACGCGAGCGCGGGACAGTGCGCACATCAGCCACCAGGGTCACCCCATGGGCCCGCAGCAGATCGATGAACTGCTCCAACGAACGGGTCGAGTGGCCGATGGTGAAGATAAAGTATGTCTCCATCATCCCGGTGTGCCTCATCATTGCGCGGCCGCTCGCCCTCAGGCGGGCAGACGTCCTTTCAAATCCTCGGGATGGAACGGGCCCGGCTCGGCGATCAGCTGACGGGCATTAGGCACCTGGTCCCACACATTCCACAAGAGCACGCCCCGCACTCGTCCGTGGCGCAGGTAGTAGACGACACCCTTCTGGAAGGGCTCCTTCTGCCAGTCCTCCACTGTCTCCAGCCGCGAGTCGGTATCGCCGACGGCTTCATAACCCAACTCAAACAGGTCCGAGTAGAAGTAGGGCAGGTGATCGTAACGCTCGCCCGCACCGGCCATGTTCCGGCCGGCGGCGCGGCCCATGGTGTTGGCGTTGTCCTCGTGCTCGACGCGCCTGCGTTGGTCCAGGGCCTGGTTGTAGAAGGAGGCGACATCGCCGGCCGCATAGATGTCCGGGTGACTGGTGCAGAGATGCTCGTCCACCACAACGCCGTTCGCCACCTCAAGCCCGGTCTGCTGCGCCAGCTGCACGTTCGGCGTGACGCCGATCCCGGTCACGATGCCGTCTACTACGAGCTCAGGCTCCGCAGCGTCCAACACGGGTGAGCGTTCCACGACGAACTGGTCGCCTCGCTTCGCCATGCCTTCCACGGTGCGCTTAGCCAGCACCGTGACCCCCTTCTGCCGATAGTAGTCGCTGACAAAGTGCGACAATCCGGCCGGAAAAAGGCGCCAGCCGATGCCGTCTTCGGGGAAAACCATGGTGAGGTGTTGGCCGTTCATGGCCAGGGCCGCTGCCACTTCCGAGCCGATGAACCCCCCGCCAATGACGGCGAAATGGCGCTTCCCTTGAGCGAGGCTGCGAAGGTGTTCGTAGTCTTGC
>JADGQF010000110.1 GCA_017882045.1 Anaerolineales bacterium
ACCCTTGCCGGGCAGCGTCCCCAGGTAACGCTGCGCCAGGCCGGTGAGCTGCGCGACGTCGAAATTGCCCACGAAGGTGAACGTGAAGCCGCTCATGTCGGCAAAGCGCTCTTTGTAGATCTGAAAGGCCCGGTTGGCGTCCAACCCCTGGATCGCCGCCAGCGGCAGCACGGGGTTCCAGCGGACGGAATCGCCGTACTCGAGCTTCGTGAGCGTGTCCTGCAGCGCCGACTCGGGTGCCAGGTCGCGGTTGGCCAGGTCGGCCGCCGCCGCGTCTTTGACGGCCTTCACCGTGTTCTCGTCCAGCCTCGGCTGCGTGACGTACAGGTAGACCAGTTGCAGCGCCGTTTCCAGGTCGCGCGGCGCAGCGCTGCCGTCGAAGCGCTGGCTCAGCTCGCGAATGCTCGGGCTCACACTGACCGATTTGCCGTTCAGCAGTTGGCCCAGCTCGATCGGCGAGAGCTTGCCCACCCCGCTGTTGCCGACGATGCTGCCCGCCAGCCGGGCCGCGGGCACGTCGGCATCGGGCACCAGCGACGAGCCGCCGCGCCCGACGCCGCTGAACAGCACCTCGTCGGTCTTGAAAGTCGTCGGCTTCATCAGCACAGTCACGCCGTTGGCCAGCTTGAGCACCGTCACACCCAGCGCCGAGATGCTGGTCTGGCTGACCACCGCGGCCGGCTGCGGGATGTCCGTCATCAACTGGGTTGGCACGGCCTGTTCGGCGAACGGTGCCAGCTGCTCCGCCGCGACCTTATTCAGCACCGCCATCAGTTGCGCCTCGGTCGGCGGCGTCAGGCCGGCTTTCTGGGGCGTGACGGCGAAAAGCAGCCGGTTGTCGGCGCTGGCCACCGCCGTCACCGCCTGGTTCACCTCCTGTAGGGTGATCTGCGGCGCCAACTGGTTCGCCAGCTGGTATTCGATCGCGATGCCCGGAATATCCTCGCCGGTCAGGAAGTGACGTATGTACTCCTCGACCAGCGAGGTGGTGTCGGCGGTATCGCGGTTGTTGTACGCGCGCCGGTAGCCCTCGAGCAGAATGTTCTTGGCCTGCGTCAATTCGGTCGTCGTGAAGCCGAAGCGCCGCACGCGCTCGACCTCCGTCATCAGCGTTTCCAGAGCGGGCAGCGTGTTCGTTTCCGTCGTCTGGGCTTCGACCACATCCGCGGACAGCGTGTGCACGATGTCGTTCGGCCCGGCATCCGCCGCGCTGAAAGGCGCGTTGCCGGCCTGGATCAGGTCGGCGTAGCGGCCGTTGAGCATGTTGAAAAACAGGTCCTGGACGAGGATCTGGCGGTAGAGGGCGACCGTGCCGAACGCCTCAGGCGGCCGCTTGGCGTAGAGCTGCACGAAAGTGATCGGGTTTTCCGGGTCCGAGGCGACCAGGCTGCGCGTCCCGGCGAAGTCCGGCACCTTGAAGGTGGGCCGCGGCGGGGCATCTTTGCGGGCCGGGATCGCGGAGAACTTGGCGCGTACCATCTGCTCCACCTGCGCGACGTCGAAATCGCCCACCGCCACCACTGCCATCAGGTCCGGGCGGTACCAGGTGTTGTAGAAGCGCCGCAGCGTGTCCACCGAGGCATTCTGCACGATATTCATGTCGCCAATGGGCAGGCGTTGCGCGTACTGCGAACCGGCCAACAGCGCCGGGTACAACTGGTCGTCGATCCGCCCCTGCGCGTTCAGATCGCGCACCCGGTGCTCTTCGACGATCACGCCGCGCTCGCGGTTCATCTCGACCGGGTCGAGCGTCGCGCAACTGGCCCAATCCACCAGCACGTTGAGGCCGGTATCGAGGACCTTCGGATCATCCAGGGGGATACGCAGGATGTAGGTCGTATCGTCGAAGCCCGTGGCCGCGTTCAGGTCTGCGCCGAAGCGCATGCCATTGCTCTCCAGGAAATCCTTGATCCCTTGCTTGGGAAAGTGACAGGTACCGTTGAACAGCATGTGCTCGAGAAAATGCGCCAGCCCTTTCTGGTCGTCGGCTTCCATCACCGACCCGGCGTTGACCACCAGCCGCAGCTCGGCCCGGTTCTTGGGTTGCGAGTTCTGACGCAGGATGTAGGTCAGGCCGTTGGCCAGCACCCCCGTGTGCACCCGCGGGTCCACCGGCAAGGTGTCGCCCGGCTGCCACTGGCGCGGCGGGGTGGTATCGCTGATCGGGCCTGTAGCCGTGATCGGGCCTGTAGCCGTGATCGGAGCCGTGGCGGTGATCCCGCCCGTCGCGGTAATGGCGCCCGTTGCCGTCACGACGGCCACCGGCGTAATCGGCGTCGCGATGGGCGCCGGCATGTTAGTTGGGAGCGCCGGGATCGATGCCACCGGCGTGGCCGCCGCCGGCGACGTGCCAGGCGCCGGGTTGCCGTAAACGCAGCCGCTGAGAAGAACGCAAACGAGGACAAGCAGTGCGATAGACCGTTTCATGCTCGACGACCTCCGGGGCCGGGATAGGAACGAACATCAGTATATTACCGATTAAGTTTGCGCAGTAATATAATCTAACCCGCAATCTCCCAGATTGCCTCAATCTACATAGATGGGGTTGGTCAGGGCCAGCATGTCGCCCGCCGGGTCGCGCACTTCGACCAGGCACCAGTGGTCCTGTCCGGCCTGCAGACGCCAGTCGTGCTGCCCCGTCTCACCCGCTGGCCCGGTGAAGCGCGGTTGCCCGTCCACGATGACGCGCAGCCGGGCGCCGGCCGGGCAATTCTCCCAGCGGCAGCTAAACTCGGCCGGCTCTTCCGGCGCCAGTGCCAGCGTATCACCCATCATCGCCTGCCGGTCCGGGCCGGCCTGCTCGCCGTGCGCGCGCAGGGCCAGGCGCGGGCCGCCGCTCAGGTACAGGTGGCCGCGGCGGATGGCGTCAAGCAGCGCCCCTTCCTTCAACCCGGCCGCATAGACCACGCTGAAGGCCAGCCCCTGCGCGTCGCCGTACCGACCGTGCGCATCCGTGGCCGCCGTGGCAATCACGTGTTCGCCCCGGTTCAGCCAGGCGTACCATAGCGCCAGGTTGGCCTCGTTGCCCGAGTCGCCCGCCCACGGACCGTTCCACACCTCGACCGCCCGCGCCGGCCCCGGCAGCACCTCGTCGAAGTGCCAGGCGCAACCCGTGCAATAGGGGTCGTCGACCGAGAAGGGATGCGCGATCACGAAAAGCTGGCCCTCCCCCTCCGCCGCCCGGACGATGGCCGGCATGCCGCCGTCACCCGGCCGCACACGCCAATCCGTCCAGTCGCGCGCGCCCAGGCACAGCGCGTGCCCGTAGAAGGTGGTCAGTTCCAGGCCGCCCAGCCCCAACGGCCGCGCGGCGGGTCTGCCGGCGGCGAGCGCCGCCATCTCGACCAGCCCCGAGACGGTGTTGTGATCGGTGAGAAAGAAGAAGTCCAGCCCCTGCTCCGACGCCGCCCAGATGCGCCCTGCCACGTCGATGTCGCCGTCCGAGTGGACGGAGTGCGTGTGCAAATCCCCCCGGTACCAGGCCGGCGCGCCCGCGGCGTCGTCCGGGGTGGCAGCGGCCGCCGCGGCGACCGCAAGCGCCGCCGCGAGGGCAGGCGGCGACGCGAGGACAGGCGGCACCACCGGAGCAGCCAGGATATCCAGGCTCAAGCGACACGGCTCGCCCGGCAGCAGCGCGTGAATCTCGATCTCGACGGTCCACTCTCCCGGCTGAAGCGGGCCGGCCAGGAAGCCGGGCGTGGCCCAGCCCTCCTCGACGATCACCCGCTTGGTCGCGCCCCCGCGGTGCGCCGTGCCCCGGCAGCGGACGGGATCGAACAGCGCCGGCGCCAGCAGGTTGTCGAGGCCGTCGACTCTCTCCGGCGCGTAGCGCAGCGTGATCTCCAGCCGCCCGCAACCCGGCGGCACGTCAAACGGGAAGCGGAGGACATGCTTGTTGTCGGCGGCGCCGAGCGTCCGCTCTATGTGATATCCCGAGGCTCCAGTGTTCACGGTCACATCCTGTCTCGTGCTGATTGGCGGTATGGCGGTATGGCGGCCAGGATTATGGCACGGCGCCGCGCGCGCTGTCAAGCACTAGGGTGACAATTTGTCACCATGACAATTCGTCATGGGCGATGTTGCTTCGAGCTTTGGCGGCGGCAAGGAGTATACTAGGCCTGTAGCTGCCGATCCTGGCAGCGCAGCCGAAGGAGACTATGTTCGATTCGCTCAAACACTTCGTGATCGGTTCTCCGTTGCCTACCCGCCAACTCGCCGACCAGCGCCTGAACAAGATCCGAGCCCTGGCCGTTTTTTCCCCCGATGCCTTCTCCTCCATCGCCTATGCCAACCAGGAGATTTACCTGGCCCTGGTCCTCGCGGGGAGCCTCGGTCTGGCCCGGGCGTTGCCCATCAGCCTGATGATCGCGGCGCTGCTCGCCATCGTGGCCCTTTCCTACTACCAGACCATCTACGGCTACCCGTCAGGCGGAGGGTCGTACCTGGTGGCGCGAGAGAACCTGGGCACACTGCCCGGCCTGGCCGCCGCGTCGGCGCTCATGGTCGACTATGCGTTGACGGCTGCCGTCAGCCTGACCGCGGGGGTCGAAGCGCTCGCCTCGGCGTATCCGCCGCTGTGGCAACACCGCGTGGTGGCGTCCCTCGCGCTGCTGGTCGTCCTCACCCTGATCAACCTCCGGGGCACGCGGGAGACCGGGGCGCTGATGTCGGTGCCCGTCTACCTGTTCCTGTTCACCTACCTCGCCATGCTGGCCTATGGCGCGTATCGGGTGCTGTCCGGCGGCACGGTGCCCCTGGAGGCCACAGCCCCCCCGGCCGTCCAGCCCTTGACCGCGTTCCTGCTGCTGCGCGCCTTCGCCACTGGCTGCACGGCGATGACCGGCATCGAGTCGATCAGCAACGGTGTACCGGTGTTCAAGACGCCCGAGGTGAAGAATGCCGGGCGCACCTTACTGATCATGGCCGTGCTGATGGGCGTGCTGTTCGTGGGGAGCATCGGTTTGACGCAGGGGTTAGGCGTGGTCAGCGGGCCGCAGGAGACAATCCTTTCCGCGCTGGCGCGGCGACTCCTTGGAAGCGGCCCGGCCTATCTGACCATCCAGGTGAGCACGCTGTTGATCCTGGCGGTAGCGGCCAACACCAGCTTCGCGGGCTTCCCGCGGCTGGCGGCGATTTTAGCCGGCGACGGCTTCCTGCCCCGGCAGCTCACCGCACTGGGCGATCGGCTGGTGTTCGCCGACGGCATCGTGCTGCTCTCGCTCGTCACGGCGGGACTGATCGTCGTCTTCGGCGGCGATAGCCACGCGCTGATCCCGCTCTTCGCAGTGGGCGTATTCCTGGCCTACACGCTTTCCCAGATCGGCATGGTTCGGCACTGGGTACGGAAAGGCGGCCGCGGCTGGCGACTGAAGGCGGTCATCAACGGGCTCGGCGCGGCCGCAACGGGAGTCACGCTTCTGGTGGTCCTGGTGGAGAAGTTCCTGACCGGCGCGTGGCTCACCGTCATCGTGATTCCGGCGCTGGCGATAGGCTTCCTACAGGTGCGCCGGCACTACCTCGCGGTGGCCAAACAGCTTTCACTGCGCGGCCCGTCGCGGTTGCTCCGGCCCGCGCCCAGGCGGCGCATCGTCCTGCCCATCTCGGGGATCCATCGCGGCATAGTGGACGCCGTCGCCTTTGCTCAGTCGATCTCGCCGGATGTGACCGCGGTGTATGTGGAGTTGGAGCCAGGGTCGGGGGAACGCCTCCAGCATGAATGGCGGGACCGGTGGCCGGATTTGCCGCTGGTCGTGCTGCCGTCCCCCTACCGCTCCATCATCGGCCCGTTGCTGGACTTCCTGGACGAAACCGACCGGCAGCACAATGACGGCCAGCAGGCGACGGTCGTGCTGCCCGAGTTCGTGCCGGCCAGACGCTGGCAGAGCTTGCTGCACAACCAGACTGCGCGACTGCTCAAGGTCGCACTACTCTATCGTCGCCGTCGCTTGGGGTTTCAGCAGGTGATCATTGATGTGCCGTACCACTTGAGGAGTTGAGGCCACGCAACCCGAACGGGTTGCGGCGAGTGCGCGGCAACAGCGGCGATCCCATAAATCCGGAACCGCATCAGAACGGCCGCCTGAGCAGCGCACCTCCCCCAAAAGCCTCGCACAAGAGGTAGCAACCGCACGCAAGGTGATGACTGGTGGTATGTAATATGGATTACGCCAGTATCATCACTCCCCTGGCCGGCAGCGTCACCTGCCCGTCCACTGCCTTGCCCGTGTCCAACAGGTCGCGGTACGCGCGAGGCAGCGTGATCTCCTGGGCCTGCCCAGTGTGATTGAGCACGAAGAGCAGGCTGGACTCCCCCTGCCAGCGCTCGGCGACCTCCACACCGGCAGGCACGCGCAAGACCGGTTGTACGCCGCCCAGCGCGAGGAGCCAGGGCGCCAGGGCATCAAACAAGGCTGCCGGGCCCAGCGTGCCAATGTAGACCACCTGACCCTTGCCGTAGCTGTTAAGCGTGATGGCCGGGCGCCCCGCGTAGTATTCCTCGCTATAGCGGGCGACCACTTGGGCGCCGTCGGACACCAGGATATCGCACCAGGTCGTGGCACATCGCGACTCGCAGGGCAGGTTCAAGGCCGCCTGCTCGCCGAAGGTCAGGGTCAGGGCTCGATCGAGGGTGGGGAGTTCCACCTCCAGGCCGACGCGCGCTCCCTCCGGCAGCGAGTCGTAGTCCTCGACGTGCGCGCCGGCCAGTCCAGCGAGCAGACCGGGCAGGTACTGGTTCACCACGTTGTTCGCCGGGTCCTTGACGCCGCTGCGCGCCGTCAGCACCAGCACACCACCTTGGGCCACGAAATGCTCCAGCTTCTCGGCCAGGGCCGGCGAGACCAGGTGCAGGGCCGGGGCGACCACCAGCCGGTAGGATGACAGATCGTGCATGGGGGAGACCACATCCATGCCCACCTGCCGGGCGTGCAAGGCGCGATAGACTTCCTGGAAATGCCGCGGGTAGGCAAAGCCGGGGTTGTTGCCCTGGATCTGGAACGCCCAACGTGCGTCGTAGTCCTGCAACATGGCCACGGCGGGCCGGAGGCGCGTACCCTGGATAATCTCGCCAATGTGCTTCAACTCGTCGCCCATCTGCTTGACTTCCGCATAGCGCCGGCCCGGCTGCGCGTGATGATCGAGGATGCCATGCCAGTACTGCTCGGTGCCGAAGCGCGCCGTCCGCCAGCGAAAGTAGATGATGGCGTCCGCACCGTGCGCGATGGCCTGGTAGGCCCACAGGCGGATCTCGCCCGGCCGCGGCGGCACGCTGACCATCTGCCAGCCTCCCGGTCCCGACTGCTCCTCCATGACCCAGAAGTTCTGACCGCCGGGACCACCCCTAAGGCCGCGCATAGTATCGTGGCCCAGGGCCGGGGCACTGGCGTCCACGTCCGCCCCCATGCCCCACTGGGTGCGCGGGTAGTTGTCCCAGGCTACCAGGTCCAGGTCACGCGCCAGGTTGTAATACTCGATCTGGTCGTAGCGGAAGCCCATGAAATTGTGAGTAACCAAATGGCCCGGACACTGCCGGCGCAGGATGTCAACCTGCAGCTTCTGGTACTCAACGTAAGAATCGGAACAGAAACGCGCGTAATCCAGGGCCAGGCCGGGGTTGGGCGCGCCGCCGGTCTGCACCGGCGTAGGGATCTCCACCCAGTCGTTGTACACGTGGCTCCAGAAGATGGTGCCCCACGCCAGGTTGAGGTCGTCCAGTGAAGCGTAGCGCTGCGCCAGCCAGTCGCCGAAAGCCTGCCGGCAGACCGGGCAATAACAGCGGTCCCCGAACTCGTTGTCGATCTGCCAGCCGAGGACGGCCGGGTGCCCGGCGTAGTGCTCGGCCATCGCAGTGACGATGCGGCAGCTATGATCGCGGTACAGCGGGTGATTCGGGCAGTACTCGCGCCGATTGCCATAGGTTACGCGCTGGCCGTCCTCGCGCACACGGAACATTCCGGAGTCCTTTGCCATGAGCCAGGGCGGCGGCGAGGCTGTGGGCGTGCCGAGGATGGCCCGGATGCCGTGGTCCGAGAGGATGGCCAGGACGCGGTCGAGCCAGTCGAAGTCGAAGTGTCCCTCCTCAGGCTCCAGCTTTGACCAGGCAAACTCGGCCAGCCGGACCACATTGAAACCGGCCTCGGCCATCATGCGCGCATCCACCGGCCAGCGCTCTTCCGGCCAGTGCTCCGGGTAGTAGTCGACCCCATAGTGGAACACGGAGTATTCCTTTCGATTAGCCTTTTACCGCACCCGCAGTGATGCCTTCCACGAACCTTTTCTGGAATGCGAGGAAAATGATCAGCAGCGGGATGATACTGATCACCGACATGGCCATCTGAGCATTGTAGTTTGTCAGGCCAACTGCGCCGCCAAAGGACGCGATGGCCAGAGGAATCGTGAACTTGTCCGGCGACTTGAGGATTATAAGGGGCCACAGGTAGTTATTCCAGGATCCCATGAAGAAAATCAGGCCGAGGCTCACCAGGCCGGGCGAGATGATCGGCAGGATGATACGCGAGTATATGCTGAATTCGCCCGCGCCATCAATACGCGCTGCATCAATCAGCTCGTCGTTGATAGAGGAGATATACTGGCGCATGAAGAAGATGCCGAAGGCGCTGGCCGCGCCGGGGATGATCAGCGGAAGAAAGGTGTCTACCCACTTCAGTGTGCGCATGATGATAAATACGGGTACCATCGTCACGGCACCCGGTATGACCATCGTCGCGAGCAAGAAGCTGAAGAGCGGGCCCCGGCCGGGGAACTTGTGCTTGGCAAAGCCGTAACCAGCCAGCGAGCAGAAGAACAGGCTCAGCAGACTGCTGCTGAGGGAGACGAAGAAGGTATTCCCGACAATCAGGAGAAGCTTCTTCTGCTCGAGCAGATAGGTATAGTTCATGAACGAGGCCTTGCGCGAGATCAGGACAGGTGGGAAGCCGAACACCTCGTCCGGCATCTTGAAGGAAGTGCTGAGCATCCAGATAAAGGGCATGATCATGAAGGCGCAGAGCAAGATCAGCACCAGGTAAATCAGGCTTGTAGTCAGACCCCGGACGAGGCGTCGCGTGCTGAGCATGGCATTCTCCTTGGACCGGCAGACTGGACGGCTCCGTTACCCTTCGCGGCCGAAGAAGCGGTACTGCAGGATCGTGAGCATAAAGATGATCGCGGCAAAGGTGTAGGCCATGGCCGAGGCGTAGCCGAACTGCAGGCTGCCGAACGCCACGCCATAGATGCGGATGATCGGCGTGATCGTCGCGTTCATTGGTCCCCCACCTGTCAGGGTCAAGACCTCGGTGAACAGACCGAAGCTGCCGATGGTCGACATCACGGCGCAGAACAGGATCACCGGACGCATCAGCGGCACGGTGACGTGAAAGAATGCCTGGCGCGAGTTGGCCCCATCCACCCTGGCGGCTTCGGTCAGGTCGGCCGGGATAGTTTGCAGCCCGGCCAGCATGATGACCATGTTGTAACCCAGCCAGGCCCAGATGATCAACAGGCTGAGCGATATGCGCGCCGCCCACACGTCTTCAAGCCAGGGCACCGGCGGAATGCTGAGCAATCCCAATGCGATGTTGACCAACCCGTTCGTCTTGGCCAGCAAGATCTTGAAGGTAAAGCCGGCGGCCACCATGTTCGTGATATAGGGCACGAAAATGAGCGTCCGGAAGAAGCGGAAACCACGCACGCGACCGGAGTTCAGAAGAACCGCCAGCACCAGCGAGAGGAACAGCATCACCGGCACGTACAGGATAAACAGCAGCACGCCGTTCTCCATCGATTGCCAGAAGACTCTGTCCAATGCCAGGCGCCGGAAATTGTCGAGCCCGACGAACCTGATCGTACCCAGGCCCTTGAAATCGCTCAGGGCCAGATAAATAGAGAAGAGCAGGGGGTAGAGGCCGAAGATCGCATAGGACAAGTAGAATGGAGCGATGAAGAAGTAGGCCCAACGCGCCTTCAGGATCTCCTGCCAGGTCAAGCGGCGCGCTGTGTCAGCCGGTCTGACATTAGGAACGGTTCGGGCAACGGCCATGCGGTCCTCCAGAAGACCTGTCAGGCCGGGCCGAGCCGGCCTGACAGACCCACACCAGCCTCTACTTCAAGCCGGTCTCCACGCGCACGCTGTCGGCAGCTTCCTTGAGCGCCTGGGCTGCGGTGGCGTTGCCGGTCGCATACTTCTGAACGGCGGTGTTCACCGCCGTGCCCATCGTGCGGCCGTACGGCCCATAGATGTTCGCCTCAGGGATGGCGGCTGCCGCCTTGGCAAACACCTGGCGCGTCACCTGGCCGCCGAAGTAGGAGTCGGGTTCCGAGAAGAGCGCGTCGCTGTAGATGCTCTGCAGCGCCGGGAAGTAGTCGCTATAGGCGAACAACTTCAGATCGTTCTGCGGCCGCAGGATCATGAACTGGATGAAGGCCCAGGCAGCGTCCTTGTTCGTGCTCTGCTCCGGAATGAAGAAGCACGAGCCGCCCTGGTTGGCCGAACGCACGCCGCCGGGCTTGTAGGCCGGCATCTCCGCCACGCCCCACTGTCCGGCGCGGTCCCCGGCGATCCAGGTCTTGAGGAAGTTGCCCATCCAGGCCGCGATCACGACGCCGGCGACCGGCTTGGGGTTTTTGCTGTCAATTGGTGCCTTAAGGTCGGCATACCAGTTGTCGGTCCACTCGAGCTCGTCCGAGACCACGTCCGCCTTCCAAAATTCGCCCAGCTTCTCCAGCGTAGCGACGTTCTCCGGAGCATCAATGGTGATCTTGTTGTCCTTGTCGTAGAAGCCCAGGCCTTGCTGCCAGAGCATATTCTTGTAGAGATCGCCGGTGTTGTTCGCCTTGTTCTGATCGAAGCACTTAAGGCCGGTCTTGTCCTTGATCGTCTTGCATGTGTCAAGCATGTTGTCCCAGGTGGCGACCTGCTTGCTGACGTCATCCGGGTTATCAGACAGGCCGGCAGCCTTGAACACGTCGCGCCGGTAGAAGAACACGACCGGCCCGATGTCCCAGGTGGCGCAGTAGTATTTGCCGTCCTTCATGGCCTGGTTGAGCATAGGCTTGTTCAGCTGGTCGATCCAGGGCTTGAGTTGTTCGGTGATGTCAGTAAGACCGCCTAGCGCAACCAGCTTGCCGATGCTGGCTGATTCGGTGACTCCCAGGTCAGGCGCGCCGCTGCCGCCCTGGATCGCGACGGCCACTTTGTCAGCCACATCCGAGGGTGTGTAGTTGACAAACTCCAACTGAATGTCAGGGTATTCGGCCTTGAAATCGTTGAGCACGGTCTTCTCGAAGACATCCTGGTTGGCCTTCTGAACCCAGATAAGCAGCTTGCCCTTGGGTTTGGCAGCGGCACTCGGCGCGGGCGCGGGGGTTGCGGTGACCACGACGTTCTTTTCAACCGCTTTCTCAACAACCTGGGTCTGGACCACGGTCTTCTCGACGACCTGGGTTACGACCTTTTCGACTACCAGCGGGGCGGCAGGCGCGGGAGCAGCGCACGATGTCAGAAGGATGGAGACGACCAGCAGAAGCGCTGCCAGTCGTGCGATTGGGGACTTGTGCAACATGGTTTTACTCCTCGATGAGTGGGCCGGCGTCCTTGCGGATTGGGTGTGCCGGTACAGCGAGAACGACGTGCCTGGCCGGACGGCCCTCCCTACGTACCCGAAACTCCAATCAAATGACTTGAGGCGATTGCACCTCCTGTTCTGCTAGCTCTGTCGCACAACCAACTCCGGCGAAACCAGCACCAGTTTGGCTTCCTCAGGCGCCTGGCCTCGCTCGGCCGCGTCGATCATCTGCACGATTTCCTCCACCGCTGCGCAGCCCAGTTGGAATGGGTCCTGATGGATCGTGGTGAGCGGCGGGCACATGTAGGCCGATTCGGGCAGGTCGTCAAACCCGATCACGGCCAGTTGATCAGGCACGCGGCGGCCTGATTGCCAGGCAACGTTGAGCGCGCCGAATGCCATCTGATCGTTGGCCACAAAGACCGCGTCCATCTCGGGGTATTGCTCGAGCAGCCGGCGGAAGGCCAGCATACCGCTCTTTGAGGTCCAATCGCCGATCACGCACTGCCCTGCAGCCGGCGGCAGCCCCGCCTCGGCCAAGGCTTCCGCCCAGCCGCGCCTGCGCAGGTCGGCCTCCAGCCAGTCCAGCGGCCCCGTGATGTGCCCGATGTGCCGGCAGCCGCGCGCCAGCAGATGCTGCGTCGCCAGGTAGCCGCCGCGATAGTTGTCGATTGCGACTACGGTGAGCCCCGGATGATCGGCCTCGGTAAGGGAGAGCAGAGGGGTAGAGCGATGTTTCACACGGCTGGCAGCCCAGTTGCGCCTGCCGCCGATGCCCGGCATGGCCCAGATTATGCCGTCTACCCGGCGGGCGAGCAGCGATCGCAGTGCAGGGTCGAAGTCGTCGGTGTGAGGATCGAGCAGTTCCTTGAGGATGATCGTGTAGCCTGCATGCTCGGCTTGCCGGGCGATGCCGCTGAGGATCTGCGAGGGTCCATGATAGCCCAGGTTGGCGATGATAACGCCGATGGTCAGGCTGCGTTGATGAATGAGACTGCGGGCCAGGGCGTTGGGTTGGTACTCGAGGCGATCAATGATGTCCTGGATGCGTTGGCGGGTTTCGGGCGCGACGTCCGGGCGCTTGTTGAGCACGCGCGAGACAGTCTGCGTCGAAACGCCCGCCTCACGCGCAATCTGCTTCATGCTGGGACGTGCAGCCATCGCGCTTGATCCCCCAAATCCGGCCGTCGAAACACACCGGTCAAATGCCGTTAACCTTCCCGTGAAGGTTCCCGTTATCGTTCACGGAGAATCTTAGCACGAGCACCCGGAGCTGTCAAGCCCCATTTTCTAAAAACAAGTCGTCATAGGCACAAACCGCACTTCAACACGCGATCCCAGTGCTGCGGCCACCTTGCGCAGAAATGTGACAGTGGGTGTAGAGGCGCCGCTCTTCAGGCGTGCGATGCTCGGCTGCTTGGTGCCGACGAGTTCGGCCAGTTGTTCCTGGGTCAATCCCCTCATGATGCGCAGCCGCTCCCGGCAAAACTGTACTTGACAAGATTGTAGTTATCAGCCAAACTGTAACCATTGCCGATACAGTTGCATCGTAGTAGCCGGTAATCATGAAGAAGGAACAAGGACACCTATGATCAAGCCTGCCGAAGTCAGATACCCGATTCACGATCTCTTGCAGAACCGCTGGAGCCCGCGCGCCTTCTCGACGCAGCCAGTGGAGGACGAAAAACTGCTGAGCCTGTTCGAGGCCGCGCGTTGGTCGCCCTCGGGCGGCAACGCCCAGCCGTGGGCCTTTATCGTCACGACTCGCTCATCAGATGCAGGCTGCCACGACCAGTTGGTGCAAGTCCTCTCTGGCCGCAACAAGCTGTGGGCCAAGGATGCCCCCCTGCTGGTGCTGACCGTAGCCACGCCGTATCCGCGATCCGCTGCCGCCAACGAGTACTCTTTCTACGACCTGGGCCAGGCCGTAGCGCATTTGACCGTGCAGGCCGGCGCGCTGGGCCTGGTCGTGCACCAGATGGGCGGGTTCGATCGCCAGGCCGCCCGGCTCCTCTTTGGCCTGCCGGAGGGGTACG
>JADGQF010000351.1 GCA_017882045.1 Anaerolineales bacterium
GTCCAGGTTCCTGCGATGCTGATAGTGAGTGGATGGATTCTCGTCTACCTTGGGGCAGCTTTTCCCAATGCAACCTGGACCAAGGTGCTCTCGTATGTTCCTTTTTTTACTTCCGAGTTGATGCTTGTGCGGATTGGTCTGGGCACTGTCGCCTGGTGGGAGATCGTGGCGACGATTGCGTCAATGCTGGTTGCCACCTCCGCCTGTGCCTGGTTTTCCGCGCGCGCGTATCGCCTGGGGGTCTTGATGTACGGGCAACGGCCTGGCCTGGGACAACTAATGAAAATGGTACGGACAAACTAACCGCTATTGCACCACAGTCCTTAGCTCAACACGCGGAAGCGCGCGTCCAGCCGGGGCAGGTCCACCTCGCGCAGGCTCAGGTCCAGGCGGCTGTCCAGGGGCAGGTCGGCGGGCAGGTGCTCGTGCGTTTCCAGCGCCAGCTCGGGGATGAGCAGGTTGCCGCTGAGCCCGTGCTTCTCGATGAGAACGCCCTCGCCGCGCCATTTGCCTTGCTGCAGCAAGTAAACCAGCGTCCAGTGACGAACTGCCGAACGGTCGGCCTGCCGGACGGCGCCCAGCATCGCCTCCGCGGACCCGACGCGCTCCAGCATCTCCTGTGCGTCGAGCAGGGGCTCGCCGCGCAGGTAAGCGCGCAGTTGTTGGTGCACCACCAGGTCGAGGTAACGGCGCAGCGGGCTGGTGGCCTGCGCATAGGCGGCCAGGCCCAGCCCGGCATGGGGGGCCGGGGCGCTGCGGTATTGGCTGTGCTTCAACGTGCGCCGCAGGGCGAACATCTCGGAGTAGGTCTCGGGTTGCAGGTCGGCATCGGGCGCATCCGGCGGGTCCTGGGTGGCGAAGGGCAGCGGGATGCCGCGTTCCATCGCCAGCCGGGCCACTGCCTCGCCGGCCATGATCATGGCTTCTTCCACCACCGCCCGGCTGCGCAGCGACGCGATGCGCCGCACGTGCACCCGCCCATCCGCGATTTTTAGCTTGACCTCGGGGAAGTCCAGGTTGACCGCGCCCTGTGCCATCCGCAGGGCGCGATGGCCCGCGGTCAGCCGGGAAAGTTGCCGCCAGGGCTCGCTATCCAGCTCCGCCTCGGCCGCTTCATAGGTCAGCCGTGTCGCCCGTATCCAGCTCGGCGCGACTTGCAGGCCCAGGACCTGTCCCTGGCTGCCCACGTCCAGGCCGAACGAAAGGGCCGGCGACAGCGCGGTCAGCCCAAGGCCCAGCACTTTGACGGCGGCCGGCGGGATCATCGGCACGTTGCCTTCGGGCAGGTGGACGGTGCTGGCGCGCGCACGCGCTTCGAGGTCCAGCGGACTGCCGGGGGGCATGAGCGCGGCCGGGTCGGCCACATGCACCCACAGGCGGCCGGCAATGCTCTTCTGGCTGGTCCCGTCCTCCCCTCCGTCAGCGAATCCAGCCTCGCCCGCCGTGGGCACGAAGCTGAGCGCATCGTCGGGGGTATCGGTTTCTTCGTCGTCGATGGCGAAAGCCGCCAGGGCCGTCAGGTCGAGGCGCTCTTCGTCCGGTAGGGGAGGCACGTCCAGGTCCGGGGCGGCGGCCGGCAATCCCAGGCGGGCGGGATAGGGATCGACCAGGGCGTCCCAGTAGCCGAGCTCCAGCAACAGGGCGTGCGCGTTCTCCGCGCTCTCTTCTCGACCGAGCTCACGCAACACACGGCAGCCGGCCGCCCGACCCAGGGCCAGGTTCTCCACTTCCTTCACAAAACGCAGGTCTTCGTCGATGAAACGCCGTTGGCGCGCCCGGCCGAGGAAGTCCTGCCAGGTCTCGCGTTCGGCGCCTGCCGCCGCGCGCACTGCCTGGCGGCGGGCGACCTCCTCCGGCGTGCCGGCGAGCACGTCCTCGGCGCTGCCGCGAAAGTAGACCCCTTCGGCTACTAACTGCCAGGCGGCCCAGGCGCTGGCCGGGGTAAACGTGCCATAGACGAGTTCCGCCAGGTCGTGCAGGGTGGTGTGGCTTCCGGCCAGGATTTCCCACGCCGCCTGGACCTCGCCGTTCTGCGGGCGCAGATCGCCGAGGCTGCGCAGCGGGCCGGGATGAAGCCATACGACGTCCTTGGGACGGACCTTAGCAACCTGACCGTTATCCAGCTCGATGTCGAGCTTCTCGCCGGCACGTAAGACGCGCGCCGGGCGGTTTTTGTAGAGGACGAGACTGTTCTCCAGCGACATAGCGGCTCACTTTACGAACGAGGGAGATCGGATGCCACGCAACCCGGTCCGTATTGTAGCCTGATACCGGCCGCGGCGCAAAAGGCCCGCGCTGAGAGCCGGGCGGGTATCACGCCTGGTACCTCAGCCGCCCGGAGCCGGGCGACCGAAGTCGCGGCAACCATCGCGAAGTCGCCCTTCGGCGACTGGCTCTAGCCCACTCAGGCTCCGGAGTCAACGAAGGTCGACTTGGCAATGGTAGCCGCGGTTTCAACCGCCCGGAATCCCGCCCGATATGCCGGCTTTCGTGGCCGCGAACCGCAGCCGCACGTAGTCGGCCGTCCAATGACCCGACTTGTCGCAAAGATCGGGCAGCAGCGCCTGGCGGAGCTCGGCCAGCAAGGCGGGCCGCTCGGAGGCGGGCAGGGCGGCAAGGAAGCTGCCGGCAAACGTCTCCAGCCAGCCGGCGATGTCGCCGGGCAGAGAGGTGGGGCGCGGGAAAAGGGCGATGCTCTCCACCCGGAAAGCCTGGCGCTCGAGCCTCGCCCGGTACTCTTCGACGGTCGGGAAGTACCAGGGATCCAACGGGCGCGGGTCGATCCCCCGGCCCTCGAGGGCGGCGTATAAGGCGGCCCGAATGCGGGCGATGTTGCCGTGACCCCCACATTCGGCCACGAAGCGGCCACCCGGCACGAGCGCGCGCCAGACCCCGGCGATGACCGCATCCGGGCGAGGCATCCAGTGTAGCGCGGCGTTGCTGAAAACCGCGTCAAAGCCCTCGTGAAAAGGCAGATCGGCGGCGGCGACCACGCGGGCATCCAGGCCGCGCACCCGAGCAGCAGCCACCTGCTCGGGGCTGGCGTCGACGCCGAGCACCTGGCAGCCCAGCGCGGCCAGCTTCTCCGTCAGCGCTCCGTCGCCGCAGCCCAGGTCGAGGATGCGCTCGCCGGGCTGCGGGGCCAACAGCTCGACCACCGGCAGGCCTAGCTCGGCGACAAAGCGGGCATTGCGCGCGTAGCGCGCGGGGTCCCAGAGCTGTGTCATAGGCCGGCCTTGCTCACCAGGGTTCCACCACCGATAGGCGTCTTTCCGCGGCCGGCATGCCTTCCGTCCACAGCCAGTAGGCGGCCGTTTCACGGTCGCCCACCGCCACCACGTAGTAGTCGCCCTGGGCGTCGATGGCATGGACCGTCACGCTGCCCTCGTAGATCCGGGCGAGGGCGCGCAGGTCATTCAGCGCCTCGTCGCAGGCCTGCCGTAGGGTCAGGCCCATTTTCAGGTAGAGGATGATCGCGCGCGCCGTCCCGGCCCTTATGGTCAGCTCGCCCTGGCCCATACAGGCCGCGGCGCCGTAGCGGTTGTCGGCATAGCAGCCCGCGCCGATGACCGGCGAGTCGCCCAGGCGCCCAGGGTACTTGAACGCCCAGCCGGAGGTACTGACCCCCGCGCCAATGTCGCCGTCCCCGTCCTTCACCAGCGTGATCGTCGTGCCGTGGACTTTGATCGGATCGGCGGTCAGCCGGGCCCATTCGGCCAGGGGCGCCTCCGGCCAACGGCTGCGCTGCGCCTCCGGCACATGCTCGTCCAGCCAGGCTTGCCACTCTCGGCGGCTCTGCTCGGTCAACAGCGGGCCGCTTTCGGCCCCGCACTCGGCGGCGAAGCGCGCCGCGCCCTGGCCGGCCAGGAAGACGTGGGGCAGGCGTTCCATCACCTGGCGCGCCACGCTGATCGGGTGCAAATACCCCTGCAGCGCGCCCACCGCGCCCGACCGCAAGCCCTTCCCGTCCATTATACAGGCGTCCAGCTCGACCTGACCCAACAGGTTGGGCCAGCCGCCCACGCCCACGCTGCGCACGTTCGGGTCAAGCTCGACCGGGCGGATGCTGCTCTCCACCACGTCCAGCGCCCGCGCGCCGCGCCGCAGCGCGTCGACCGCCGCCGCCATGCCGGCTGCGCCCTCGGAACCGGCCAGGATAACTTGTGGCATCTGTTTTAGCTCCCGCGTGTGATAGCAGTCGTGATCGCAATC
>JADGQF010000352.1 GCA_017882045.1 Anaerolineales bacterium
ACACATATTTTCCCCACCTACATTTACGAGCTCGCCTTCGCCCGGGCCAAGACCGGTATGGCCGCCGCTTATGGCCTGACGGCCGCTGCCGTCCTGCTCATGTTCAGCCTGCTCTATATCCGCGAGCTGAACAGTCGAAAGGCGCTAGATTGATGTACGCCAAATGGAACGAATCCCGGTATCACTACCGCAAGATACTGAACCGCTGCCTCCTTTACGCTACGGTCATCGTCGTCGTTGGCGCGTTTATGTTGCCGTTCCTCTGGATGGTATCGGTGGCGCTCAAGCCGGCCGACGAGGTGTTCCTCTTTCCGCCCAGGGTCCTGCCAGGGCATCCCACCCTGCTCAATTTCGCGACCGCGCTCAACCCGGCCTTTCTACGCTATGGGCTAAACAGCATCCTGGTGGCCACGCTGACCACGGCGGTCACCGTCCTCTTTGCCGTTTTTTCCGCTTACAGCTTCTCGCGGCTCGAGTTCCCCGGGCGCAAGGCATTGCTGGTGGTGATCATCCTCACCCAACTCTTGCCGCTGGCCGTGTTGATCGTGCCCATGTACCGGATCCTCTCCCGCATGGGGCTGATAAACACCTACCCGGCGCTGCTGATCGCTTACTTGACGTTCACCATCCCGGTGGCAGTGTGGTTCCTGCGCGGCTTTTTTGCTGGCATCCCGTTCGAGCTCGAAGAATCGGCCATGATCGACGGCTGCACGCGCGGGAGGGCATTTTTCGCCGTGGTGTTGCCTCTCAGTCTGCCCGGTATCTCGGCCACGGCAACCTATGTCTTTTTCGTCACCTGGCAAGAGCTCATGTTCTCGCTGGCCTTCACCACCACCCGGGACATGCGAACGCTGTCCGTGGGGATTCTTGATTTTATCGGGGAGCACGTAACCGACTGGGGCGCGCTGATGGCGGCATCGATCCTTGTCTGCCTGCCCGTCTTTGCGCTGTTCATCTTCATGCAGAACCAGTTCATTGCCGGCCTGACTGAGGGTGCGATTAAAGGCTGAGACAGCGCCGCGGTCGCGGCCTGACCTACCAGCAATGCATGCGATCGAGGGAGAACCAAGCTATGACAATGACTTCACGACAACGGATGTTGACGGCCCTCGACAGAGGGATCCCTGACCGGCTGCCGGTGACCACCCATCACCTGATGACATCCTTCCTGGACCGATACATGGGCGGCGCCTCTAACCGGGAATTCTTTGACCGCTTCGAGATGGACGCGATCTGCTGGACGCTGCCGCACCGGCCGGATACCGCCAGGGACGAGTACTACGACCCGCTGCAGGGCGCGCCCGGCTTCCTCGAAAGTCGTCGCATCTGCAACAGCTCATGGCACATCGAGTCTGAGACACTGCCCGATCCAGACTACCAGACCGTGCGCTACCGGGCCGTCACGCCCGGGGGCGTGCTGGAGGCGGTGGTCCAATCCAACGAGCATACATCGTGGGTCGTCGAGCCGTTCGTCAAGCGCAAGGAAGATATCGACATCATCGGCAAGTATGTGACGGCCCCCAAGTGCGACGTTGAGGCGGTGAACCGGGATGCCAAAGCGTTCGGCGAGCGTGGCATCGTGCGCGGCAACCTGTGCGGGTTCGACATCTATGGGCAGGCCGGCTGCTGGCAGGATGCGTGCTGCCTGGTCGGCACCGAGCAGATGATCCTGGCAACCTACGACGATCCTGCATGGGTCCAAGAGCTGCTCGGAATCCTGTCCCGCCGCAAACAGGTCTTTATCGAGTCGCTCAAGGGTGCGGCCTACGATATCATCGAGCACGGCGGCGGCGCGGCTTCGTCCACGGTCATCTCACCCAGGCTCTTCGACAAGTTCGTGGCCCCGTACGACGCTCCCCTGATCGAGCAGCTACACCAGGTTGGCATGCGCGTGGTCTACCACACGTGCGGCGGCATGATGCCGCTGCTCGAGCGCCTCGCCGATATGAAGCCGGACGCCATGGAGACATTCACGCCGGCGGGGATGGGTGGCGATGTGGACCTCGCCCAGGCCAAGCGGCGCATCGGTGACCGGGTTTGCATGATCGGCGGCTTCGACCAGTTCCACTACCTCATCGATTGCACGCCGGCGGAGACTCGTGCCGCAGTGCGGCGCTGCTTTGAGGCTGCCGGCCAGAACGGCGGCTACATCCTGTGCCCCTCGGATCACTTCTTCGACGCGAGCGCCGAATTGATAGAAGCCTTCGCCGACGAGGGGCGGCGCTGCCAGTACGGCGTGCCGGCCATGTAAGCGAGAGCCTGCCCGGACACACAGACGCCAGTTTGTACTTCAAGGCCCGGGTGTGCCGTCTACGAATATTGCACGAATATACGAAACGAGCAGCGCTATCGTGCGTGTGTCCGTGATCCCCGTTCGTGGACTGCCACCCGGGCGCTCCCACTGTCGAAATCAGAAAATTCCGCACAGCCCGTGCCTGAGTGTGGTTCTGGTCAGGTGTGCTACGCCCCATGGTGGCGGCGTGTGGGCTGGGCGCTGACCCCGTTAAGCAGACTACTGTACAGGGCCCTGACCGGGTCTGGCTTGGCCGAAGATCCTGATGGGGAGAGGTGAGCCCATGCGTCGCGATAAGTCGCGGGTTACGGCCTGGGAAGGCTTGCGTGTGGTTCATCCGAATGCCGCGGGGCTGGATATCGGCAGTGAGGAGATCTGGGCGGCTGTGCCACCGGATCGTATGGCCGAGCCGGCGCGCAAGTTTGGCACCTTCACGCCCGACTTGCAGGCGCTGGCGGCGTCAGTGATCGGACGATAATGGTTCATCGTCACTTTTGATGAAAAAGCGGTTAGGTGGGATGGAGCACCCGAACTCGAAGCAGTTCCAGCTTGTCTCGCCCGAACATCTGTCGCTTGATGAGCTTGAGGCGGTTGATCTGTCCTTCCACCTGGCCGTTGCTCCACGGCAACTTTAGAGCCGCCGAGACCGCGGCGTAGTCGCGCCGCAAGCTGCCGGCAAAACGCTGCAACTCCGGGACCGGACTGGCGGTGGCATCAGCGAGCCATGCATCGAGCGCTTGGGCGTCCCGATCACGAATCATCTGCACGAAGCGCTGGGCCAACCCATAGACGGCATCTGCCAGAGGACTGAGCGCCTGGAGCGCTGTCCGGTAGGCTTGCTCCTCTGGCTTCAGCTTTTCGGGATCGAGCACGAGCAGTCACGCTGCCTGGCGGGGCGATAAGGATTGGGCGGTTAGCTCAGGCGGCTGCGAGCCTGAATGCGCAGCTTCGGTCCGGATCAGCGGTGCAAGCGCACGCCACACACTGGAATAACTACCGGTGTAGCCGCGTTCCTTCAGCTCATTCCAAAGCACCTTGACATTGTGACAGCCCTCGGCCCAGCGCTGAAGCAGGTAGGCCCGATGATTCTGTACTTCCGAAACCGTCTTGGGCGGCATGTGCTTGGGTAACTCATGCGCATAGACGTAACGGCGAACGGTCTGGCGGTGGATATGTAAGCGGGTGGCGATTTTACGCTGGCTTACGCCTTGTTCCCGCAATGCCTTCACTTCGGCAAAGACAGCCTGGCGACGCGATGGCCGTGGGCTCTCAGCCTCGACTATGAGTGCGGGCTGAACAGGCAGGGCCAGTTCAGCAGGACCTGTCTTGTCCGTCGTGACCGCAGGTGTCGACTGGGCGGCCACTTCTACGGCGGCGGCTTGCAGCTCTTTGGTCTGGCGTTCGAGCAGTCTTTGCAGCGCTTCACGCAGATTGGCCAGCAGGTGGAAGCGGTCGGCCACCTGGGTGGCTTCGGGTGCACCTTGGGCTGCCCCGTCGGCGTAGGCACTCGCCCGATCCCGGCTGATGATCTCGACACCCGGATGCTCGCGCAGCCACGCTGCCAGGGTTTCAGCCGTACGATCTGGTAGAAGGTCGATTGGCTGGCGGCGTTCCAGGTCGACTAGGATCGTGCCATAGGTCTGGCCTTTGCGCAGAGCAAAACGGTCTACACCCAGGACCCGGGGCGTGACCGGCTCAGGTTCTGGCATTCGCCGCATCAGACGCAATAAGGTGGAGGCGCTCACCGGCATGCCGAACTATCGCTCCGACAGTGGCGCGCACCGCCCATTGTGGCTTTGCGATTATCCCTGGTTCATCAGTTCGCCGGCCGCCTGCTCAAGTTGCCGGATCGCTTCATCGATGTGTTTGAAGACGCTGTCGTGTAGGAGGTCTGCGGCAAGCA
>JADGQF010000111.1 GCA_017882045.1 Anaerolineales bacterium
ACGGCCGCAACAGCGAGTGGGTCCACGTCAACACCGACGCGATCCTCTCGATGCCTGACAAGTGGGAATACCCCTGGTTCGCCGCCTGGGACCTGGCTTTTCATTGCGTGGCCCTGGCCCTGGTCGACCTGGACTTCGCGAAAGAGCAGCTCATCCTCTTGGGCCGCGTCTGGTACCAGCATCCGAACGGCCAGATCCCGGCCTACGAGTGGAACTTCGGCGATGTCAATCCGCCTGTCCAGGCCTGGGCCGCCTGGCGCCTGTACCAGATGGAAGAGCAGGCGCGCGGCCGGGGCGACCTTGAGTTTCTCGAGCGCGTGTTCCACAAGCTGCTGCTTAACTTCACCTGGTGGGTCAACCGTAAGGATGCCGGGGGACGCAACGTTTTTCAGGGCGGCTTCCTCGGGCTGGACAACATCGGTGTGTTCGATCGCAGCGCTCGCCTGCCCGTCGGCGGCCACTTGGAGCAAAGCGACGGCACCGCCTGGATGGGCATGTTCTGCCTCAACATGCTGACCATCGCCCTGGAGCTCGCGCGCCACGATCGCGCCTACGAGGATATCGGCACCAAGTTTTTTGAGCACTTTCTCTATATCGCCTTCGCCATGAGCAATATGCGCGGCGACGGTGTCGGCCTGTGGGATGACGAGGACGAGTTCTTCTACGACGTGCTGAACCAGGAACACGACGGCGCCACACAGCGCCTCAAAGTGCACTCGATGGTCGGCCTCATCCCGCTCTTCGCCGTCTGCACCATTGAGTCCCAGGTCATCGAGAACTTGCCCAACTTCAAGCGTCACATGCAGTGGTTTCTCGAGCACCGCCCGGACCTGGCCGGCCTGGTTTCGCGTTGGAACGAGCCCGGCATGCGCGAGCAGCACCTGCTGGCCCTTTTGCGCGGCCACCGCATGAAGCGCGTCCTAAGCCGTATGCTGGACGAGAGCGAGTTCCTCTCGCCCTACGGCGTGCGGGCGCTCTCCCGCTACCACGCCTCGCATCCCTACATGGTCGGGCTTGGGGGAATGAATTATGAAGTCGACTACCAGCCTGCCGAATCCAACAGCGCTCTCTTCGGCGGCAACTCCAACTGGCGCGGCCCCATCTGGTTCCCGGTCAACTACCTGATCATCGATGCCCTGCAGGGCTTTCACGCCTACTACGGCGACGACTTCAAGGTCGAATGCCCCACCGGCTCCGGCCAGTACCTGACCCTCAAACAGATCGCCGGCGAGCTCTCGGCCCGCCTCACCCGTATCTTTCTCCGCGACAGCGCAGGCGGCGGCGCGCTCGCTTCCGACCCTGGCGCGCCGGCGGCCCCCGCGGACCCGACCGGCCCTGCGGTCGCCGCCGGCCGTAGCGGCAACGGCCCGCTTGAGTCCCACGGGCGCCGTCCGGTCTTCGGCGGCCAACCGCTCTTCCAGCGCGACCCGCACTGGCGCGACTACATCCTCTTCCACGAGTACTTCCATGGCGACAATGGCGCGGGCCTCGGCGCCAGCCACCAGACGGGCTGGACCGGCCTGATCGCCGAGTTGATCCAGCGCCAGGGCGAGCAGCGCCTCGACGACCTTGCGCGCGCTCAGACTACTCCCAACCGGTCCCCTACTCCTGATCCACGTGATACACCTTCTCCCCAGCCCGGATCGGCACCTTGAGCCGGTTCTCCCAGGGGGTCAGCGGGCACGACCAGCCCTCGTTATAGGCGCAGTAGGGGTTGTAGGCATGGTTGAAGTCAACAAACACCTTCCCATCCTCCAACTCCAGCGGCTCCAGGTAGCGACCCGCCCCATAAGTTTCATGCCCCGCCAGCGCGTCTGCAAAGGGCAAGAAATACTGGCCCTCGTCGTCCCGGTAGACCGTCAGCGCCGCCGCCTGCCCATCCACGCTGAACGTAAAACGCGCGTAGCGCTCGAACGTCTGCTCGTCACCGGTCGACGTCTGCATCTGCATCGTCTCCTTCTCCGCAAAGGGCTCCAGCGCGACCTCGAGCACCAACTCCGGGTTCTCCGGGAAGTAAGCCAACCCGTGAAAATCCTTCTTTTCCTCGTCCGTCAGCGGACTTTCCTCCCCGTGCGCGAACAACTCATCCTTGGCCGCGCGGAACTGCTCCAACTCACTCATAGTCATCTCAGCCTCCATTCCCCACCTGGCTCGTCCATCTCGTCTCGCTTCAGTCGCCCGGTTCCTCTCGGTTCAGTGGCCGCAGGGCCACTTCGCTGGCCCGTTGGCGCGACCTCGGTCGCTCGGCTCCGGCGCCCAGCTCACCGACCGGCTTCTCCCATCCTACGCCCCTCTGCCGCGAAATAAGGTAATGTTTCGTGCTGCCCGCGCATCTAAGTTATATGAGCGTCGCTTGTAACACTTTTGTAATACCCTGGTAAGACTACTGCAAGAGGGCTACGTCATGCTCTATCCTGATTGATGAGAGCAACAGACAGAGGGTACATGCTTCTGCCGCAACGCCTGATCGGACTTCTCTTATTAGCGCTCGCCCTCGCCGCCTGCGCCGCGCCGGCCTCCGGAACCGGATCGAGCAGGCGGGCGACGCTTGGTCCCAGCGCGGGCGGCGCGGCCACCGCCATGCCGGCCGCGCCGGCGATGACTGCGGCGGCGACCACCGCGGCGGCCGCCGCCCGTCCCGCCCTGCGCGTCACCTTCGCCAGCAGCTTGACCGATGTCAAAACCGGCCAGGTGTTCAAACTGGCGGACTTCAGCCATCGGGTCGTATTGGTCGAGGATATGGCCGTCTGGTGTACCACCTGCTTTCAGCAGCAGACCCAGGTCCTGGCCCTGCATAAGGCCCTGGCCAGCCGGGACGATTTCGTAGACATCACCTTGGACGTCGACGCGCACGAAAACGCTGCGACGCTCAAGGCATATACCGCCAAGAACGCCTTTGCCGGCCTTTACGCCGTGGCCCCGCCGGAGGTGATCCGCGAGCTCGCCGCGCATTTGGGCGAACAGTACCTGAACCCACCCTCGGCGCCCATGTTCGTCGTCGACCGCCAGGGCGGCGTCCACGCCCTGCCCTTCGGCGTCAAAAGCGCCGATGCGCTGCAGAAGGCCCTTCAGCCCTACCTGGACGGGAAGTCGTGACCGATGCAACTGAGCGAGATCCTCACTTCGGTTTCCCTGGGCCTGCTGGCGACTACCAGTCCCTGCGTCCTGCCCCTTTATCCCGGTTACCTGGCCTATCTCAGCGGCGGGCCTGCCGGCCAGGGCCCCAGGGTCCGGCGCTATTTCCTGGGCTTCTTCGTGCTGGCCGGCGTTCTGACCATGATGCTCGCCCTGGGCCTGCTGATCGCGCTGCTCTCGGTCTCGGTCGGCAGCGCCCTGGCGCTTATCCTGCCGCTGGCCGATCTGTTGATCGTCGCGCTGGGCGTCCTGCTGCTCACCGGCCGCAATCCGTTCAAGGCACTGCCGCAGGTGCGCGTGCCACTGCTCCGCCGGCCGTTCGTCAATGCTTATGTCTATGGCCTGCTCTATGGGCCGATTGCCCTGCCGTGCTCCGGGCCGCTGGTGGTAAGCGTCTTTGCCCTATCGCTGACCGCCGGCGAGACCCTCGGGCGGCTGGCGACCTTTCTCTGGTTCGGCGTGGGGTTCGGCCTGCCACTGCTGGCGCTCTCGCTCCTTTCGGGAGCCGCCCAGCGCTGGATCACACGCCAGTTTGCCTTACATGCACGCCTGATCAATCTGGCCGGCGGCGTGCTTCTGGTCCTGATCGGCGCCTTTGACTTGTGGAGCAATCGGGACCTGATCGGCCTGTTTCTGTTCACGGCTTAGGGGCAAACCTGCCCCTCTCAATTCCTGTGCTAAAGGGTGACATATGCGGCGGCCTTCTATATTCTCTGGAGCGCTGATCGGTGGGCTGGTGAGCCTGCCCCTCATCGCGCTGTCTTACCTGGGCGCCCGCCTCGCGGGCCTGCCCTTCATCGCCTTTGACCTGTTCGAGTGGCTCGCGCGCGTGCTGCCCGGCCGGTTGGTCATCGGCAGCATCGACACGATGGTCAAGGCGATCCGTTTCCTTAACCTCGGCCCGCTTAGCTCGACCGCCAAGCTCCTCGAGCAAGCCATGGGCATCCTGACCCTCGTCGTCGCCTGCGTCGTGATCGGCGCGCTGCTGGCATTGGCGCTGCGCCGCCGGGCCGGACCCGCCTGGTGGCTCGGCCTGCTGGCGGGCCTGGTTATGCTGCTCGGCTTCGCCGCGATCGAGCTGACCCTGAACGGCTTCTCGACCGGTGTCCTGCTGGCGCTCGTTTGGGTAGCGCTGTTGGTGATCGGCTGGGCCGTCTCCGTCGGCTCCCTGTTGAGCGCCGACCCAGCCGCGCGCCCGGCGGCAGCCGCCGCCGCGGCTGCTGCCGCAGACGGATCGTTCGCCGCCTCGACCTCATCGCCCGCCGGCCCCCCGCTGCCGGACGCCATGCCGGCGCCTCAAGCCGCGCCGGCCGTCCGCACCGCCCGGCTCAGCCGCCGCGCCTTCCTGCTGCGGGTCGCCGGGGGCACCGCCGGCCTGACCGTCGTCGCCCTGGGCGCGGCACAGGCCCTGGGTGCGCAGTCACCGGCCACGCCAGCCACCCTGCCCGATACCGGCGCCGCACCTGCCACTGCCCTGCAGCCGGCCGCGACCCCGACGGCTGCGTCCTCACAGGCCGCGGCAGCAACAGTTCCGGCAGCGACGCAGGCGGCCGCGGCCGCCGGTTCTGCGACCGTGGCCCCGCTCTCGGCGGCCACGCGCGTCGCGATCCTGCGCGACGCCCTCGCGCCTGCGCCGGGCACACGACCCGAGCTGACGGACAACGGGCAGTTCTACCGCATCGATATCGACCTGATCCCGCCCAATATCAACGAGGCAACGTGGTTCGTCGAGGTCAAAGGGCTCTTTGATTCGCCGCGCAAGCTGACGCTGGCCGACCTCAAGGCCTTCCCGCCGGTCACGCAGACGATCACCATGAGCTGCATTTCGAACCCGGTCGCCGGCGACCTGATCGGCACCAGCAACTGGACCGGCGCCCGCCTACGTGACGTGCTCAAGAGCCTCGGCCTCAAGCCTGAGGCCAAGGGCCTCTTCCTCCAGGCCGCCGACGGCTTCTATGAGACGGTCGTCCTGGCAGACATGCAGGACCCGCGCACGTTGTTGGTTTACGCCATGAACGGCGCGCCGCTCCCGCAGGAGCACGGCTTTCCGCTGCGCATCTACATCCCTAACCATTATGGCATGAAGCAACCGAAGTGGATCACCGGCATGGAGGCGGTCAGCCAGGAGCGGGCCGGTTACTGGGTCGAGCGCGGCTGGAGCGCCACCGCCCGTCCGCAGATCGTTTCGGTCATCGATACCGTCGCCAAAGACCACGTCGAAAATGGCAAGGTACCCATCGGCGGCATTGCCTGGGCCGGCGATCGCGGCATCCAAAAAGTTGAGATCCAGGTCGACAATGGCCCCTGGACCGAGGCCGTCCTGCGCACCCCTCCCCTGAGCGGCCTCACCTGGATCCAGTGGCGCTATGATTGGCCGCTCGTCAAGGGCAGCCACACCTTCCGCGTGCGTGCCACCGATGGCACCGGCGCCCTGCAGATCAGCAGGGACGCCGATACGTTCCCGGACGGCGCCACCGGCTATCACTCGGTAAGCGTCAGCCTGTAACCTCTCGCCGGGTCCGGCCCGGACACAACCCGGTCGGCGCTTGACTGAAACTTGCGCCGGCCGGTTACACCTCCCCGGACCCGCCAGATCTCCTCGTACCAGGAACTGAACCAGGTCCCCTATCTCTCGGTTACCGAGAACATCTTTCTCGGCAGCGAGATCACGCGCGGCGTGGCCCTCGACTGGCGCGAGATGCACCGCCGCTCACGCGAGCTCCTGGCTAAGCTGCACCTCGACATCGATCCGCGCACCCTTATCCGGGACCTGGGCGTCGCGCAGCAACAGATGGTCGAGGTCGCCAAGGCCCTGCACCAACAGCCCAGCCTCATCATCATGGACGAGCCGACCTCGGCCCTCAGCATCCGCGAGATCAACGACCTTTTCGCGATCGTGCGCGAGCTGAAAGCCGGCGGCGTTTCCATCATCTATACCAGCCATCACCTCGAGGAAACCTTCGAGGTCAGCGACCGCATCACCGTCCTGCGCGATGGGCGCAAGGTCGCCACCCTGCCGGCCGGCGAGTTGGACGTGGAAAAGCTGATCCGGCTGATGGTCGGGCGCGATCTCTCTGAGAAATTCCCCAAGGAGCCCGCCCCGCGCGGCGAGGAAGTGCTGCGCGTCGAGGGACTGTCACGCGGCGCCCGCCTGCAGAACATCAGCTTTTCGGCCTACCGGGGCGAGGTGCTGGGGATCGCCGGCCTGGTGGGCGCCGGGCGCACCGAGTTGGTCCGGGCCATCTTCGGCGCCGACCCCATCGATGAGGGCCAGGTCTACATCGACGGCAGGCCAGTCAACATTCGCAGCCCGCAGGACGCCGGGGCCGCGGGCATCGGTCTGCTGACCGAGGACCGCAAGTCGCAGGGGCTCGTGCTTCTCATGAGCGTGCCCGACAACATCACCATGTCGGTGCTCAGCCGGCTGACCAACGGCCTGCTGACCAGCGATCGCAAAGAGCAGGCGGTCGCGCAATACTATATCGAAAACATGGCGATCAAGGCGTCCAGCCAGAACCAGTTGGCGGTGAACCTGTCCGGCGGCACACAGCAGAAAGTGGTGCTGGGCAAGTGGATGGCCACCAAGCCGCGCGTGCTGATCTTCGATGAGCCGACACGCGGCATCGACGTGGGCGCCAAGGTCGAGATCTATCGCACCATCAACCAGCTTGCCGCGCAGGGCATGGCCATCCTCATGGTCAGCTCTGGGTTGCCCGAGGTGCTCGGCATGAGCGACCGCATCATGGTCGTGGGCGGCGGACGTATCCGCGGCTTCCGGGATCGCGCCGAGGCCACCGAGGAAAAGATCATGGCCCTCGCGACCGGCGCCGACAAACCGGTGTCCTTCTCATCCCAGACTTCCGCAGTCTCCGAGCTACTGAAGCGAGCTCAGGAAGCTGCAGAGTCTAAGAGCAAAGGTTAGACGACAATGAGCCAAATCGCCGTCAGCTCCCCAAATGCCGCGAATCGCGCCGGCAGCCTGGCCCGCCGCTTCCTTGCCAACACCGGCCCGCTGATCGTGCTGCTCCTGATGATCGTCATCCTGTATATCGACTCGCCCCCTTTCCGCACGCCCACCAGCATGTTGCTGATCGGCCTGGAAGCCGCTTCGCTGGGGCTGGTGGCGGCAGGGCAGACCTTCGTGATCCTGACGGGCGGCATTGACCTGTCCGTCGAGGCCATGGTGTCCTTCAGCGGCGTCGTGGCGGCCGTTCTGATCGCCGGCACGAACGTTGCCGGCGGGCAGATCGCGCACGGCATCGCCTCCTGGGAAGCGATCCCGATCGCCCTCCTCGCGGCCCTGGCCATCGGCCTGCTCATGGGCGTGTTCATCACCCAGCTCAAGATGAACCCATTCATCGTCACCCTGGGCTTTCGCAGCATGTTGCTGGGCGTCTGCCTGGTTTGGACGCACGGCGCCGGCATCAATATCCAGAAGGACGGCTACACCGGCTCCCGCCCCCTCGGCCGCCGTACCCGCGACCGCCGCGCCTGCGCCGACTAGCGCCGCGCCTGCAGCGACTACCGCCGCACTTCGCCAACTACCGCTGCCCCAGCCGGCGGTGGCGCAGGTGCGGGCACCTACGTCGCCTTCGTGCCCCCGGCCCTGACCAGCCCATTCCATGTGGCGATGGTCAATGGCATGAAGCAGCGCACTACCGAGCTAAAGTGGAAGCTCGACGTCCAAGCGCCGGCCAGCGAAAGCGATTTCGCCGGCTTCGTCACCATCGTGCAGCAACTGCTGGAGAAGGGCGTCAAGGCCCTCTCCATCAACCCCATCGGCACCGATTCGGCCGTCACCGCCGTCAAGGCCGCCAACGCCAAGGGCATCCCCATCCTCGCCCACAACTTCATCACGCCCTTCAGCGAAGGCACCGTCGCCTCCTACATCGGCTACGACCAGTGGGGCGGCGCCGAGAAGCTGGCCAAGGCCGGCTGTGACATGATCGCCAAGAAGTACAACACCACCGCCGACAAGACCAAGGGCAAGGTGTTCATCCTCCTCGGCATCGACTCGATCTTCTCCCATCGCCGCACCGGTGGCTTCAAAGCTGGCCTCACCAAGTACTGTCCCAACGTCACCATCGTCGGCGAGCAGACCGCCGAATGGCTGCGCACCACCGGCTCCCAGGTCGCCACCGTCGCCCTGCAGAAGACCCCCGACATCGACCTGTTCTACGGTAACTCCGACGAGATGGCCATCGGCGCCGAACTGGCCGCCGAACAGCTGGGCAAGGTCGTCAACAAGGACTTCTTCGCCGTCGGCATCGATGGCAACCAGCCCACCCTCGACCTGCTCAAGCAAGGCAAGTTCTCCGCCACCCTCGGTGTCGAACCCGTCCGCATGGGCGTCACGGTCGCCAATGCCATGCAGAAGGTCCTGAACGGCGAGAAGGTGCCGCAGATCCTGCTCACACCCTCCGTCGTCGTGACGGCCGATAACCTCAACGACTACCTGGCCGGCAAGCTCTGGACCGATCCCGTCGCCGGCGCTCTCGAAACCGACAACGGCAAACCGACTGTACCCTGAGCCGCGTAGGCCCAAGGCTATGAGCCGCATAGGCCCAACGCCAGACCTTTCCACGAAGAAACCTGGTTTCTCGCGAGACACCAGGTTTCTTCCAGCACACACCCTTGGCCCCTGCCGTCCTCCGAAGGCGGGGGCCAAGCCCTATGAAGTAATCCCTTTATCTGTCTATTGGAAGTAAACCACGCTGCATGGCCGCGGATACGGCTTCCGCCCGACTCTGCACGCCAAGCTTGGAGAAAAGGTGGCTGATGTGCGACTTGACGGTGTTCTCCGAGAGTCCCAACTGCGCTGCGATCGTCTTGTTGCTGCTCCCACTGGGCAGCAGGCGCAGCACGTCCATCTCGCGTTCCGACAGCCCGTCGCCGGCTTCGTCGTCCGCCAGGTGGCCCAGGACGTGCGCCGCCACCTTCGGCTCCAGCGCCGCGCCGCCCTGCATCAAGGCATGGATACCCCGCGAGAGCTCGTCGGGCTCCACGTCCTTCAGCAAATAGCCATTCGCGCCCGCGGCCAGGGCCGGCGCGATGTATTCGTCCGTGTCGTAGGTCGTCAGAACTAGAAAACGCGTGCCGGGAGCCTTGCCCCGCACGCGCCGCATCACCTCGACGCCGCTCAGCTGCGGCAGGCGCAGGTCGAGCAACACCACGTCCGGCTGGTGATCCAGGATCATGCGGACCGCCTCCGCCCCATCGGCCGCCTCGCCCACCAGCTCAATGTCCTGCTCCCAGCGCAGAATCGCCATCAACCCATGCCTCACCACCGGGTGATCGTCGACCACCAGCACTCGAATCATCTCACTCCTTCGCCCCGGCACGACTGAAGTCGTTACTATGTAGTCGCGACTTCAGTCGCTCCGCTCCGTCCCTACGTAGTCGCGACTTAAGTCGTCGCGCCTTAGGTCGCCCCGCTCCGCCACGTCCCCATTGCGCGGCACCACCGCCACTATCTCCACCCCGCCTTCACTGCTGATCTCCAGCCTGCCGCCCAGCGCCTCGACGCGCTCGCGCATACCCACCAGACCGAACCCACCCCACGGTCCCGGCGCCAGCGCCACCTCGTCCAACGCCTGCCGCTCTAGGCCGATGCCGTTGTCCCGGATGCGCAACTGCACTCTATCTGGCCCGTACTCGAGCACGACGCTGGCCTCGCTCGCCTGGGCGTGCTTGGCCACGTTCACCAGCGCCTCCTGCCCGACCCGCAGCAACGTCGACTCCACTGCAGTCGACAGCGTCCACGGCTCGCCCCGCTGCTCAAAGGTGACCGCCACGTGCGTCCCCAACGGGCGCACGGTCAACGCCCGCAGCGCGTCGCTCAGATCCCCGCGCTCGAGGGCCGGCGCCCGCAGGTTCCAGACCGAGCACCGGGCCTCCGCCAGCGACTCGCGCGCCATGCGTAGCGCCACCGCCAGGTGCGCGCGGGCCTCATCCGGCGCCAGCGACAGCGCCCGCTGCGTCGCTCCCAGTTGCACTACCACTCCGGTCAGCCCCTGCGCCAGCGTGTCGTGGATGTCACGCGCCAGCCGCGTCCTCTCTTCCAACGTCGCCGCCTCGCGCGCTTCGCTCAATAACTGGGCGTTGGCGATTGCCACCGCGGCCTGATCGGCCAGTCCTTGTCCCAGCACCAAATCATCGCTGCCGCAGTTCGCCTCGCCATTGGCGTTCGTCAACATCAACGCCCCTGCCACCCGCTCGGCATAGTGCATGGGCAATATCAGCGCGCTGCCCGCTGCGGGGGCCCCCGCTTCCGCGGCTCCGTTCCCGCGTTCGTAGCCGTCGCCATCTCCGTCACCGTCGCCATCGTCGTCCGCCGCGAACCGGATCACGCGCGCCTTACGCTGCTCGACCACCTCGCGCAACAGCCAGCCGACCGCCTCGACTTCCCCCGCGCGCCAATCCGCGCCGTTGCGCGTCGCCGGCCCGTCAGCCGCTGTGCCCGGGTATACCTCCAACGAGGCAAAGCTGCCGTCTGGTTGCGCGAGCAACACCTGCGCCGAGTCAAAGCCCAGCAAATGCGCCGCCTGTTCCGTGATCAGCGCAAGCACCCGCTCCAGGTCCAGGGTGCTCGTCAGCGCCTGGCTGACCGCATAGAGCGCTTCAGCCCGCGTCGCCCTCTGCGCCAGCTCCGCCGTCTGCTCGGCCACGCGCGCCTCGAGCTGGTTGCTCAGTTCACGCAGCGCTTCCGCCTGCTGCCGGGTCTGCTCCAGCGCCCGCTGCAATCCCCCCGCCAGCAGCGATGTCAGGGCCGCCACCGTCCAATACAACCCCGTCCAGGCTGCGGCCAGGAACGCGGGCAGGGCCAGCATGGCGAATGGCGACCCAGTCATGCTCGAGAGCTGGTCCGGCGCCGAGTAAAGCCCGTTCATTTCCAGCCAGGCCAGGCTGCCGACCAGCAGCGTCGCCAATGCGGCCAGGCTCATGCTGGCCACGCCGTCGATGAGCAAGCCGGCGGCACAGATCGGGATGATAAGAAACGCCGGGCCGATGCCGGTGATCCCACCGCGCAGGGTGGTCAGGGTTGTGACCAGCGTCCACACGCCGATCAGCAACAGCGCCGACATCGTCGGCCGCCCCACGCGCACCAGGACGATCAGCGAGGTCAGAAAGACTGCCAGGACGAGAACCGGCAGCACCGTCCGCGCATGGCCGGCCCCGCCCGGCGGCAAGGCGGACGCCGGCGTCGCCAACATCGCCAGGGCGAAGGCGACGCTGGCGGTGAACACCGGGATAAGCAGAATGGGCAGCACGCGCAAAACGAGATCCCCGCGCCGCTGCCTCTCCTCGGCCAGGATCTTATGCCTCGCCTCCGTGTCTTGCCGCTCGCCGCCAGGTCTAACGTCGCTCATTAGTCATCCTTCTGACTAAGTCATCCCTTTGACTCAGATTATATCACAGCCTGCCTACCCCATACTGCTGACACCAGTCTGCCTGCCTGGCGTAAGTTTTGCGCAAAACCAGGCACCCACCTGATTCACTTCACAACCTTGACATTGAACATCCCCGAGCCCAGCGCGCCCCACAGCCGTAGCCAGAGGGGTAAGTACATCTCGGTACCGCGGGCGTTCGTGATGTCTCCCAGGTCAATCATGTCTTGCCACCCGAACCAGTCTTTGAGCCAGGCGCTCACCTGGGTTTTGGCAGCCGCATCGTTGCCGCACACGAACAGTGTGTGGTCACCGCCGGCAACCAGACCGGGGTTCACCATCAGGAACACAGTCACAGTGTTGAGCGTCTTCACCACCTTCACGCCGGGAAAGGCACGCTGGATCTGCTCGCCTACAGAGTCAGTGTTGCACACCGAAAGAGTCGGCGGCAGCCCCTTTGAAAAGTCCAACGGATTCGATACGTCGGTCAGAATCTTGTCGTTGAGATTGGCCTCGCCGGCCAGGTGTAGCGCGTCCAGTGAGGCCGTGCCGTTAGTCGCATTGATCACGGCTTCGCCGTGCTTGGCGGCGTCGGCAAAGGTCCCGAGCTTGACCTTCGGGTTCTGTTTCTGCCAGACGCTGAAAGCCGGAAAGCCGTACTGGTTAGGTTCGCTGCGCGCCAGCGTGCCGGCCACATCCCGCGTGCCGAGCATAATGTCATGGCCAAGCTCCACCAACTTTCCACTGAGCGTTTGACCAACCATGCCTGTGCCGAGAATCCCGATTTTCATATGCACCTCCTTCTTCTAATGTTGATACCATTGTCGCCGCGTCCGTCGTAAGCAAGATGACGCTTTCTGGAACTGGCCACCCTCACCCAAACGGGTGATGGCGTATGACCCGAACGGGTGACCCGGCGTTCCCCCACTCGCATGGCGACAGGCGCCCGCTTATCCTCTATACTTCTCTCCGTTGTCCGGCGGCGCGGCGGCGAGCGTTTCAGCGCGCCCGCGACTTCAGGCAAACAAGCATGGTATTTCGGAAAGGACACCCAATGGCTACTCCAACCACACTCCCCCGCCCCCGCGCCGGGCTTTCCGGTCGCTGGCTCGCGGGCGGCATCGCCCTGATCGTCGTCGCCATCCTCGCCGCCTTGCTGCTCGGCGGCGCCATCAAGCGGCCCGCGGCTACCTCGGCTGCCCCCGCCACCGTCGCGGTAACGCGCGGCAGCCTGACCGCCACCGTCCCGGGCAGTGGCAGTGTCGCGGCTGAGCAGAACCTGAGCCTCGGCTTTCAGGGCACCGGCACGGTTACTGAGGTGCTCGTAAAGGAAGGCGACTCCGTGCAGGCCGGTCAGGTGCTCGCCCGCCTTGACGACCGCCAGTTCGTGCTGCAGGTCACCAACGCCCAGGCGGGCCTGCAAAGCGCCAAGGCGCGCCTGTCCCAGGCTCAACAAGGCAATGCCCGTCCCGAGGACCTGGCCTCTGCTCAGGCTGCGGTCGCCTCGGCCCAGGCTAACTTTGACAAGGTCTCCAAGGGTCCGACGGCGTCCGACCTGGCCGCCGTTCAGGCGGCTCTGAGCAGCGCCCAGGCCGCATACCAGGCAGCCGTCAACTCCGGCGGGACAACCGGCAGCCAGTTGGAGGCCGCCGCGGCCAGCGTTCAAAAGACGCAGGCCGCGTTGGCGCAAGCCCAGGCCGCTTACGACAAGGTCGCCAGCAACCCCAACATTGGCATGCTGCCCCAGTCGCTCCAACTGCAACAGGCGACAATCGATTATAACCAGGCCAAGGCCAACTACGACTCGCTCGCGCAGACCTCCGGCAGTGACGCGCAATCCAAGACCCAATCCGCCGCCTCCCAGGTGGCGCAGGCCCGGGCGAACCTGGCCAAGCTGACGCCGCGCGCCGAGGACGTGACCGCCGCCCAGGCCAGCCTGGACGAGGCTAAGGCCAACCTGGGCAAGCTCACTTCCGCCGG
>JADGQF010000353.1 GCA_017882045.1 Anaerolineales bacterium
CCTGTGCCAAAGGCCATGCCGGGATCCAGCACGATCGCCAATTCGCCGGGTTCCGGCCGCACCTGCCCCGTTTGCCAGGCGGGGATCACCAGAAAGCGCTTGCCGATGCGCAGCGGGTGATAGTGCGCCTTCCAGGCATTGGCCCAGTCCTCTTCGGCCAAACGGCGCACAATCGGTTCGCCGAGGGGATGTATCCGGCCCAGGAACCAGAGACCCTCTTCGATCTGCCGCTGGCGCTCGGCTGTATCCGCAGTGCCGGCCGGCAAGTAGGTGCGCACGTTGACAACGGGCTCGTGCGCTTCGCCAACCGGGTCAAAGCCGCCGACCTCGGTCACCGCGCCTCCCTGGCCATCCGGCCGGCTGTTCAGGCGATTGAATAGCTCGCTGACAGCCTCGGCCGCCTCGCCGTCGGCCTGGACACTGATCTCGATCCAATCCATGCTCACGACCTGACGAAAGACGAAAGACAGAGGACGAAAGATCTGGCCTTCGTCCTCCTCTCACGTCAGCTAAACGCCTCTCCCACTGCGTCCAGGATCTTCTCCAGGACGCTGCGGGTGTCTTTGTTAAGCGACTCGATGCCCAGCGAGTCGCCCAGCTCTTTGAGCATCTTCCGCTGCTTTTCGTTGAGCTTGACCGGCACCACTACGCGCGAGGTGATCAGTTGATCGCCGCGCCGGTTGCTGCGCAGCACGGGGACTCCTTTGCCTTTCAAGCGAAAGACAGTCCCGTTCTGCGTGCCCGCCGGGATGGTCAGCTTGGTGGGACCGTCCAGCGTTGGCACGTCCACTTCCGCGCCGAGCGATGCCTGAACGATATTAACCGGCAGGTCCAGCAGGATATCGTTATCCTGGCGTTGGAAGAGCCCGTGCGGCTTGACGTGCAGCATCACGTACAGGCTGCCGGCAGGACCACCGCGTTCTCCTGGCTCGCCCTCGCCGGCCAGGCGAATGCGCATGTCGTCGTCGACGCCCGCCGGGATGCTGACGGCCAGCTTGCGCGTGACGCGCACACGCTTCTGGCCCTTGCACACGGTGCATGGCGTCGTGACGATCTCGCCTTCCCCGTTACAGCGGGGGCAAGCCGTCACGTTGACGAACTGACCCAGGATGGTCTGCTGAGCGCGCCGGATCTCGCCGCTGCCGTTGCATTGCGGGCAGCGGATGGGTGTGGTTCCGGGCTCGGCGCCGCTCCCGCCGCAGTGCGAGCAAGTTTCCAGGCGCGGCACCTCGAGCTCCTTCTCGACGCCGAACACCGCCTCCTGGAAGGTGATCTCGAGGTCGTAGCGCAGATCGTTGCCGCGCGCCGGTCCGCGCTGGCGGTTGCTGCGCCCCCCAAAGCCGCCGCCGAAGAACTCGTCGAATATGTCCGAGATATCGCCGAAGCCGCCGAACCCCCCGAAGGGTGATCCGCCGCCCTGGCCGAAGCCGCCCTGCGTCGCGGCGCGACCGTACCGGTCGTAGACGCCGCGCTTCTCGGGATCGCTCAGCACCTCGTAGGCCTCGTTGATCACCTTGAACCGCTCGCCCGCGTCCGTGGCCTTGCTCACGTCCGGGTGATACTGGCGCGCTAGCTTGCGATAGGCGCTCTTGATCGCATTTTCGTCCGCGTCGCGCGGGACACCCAGCACTTCGTAATAATCGCGCTTGTCCATAGGTGATTAACTTCTCTTACCTGACGATTTGTTCTCTTGAATGCCTGGAGCAGCCGGTTGGCGCTCCTGCACCTGCGCAACGTCAACGTCATCTTCCTCTTCGTGGTCTTCCCAGCTCAAAATCCAGACGCACAGCCCCGCCAGGGCGATGGTAGCGGCGATCAGCGCAGCCCATTGTCCCGCTTTGAAGCCCACGCTGCGGGCGGCCAGCATCACAATGATCACCATACCGGCAGCGAGTAGCGCCCATGATATAAGGTTGGGATGGCTGTCCCATAGTCTACGGACTCGGTTCATTCGCTCTCCTTTGTAGGAAATGTCACAGGAATAGCTCGTATAATAGCTCATCCACGTAATGGCCGTCTACGAAGGCCTGGCGAACCAGCCGCCCACACGGCTGAAAGCCGAGCGCCGCATAGAAGTGCTGCGCGCCGGAATTGTCGGCCCGGACGTTAATCACGATCTTAAGGAATCCCGCCGCCCGAGCGCTCGCAAAGTTCGCATAGGCCAGCAGCCGGCCGATACCCTGGCCGCGCAAGCCGGCTGCAACGAACGTCCCCATCGTGCCCACATGGTTCATGGCCCCCGCATAGGTGGCATAAAGGTCCACTTCCACAAAGGCGATCACGTGCCCGGCGACGGTGGCCACCGTCAGGCTGGCGCGTGGGTCCAGGCCGTTCAGAAATATCTTTTCCTCATCCACGCTGTAGGTGCGGTCGACCACCGTGAGACCGCCTTCTCGCACAATGCCATTGAGCACCGCCGCGATGCCTTCGGCATCCTCGCCGGTCGCCGGGCGGATCTCAGCGGGAGGGAAGGGCAACTTCAGATCGGCCCAGGCCTTGAACACCTGCAGGCCGGTTTCTGCGAGCGTGCCACTGGTATCCAGGACGCGGTCGGCTCTGCTGGTCATCTCAGCGGGCGGCATCTGCGCGGCAACCCGCCGCTCAACCTCAGCAGGCGACATGCCCCGACCGGCGATCAGACGCGCCATCTGCTGTTCGGGACGGGCCACGGTTACCCACACCTGGTCGCACAATGCGCGGCTGAGCCCTGCTTCTAGAAGCTTGATCGCCTCAATCACTACCACCGGCGCCTTCGAGGCCGTTACGCGTGCCCTCACCACCTCGGCTACTGCCGGGTGAGTGATGGCCTCGAGCCGCCGGAGAGCCACGGCGTCAGCGAAGACCCGCCGTGCGAGGGCTGGGCGGTCGATCTGACCCTCGGCGGTCACGATAGCGCGGCCGAAGGCCGACAGGATAGGCTGGTAGGCCGGCCCGCCGCGTGCCATCACCTCGTGGGCAACCCGGTCGGCGTCTACGCCCTCCGCACCCAGCGCCACCAGGACCTTCAGCACCGCGCTCTTGCCGCTACCGATGCCGCCCGTCAGACCGATCACAACCGGCCTGTGGAGGGATGATTGCATGACATTCCTCAGGCTCCGCGTCCACCGACTCGCCTGTTTTGCTGGCGACTGGCTGCTCTCGCCGTCAGGCCAGTTCGGCCCAGGCTTCGAGAACCCGGTGCAACTCCTTTTCGGTGGCCTGGTAACGCAGGCCAAGTTCGTGGATCTGCTCGACATTGCCTGCGAGGCTTGCGGCCTCCAACAGAGCGCTCAGTTCGCGCAGAGTTGCTTCCAGCGTCTCGACTTCGCCCTCGAGCGCGCTAACTTGCTCGGCCTGTTTTTCTGCAACTTTCCGCTGGCGGCGCTCCTCGCGCGCCCGTTCGCGATCGCGCTGCAGGTCGGCGCCCGGCTTCTGCCCCTGGGCCGGTTCGGCAGGCACTTTCTCGACCTCGTTCTCCAGTGCCACCAGGCGCTGGTACTCCGTATAGTTGCCCTTGTAGGCGCGGAGCTCGTTTCCGTCGACCCGCCAGATGTGGGTTGCCAACGCCTGGACCAGATAACGGTCGTGGCTGACCAGCAGCACGGTGCCGGGGAAGTTGCCCAGAACTTCTTCGAGGATCTCCTGCGAGGCCAGATCCAGGTGATTGGTGGGCTCGTCGAGCAGCAGGAAGTTAGAACCCTGCAAGGTCAGGCGCGCCAGGGCCACCCGGCTGCGTTGCCCGCCGCTCAGGGTGCCGATTTTGCGGAACACATCGTCGCCTGAAAACAGGAACCCCCCCAGGAAATTGCGTGCCTGGGCAAGGGGCAGGTTGGCTATCTCCAGGATCGAGTCCATGACAGTCTGCTCGGGATGCAGCCCGGCCTGGGCCTGCGCAAGATAGCCGGCATGAACGCTGGCGCCGAAACGCACGCGCCCGGCCGGGGGTGGAATCTGTCCCAGTATGGTCTTGAGGAGTGTCGTTTTGCCTGCGCCGTTCGGACCAATCAACGCCACTCGCTCGCCACGACGGACTTCGAGATCCGGGCAGCGAAAAAGGGGCCGGTCATAACCCACTACCAGGTCCTTGGTCAAGAGAACCAGGTCGCCGGAACGGATATGCGTTGTCAGCCCCAGGTGTATCTGTTTGTGTTCGATCGGCCGGTCGATGGCCTCGTCTTTCAGGAAACGTT
>JADGQF010000354.1 GCA_017882045.1 Anaerolineales bacterium
GCTAAACTACGCAACGCCCGCCGCCCTCTACTACGGTCAACCCGCACAATGCCTGACAAAAACCCCCATGTCAGCCGAAGCGGGTCGGTCCATGTAAGCCAGGGTTGTGGACAAGTAGAAAACCGCAAAAAAGAGTGCGGTTTACCACTTGACCACAGCCCCTACTACGACGACGACTGCGCCTACCCAACCTTACAGACGAAAGGAGTTCGGTACCTTAACCAAGGCCCTTTGTTTGTCTTGACAAACCCATCCGCCCTACGCGGCCCGGTGCTCAGGGTGGCTCATGAAAGGGACCAGGAGCCACATGGTGCTCACCATCCACGGCGATAAGGATAGCGCCTTGACTTGCTCGGCATTAGTCTTAGGGCATACATTCATCACTATTATTATGAGATAACCTAATTACTTGAAAATGAGAGTGAAGAGAGGAAGGAACCGGATGTATGAGGAACAGACCGTGCCCGTCCAGGCCGGCGACGTTACCTTGGAGGGCGACCTGGTCATCCCGGATGGCGCAACCGGGATCGTTTTGTTTGCGCACGGCAGCGGTTCCAGCCGGCACAGCCCGCGCAATCGTTTCGTGGCCAATGCGCTGCAGGCAGCCGCCCAACTCCAGGCCGAACATCAGGTAAAAATCATCCCGGGTGCCACGCATCTGTTCGAAAAGCCGGGCGCGCTGGAACAGGTGGCGAGACTGGCAGCCGGCTGGTTCAGCGATCACCTGTCACGGTGATATTCCAAAAACGCTTGAAGATCAGGAGTTGAGCCAGCCGATGGCGCATACCTCATCTTGAAAGGAACAGCACGTATGTCTCCCAAACCGACCTGGAAACCCCACACCGAACATGGCGATCTGAGTTCCAAGGAGCGCGAAGAACTGCCTGAGAGCGTCTTCGCCTTTCCCAAGCAGCGTAAGGAGCCGCTGACCGACGCCGCGCACCTCAAGAACGCATTAGCCCGCTTTGACCAGGTTGAAGACGTATCCGATGCCGATCGGGACCTGGCTTTTGCGAACATCCAGGCTGCGGCCAGGCACTATGACGTTCAGGTTGAGGAGAGCGACTGGCGCCAATTGGGCAAACGCCCACACACGAAAAACACAGCCCACGAGTAAGAACCGGGGCACGCGTAGATCTATAAAAGGAGCACTCCCTTGCCTTTCGAGCAATACCATGAGCCGGCCGGCGAGCTGCCGGCGGAAGTACGCACATTCGCCCGCATGATCCTGTCAATGATCGAGGAAGCCGAGGCTATTGACTGGTACGAACAGCGCCTGGCTGTAGAAAAGGATCCGCAGGCGCGCGCCATCATGCAGAACGCGCAGCAAGAGGAGTTCAAGCATTTTGGCATGGACCTGGAATTCCTGCTGCGCCGTAAGCCGAAATGGCGGGTAGCCATGCAGAACATCCTGTTCAAGCAGGGCGACATTGTGCAACATGGGGAGACAGCCGAAGAGGACGAAGACAAGACCGGCTCCTAGCGTGCCGGGCGCAGCAGCACGAACACTTGGGATGTTCAGCTCTCCTGTCGGCGTCCAAGGATGACAATGATAGTGATCCGTGAAAGAGGGTCCTATGCGTCGGTTGCGAGTAGACATGGACAAACTGGCCGCTGCTCTCGACAACGGCGGCAACGAGTTGAACTTCTACCTGGATCTCGAAAATTGTATCGAGCCATCCTGGGTCTACAATTAGAGTCGGCGCCTGGCAGGTCAGTACGGGAGGCCTTGTATGGCGAAACCGCGCAAAATGTGGCACTACGTTCCGGCCAAACCGAAAGCTCCACAGGTACCCGCAACTCTCAAGACCGATCTGGAAGCGAAGGCGCGCCAACTCATTGACGAGAATTTGAGGCCCGGACACGTCAAGCCGCCACCAGAAGACGAGCGCTTCAACTATATCGCGGACCTCTACGGGCGCTGGTACCGGCACTACTACTACTTCTGCGCCAGGTACAACGCGCCGGGACCTAACGCCATGTCTCCATTCTTCGAGGCCAAGTTTGCTCGTATGGAATACACCGGCGGCGGCCGCTTCAATCTGGCATTCATGCGCCATACCGGCCAGTGGATCGAGATCTTCCAGGATCTGTCTCTCGACGACTGCCTGGCGGCGATCCGCGATGATCCCATGTTCCAGCCTTAGCACTCAACTGCTGACAGAGGCATCATCTGACCGAGACTGCTCGCTTTCCTCGAACCTGGCTGCGCTCTCTTCCAAACTCAGCCCTGCTTCGAGGTCGGGCAGCATGAAGCGTACGCCCTGGTTGTCGTTGGGATTCAGCTCGAGCTGCTGCCGAAAGACCGCCGCCGCTTCGTCGCGCCGTCCCAGGCGCCAGAGCGCCAGGCCCTTTCCGTGCAGAGCGCGCATATACGGGCGCGAGTCCAGGTCCAGCCAGAAAGGGCCTTCATAGGTGGCCGGGTCGCCGATAGTCCGCTCCAGCGCCGCAGCCTCCGCCGTCAGGTAGTTCTGCAGCGCCTCGTCGAGAAGACCTTCATTGAGTCGGATATTCCCCACATGGACCCAGGCGTCGGCGTGGCCGGGATCAACCATCAAGGCAGCCCGGTAATAGGCTTCGGCCATGCGGTTTTGCTCGGCCCAGCGGTATTCCATGCCCTGGTCAAACAGGTACTCGCCCCACGCGCGCCGCTCGTCATCGCTTCCAGGCGTCAGCCAGTGACCTTGCGGGCGCTCATCCGTCAGAGGATCAGTGTAGCGCTTGTGCTCGGCGGAATTCTCCAAATCCGCCCGTTCCACCAACCTGGCGGTAAGCGCCACCCTGCTCTGCTCGGACACGACAAAGCGTAGATCCGACCGCAGCACGCGCCCCAGCGGGCTGGGCGGCACCACAGCACGGTATACGTCGCGCGCCACCAGCCGGGGGATCAGGCCGTGATGCAATGCTACCTCTTCGTGTGAAGCGCACACCACTGAAGCGCGCACCACATCCAGCGCTTCCTCCAACAAGTATTTGTCTCGCTCGCGCAGCTCCGTCGGGACCCGCCTGGCTGCGCGCTCTAATGACAGGCCGTAGCGCCGCCACTGCACGTCCAGAACGCGCAGGATCAAATCGTCGTCCGGTCCCGCCGCCTGCGCCCGGCACCACTCTGCCAGCATCTGCGCGTCGGCCAGTCCCCAGATCGGCTTGCCGGCGCGCAGATGCTTGACGCTCGTGGTCAACGTCGGACCGTTGTCCAGCTCGAGGGTGATCGTTCCCGGCTTTAGCTTGCTGGCCAGGAAGTCCGGCCACAGCGCGCTCCAAATCTAGGTGGTCACCGGGAGCTCGCCCGTGGTGAAATCCATTTGCGCCAACGGCTGCCGAAAGCAGCAGCCCTGTAAGTGCTTGGGCCACCAGACGTAACGCGCCGGTCTGCTACCGATGGTGGCAACGAGCGAGTTCTCGAACAACGCCGAACGCACCGTCGCTTCCGGTTTGGCCGTGTGCAGAGACTGTCGGGGCTCTATCTGCTGCATTATCTCGCCTATGGTCAAAGGCTCCGTGGCCGCTTGCAGCACTTCGGCCACCGCCTGAGAAGTTGACTTGGTCATAAGTAGAGCATCCCTTCCAGTATTGAGGACCCACTATTGCTCCTCGTCTGCTCGCCGGTAACGGAGGAAAACGACCCCGGAACCGAACGTCCGTGTTTCAACGAGCCGCAGGTTGACCGTGTCGTCCAACGCCGGGAACAGTCGCGTGCCACTCCCCAGGATGACCGGGTAAACGAAGAGCGCGTATTCGTCGATCAAGCCGAGCTGCATGAACGTCGAGGCGATGCCGGCCCCGCCGAGTACCATGTCTTTGCCGGGTTGTTCTTTCAGCTTCGCGATCTCTTCAGCGATATTGTCCCTTACCAGCCTGGCGTTCCATGCGACCTGCTCCAGGGTCTTCGAGAACACGATCTTGGGAATGTTTTTCCAGATGCGGGCGAACTCGACCACGTACTCCGGGGCGAACGGGTTTGTGTCCGCCGTTGGCCAGTAGTCGACCATGACCTCATACGTCCGCCGTCCGTACAGGTAGGTGTCGATCGCGCTCTGCTGATCGTTGATGTATGTGTGCAGTTCCTCGTCGATGATCGCCCAGTCCAGTTCTCAGTTCGGCCCCTCGATAAAGCCGTCGAGCGACACCATCAGCGAGTAGCTCACTTTTCTCATTTTA
>JADGQF010000112.1 GCA_017882045.1 Anaerolineales bacterium
ACGTACCGGTCGGTTCATCGTCGAGCCCTCCTGGTTAGCCGGCGAAAGTGGGAAGGATTATGTAGGCGCTCCTGCAAAATAAAGGCAAGGCCGCAGTGGTAACTCCACTGCGGCCTTGAAATCAGCCGAGGATCAGTCCTCGGCGGCGGGTCGACACTGGTACGTACGGCGCACGACCGAGGGAAATACGCGAGCGTCACAGCTCCGTGACGGTCAATGATCCTTCGGGGCAGGCCGACTCACATGAGAAGCAGCCGATGCAATCGTCGGGGTTGCCGGTATACATGGCAAACTGGACACCAGCCTCTTCGACGAGGGCAATCAGCTCATTCGGGCAAGTGTCGACACAGTCGCCACAGGCCTGGCACTTCTCACGATCGATCTTGATAACGTACATTCTTTCCTCCCTGGAGTTCGGCAATCCGGAGATCGCGCTGATCTGCGGACACCAGTGATGTGCGGATTGCAGAGTGGCACCTCTGCCACTCTGCAATCAGTATAGCACTGGCGATGCAAGTGCTAAATGATGTATGTCACATTTCCCACGAACATGACGCACCTTGGCGCCGCAACCGGCCGGCCGCGCGTTACGGAGTCGGCGTGGCGGCAGGAGCGCCGGCGGGCGGCGCGGCGGGGCCGCCGGCGGGCGTCGGGGCGGGCGTCGGCTGTGCCAGATAGTCGCTCCGCTTGCGCCCGACCAGGTCCTTGAGTATGAACTCGGCCACGTGGACGTAGTACTCCGAGTCGGGTGACTTGACGAAGTAGCCCGTGGCATCCTTGGCGCCAATCGTCAGGATGTGCGCCGTTTCCTGAGTGCCGTTTTTGGTCAGGACGGTCAGCACTGCCGTGGGCTGCGCCAGGCCGTAGGCAGCCTGGTCCTGCTTGCCCAACGGCTTATCCATGCGCAGCGACGTGACGACCGACAAGATGCTGGTAACGTTGGCGTCGTTGGTCTGCTCGCCGGCTGCCAGCCCTTGCATGACCCAGGCGCCCTGGGCGTCCTTAGTGAAGGTCAGGTTGTCGCCGGCCGTCTTGACCGTCACGGTCATCGCCTGATCGACCGGCACGCTGAAGTAGACCGCGTCGATCCAGGTGGTCACATCCGAGTTGACGTCATAAGCACTGACGTCACGGGTCAGATAGACGTCCTGCTGGCCGCCCACCCGCACGTGAGTGGCGCTGCCGCCGGACACCGTGCCCAGGAACAGCGTGTACTTGCTGCCGTTGGCCGCCTGGAAGTCGATACGCTTGGCGAAATTGTCGTCGGCGACCTGCAGTTGGCTCTGGGTCGTCGTCGTCCGGCCGACCGATTGGCCGCCCTTCAACGCGGCGAGCTTGTCCGCCAGGCTATTGAGCTTGGTCGCATCGGCCGGGTAGTCGCCGGCATCGGGCACTACCCACTTGTCGCCCTGGCGGGCCAGCTTGCTGCTGTTGCCGGCTTTCTCGCTGACGGTGAGAGAAGTGATGTCGCTTCCCTTCAGCCCCTGGAACAGCACGGCATTTGAGGCGCCGGCGGAACCGCCGCGCGGCCAGAACACTACGCCGACCAGCACGAGCTGAGCGACGAGAACGCCAATCAGAATCTGGTGTAATCGTGTCATGGTTGCTTTCCTCTCACGCCTGGCTGCCCGCTGGCTTGGTAGACTCCCGCTTGGGTTCATCCAGCGCCATCGGCCGCTCATTGCGCCGTCGCAGAGACCAGAATACGCCGATAACCACCAAGGCAATCAGGGCCAGCCCATAATTGCCGACTTCCCAGATGGTTTCTTGGCCCGGTGCCAGGGGGGCCAGGACATGGGAGGATGAGCCGCGCGAGCGGATGCTCAGCAGATCCAGGTCCTCCACCGACCAGTCGACCGCGTTCTGGAGGAATTGCAGGCTGTTCAGGTAGCGATCCTGGCTGATGCTTTGAGAGACGCGGAAGATGACATCGTTCACGAAGTCCGAGCTGCCAATCACGACCAGGCGTGAAGTGGTCGGCGACTGCTCGATCGTGCTGCTGGACTGGCTGGACGGCGCCGGGGTCGGGTTGGCCGCCGCGCCCTGGGTGTTTGTGACGGGAGCGCTGGCCGCCAGCGGCGAAGGCTTGCCCTTGAAGTAGCTCTGGAATGAGCCGCTGACGGCCACGGCCAGCGGATGCGAGGCGCGCGGACCGTCAACCGGGAAGCCAGTGTCCGGGTAGAGCTGATTATTGGGCGTGGCGCTCGTATCTGTCCGCAACCAGGAGTTCTTGGATGACTGGAGCAGGACGCTGACGGTGCGGCCCTTATTCTTTTCCGGATCGGCCACGACCGGCGAAACCCAGTTCATCGTGACGGCCGGCACGCTCGAAACAATCGGGCTGCCGCGATCCATCGCGTCGCTGCGCACGTCGACAAAGAACGGGTAGTTGACGGCCTGAATCTCATTGACTGCGACCCCGCTGACCATCCTTTGCACCTGGACCGGGAAGGGCTCGTTCTGCGGATCCATCACCATGGTTTTGTCGACCGTGATGCCATAGGAGGCCAGCATGTCAGCCAGCCCATTATCGAGCGGCTTGGCACTCAGGGCGCCGGTCACCTGGTCCGGCGGGGCCAGCTCGAAGCTGCCGCCTGCCACGACCACCGAGCCGCCGCGCATGAGGTACTGATCAATCGCGTAGCGGGCCTTGTCATCCATCCCCTGCGGCGCGATCAACACCAGGACGTCGATATTCGAGGGAACCTGGCCGCCGGAAAGGTCCAGGGCCTGCACGGTGTAGTCGCGGGCCAACTGCTGCTGCAACTGGTTGTAGGTCGAGAAGGGCTGCACCGGCTGGCCGTACTGGTCAAGCTGGCCGGCTTGCGTGGGGGTCCACAGACCGATAACTTTCAGGAAGCCGGAGGAGGAACGCTTCAGCGCGGACTCGATGGTCGAGCGGATGCCCGCCTCGCTGGTGTCGCTCAGCGAGAGGATGTTCGACGTATCGCCGACCTGCAAGAGCATGTCCATATAGTAGCTCTGGCCGGAGAACAGGCCGGCTGCAATGGGCTGCAGATGATATGTACCGAGCAACTGGCTGCGCGTGACCTTGGCGTTGGCCGCATCCGGGTCCACAATCTCGAATGTGAACTTGCCGTTGGACTTGCTCTGCAAGTCCGTGGCGACTTTCTTGACCGTATCCGGCGCCGTCTTGAGCGTATCGGGCAGCGCGGCCACGGTGGCGAACAGGGTCAGCTTGACGGGTTTTTGCATCGCCGCCAGGACCGAATCCACGCTCTGGAAACCGAAGACGACTTTCTTGATGGAGCGGGTCAGGTCATACTCGGGATTGCGCAGATTGACGTTGATCGTGCCGTCGCGCTGTGGCTGGACCTCGATCAAGTCGTTGAAGTTCAGAGTAGCGTTCTGATCGCCATAGCGGATCAGCAGATCGAAGTACGCATTGATGACGGAGGCCTCGTTGCGCCCGCTGATCTGCATCGGCGTGGGCTTGATGCCATAGACCTGGTTGGCTTCCGCCTCTTTATCGGGGCTCTGCGCCGGATCCACGATATCGACGGTCACTTTGCCGCGCCCGGCGATCTCGTACTCGCGCAGCAGGTCCTGGATCTGCGGCACGAGCGGCTGCAGGAGCGGATGCTGCTTCTGGCTAAAGTAACCCCGGATCAGCAGCGGCTCTTGCAGACCGGCGAGCAGGTCGCGGGTGGCCGGCGAGAGGCTGTACTGCTTCTGGGCCGTCAGGTCCACGCGCAAGCCGCTCAGCGGGTAAAGCCAGACATTCAGGGCCACCAGGTTGAGTTCCAACAGTACGACGCCGATGGTGACGGCCCGGCGATACGCCTCGGTGCGCGGGCCGAAGCTCCAACGCTTGCGATCGAGCGAGACCGCGTTGAGGACCAGGAAGATCGCAGCCAGGGACAGGTAATAGACCAGATCGCGCAGGTCGATCACCCCGCGCTGGATGCTTTCAAAGCGACTGCCGGCGCCGATGGCGCGCAAGATATCAGCCAGGGTACGGCCCAGCAGACTGGTGATGCCCGACGAACCGATGGCATAGAATAGGCCGCAGACCAGCACAGTCAGGATCACAGCCACAATCTGGTTGTCGGTGCGCGAAGAGATGAAGAGGCCGATGGCCGCATAAGCGCCCGCCATCAGCAATGCGGCCAGGTAGCCGCCGGCCACCGGTCCCCAGTCGAGGTTGCCGATCAGCGAGACGGTGATGGGAATGAACAGCGTGAGAGCCAGGGATATGGCGACGAGCGCCAGGACGGCCAGGAATTTGCCCAACACCAGTTGCCAGTTGCCGACCGGCAGGGTGAGCAAGACCTCCATGGTGCCCGAACGTTGTTCCTCGCTCCAGGTGCGCATGGTCAACACGCCGACCAGGAAGATCATCAGGATGGGCATCCAGCGGAAAAGCGGGCGCACGTCGGCGATGCCGCGGGCGAAGAAAGGCTCCGCCCAGAAGAACACGTAGAGTGTAACAGCCAGGAACACGCCCACGAAGATCAGCGCGAGGGGCGAGCCGAAGTAGGCGCTGAGCTCTTTGCGCGTGATGGAAAGCGTTTGCTTCATGGTCGATCCTCGGTCGTAGCCAACTGGTTAAAAACGGATTCCAGGGTGCGCACATCGCGACGCAGCTCACGCAAAGGCCAGCTCTGCGACCGGGCCAGATCGTAGATCCCCGGGCAGAGATCGGCGTTGCCCTTGCCCAAAACCCGGTAAGCCGGATAGCCATCGGGGGTGCGCACCGTCTCGACGCCCCGCACTCCGGCCATCCGGCGCAGCGCGGCATCCACGCCTTCCGGTTTTGCCTGGAGCACCAGGACGGCATCGGCAGTAACCTCGAGGTCTGCCAGGCGCGAGTCGGCGCGAACCTGGCCGTTCATAAGAATGATGGCCCGGTCGCACAGCGCTTCGACCTCGGACAGGATGTGCGTCGAGAAGAGGATGGTGCTGTGCGCGGCCAGGCGGCGGATCAGGCGGCGGATTTCCACGATCTGCGTGGGGTCCAGGCCGATGGTCGGCTCGTCCAGAATGAGCAACTTGGGCTTGTGCAGGATCGCCTGGGCCAGACCGACGCGCTGGCGAAAGCCCTTGCTGAGCTGCCCGATGGGCCGCACCAGCATGTCGACCAACCCGGTGGCATAAACCGCCTCCGAGATCCGAGCGCGCTGTTCGCCGGGCGGGATCTGGCGCATGTCCGCCATCATCTTGAGATACCCCTGGACGGACAACTCGGGATACAGCGGGGCATTCTCGGGCAGATAGCCGATGCGAGACTGCACCTCACGGGTGTGCGTGAGCACGTCCAGGTCGTCGACCAGGACTGTGCCGGTATCCGGGTGCAAGTAGCCGGTGAGAATCTTGATTATGGTGGTCTTGCCGGCGCCGTTCGGTCCGAGGAGTCCGACGATTTCGCCGGACTTGATGTGGAAGCTGACCCCACGGAGAGCCTCAACAGCGCCATAAGACTTGGTGAGGCCATCAACATCGATCATTCGTTTTTCTCCCTCCCACTGGTAGACGACTGGCAGTCGATCTTCCTCTGTTTGGAATCGGAGCCAGACGAAACACTGTCGGAGCCAGACACAACGTTGCCCTGCCGAGGGGAGGATAGGCAGGGCGAGGAGGCACCGGACCCCTGATTCGAGCGATTATTATATCCCGATCCGGCCAGTTGTCCACTTAGGAGAGTTATCTCTCAGGAGAGTGGTCTTCTCTCTTCTTGCTCGACGGGCAAAAGATGGGGCGGCATGGGGCTGACGGTGGGTAAGAGGTCCTGGCCGGTGATCAGGCGTGCGCCACGATTGCTGGTGAAGTAGTTCCAGGCCCATTGCATGAACACGAGCACCCGGTTCTCGAACTCGACGATGTAGAGCAGGTGCACGAAGACCCAGGTGAACCAGGCCAGGAAACCACTGAGATGCAGGCCCTTGATATCGGCCACGGCTGCGGCGCGCCCGATGGTGGCCAGGCTGCCCTTGTCGTTGTAGTGGAAGGCGGGCAGCGCACCTCCCTCGACCCGGCGGCGGATCAACTGGGCCACAAAGTGCCCTTCCTGGATGGCGACGGGCGCCACGCCGGGCAGCGGCTTACCGCCCTGGTGAGTGTAACTGGCCAGGTCGCCGATGACGAAGATCTCGGGATGGCCTGGGATAGTCAGGTCGGGCTCGACCAGCACGCGGCCCACCCGGTCAAGCTGCGCGCCGGCTTCCGCCTGGAGCACCTGGCCCAGCGGCGAGGCACGCACGCCGGCGGCCCACAAAACGGTATGGGTGGCGATGTGCTCGACCAGGTCGCCCGAGCGGACGGTCACGTCGTCGGGGGTGATGTCCGTGACGAGGGTGCTGGTCCGGACGGTGACTCCCAGTTTCTCCAGCGAGCGGTGGGCTTTGCGCGACAGGTCGGGCGGATAGGGCGGCAGGACGCGGTCCACGCCTTCCAGGAGGAAGATGCGAGCGTCACCCGGGTCGATGTGGTGAAAGTCGCCTTTGAGAGTGTGGTTGGCGATCTCGCCCAGTGTGCCGGCCAGCTCGACGCCGGTGGGCCCGCCGCCGACGACCACAAAATTCATCCAGGCGGCGCGCAAAGCCGGGTCGGTCTCGCGTTCGGCGGCCTCGAAAGCCAACAGGATACGCCGGCGGATCTCAAGCGCGTCCTCGATGGTTTTGAGGCCGGGCGCCAGGGGCTCCCACTCATCGTGCCCAAAATAGGCGTGGCTGGCGCCGGTGGCGATCACCAGCGTGTCGTAGGGCAGGTCGCCGTCACGAAAGACTACCCGGCGGTTCAGCACGTCGACGTGGACGACCTCGGCCAGCAGCACCTCGGCGTTGCGCTGGCGCTTCAAGACGGTGCGCAGCGGCGAGGCAATATCGCCGGGTGAGACTCCGGCGGTCGCCACCTGGTAGAGCAGCGGCTGGAACAGGTGAAAGTTGCGCCGGTCCACCAGGGTCACTTGAACCGGCGCGCGGTGCAAGGTACGGGCCGCATACAGCCCGGCGAACCCACCCCCCACTATCACCACGCGGTACGCAGACGTGTCAGGTTTCACGGTACCTCGCCCCTATTTCCAGCCCTCCAGCGCTTCCTTCACTTTGGCGCAGAACCCGTCCGCGGTCGCGCCGTCGAGGATGCGATGATCGTAGCTGAAGCCCAGCGTCAGCACCGGCAAGAAAACCAGGGAGTCGCCCACGTTGGGGTCCAGCGGGTGGCCGTTGCTCAGGACCACCGCCCGCTTCTCAATCGCCCCCACTCCCAGGATACCCGCCTCGTTGCCCGCGATAACCGGGGTCTGGAAACGGCTGCCCGACGTGCCGTAGTTGGTGATGGTGAACGTCCCACCCTGCAACTCGTCGGCCTTAAGGTTACTGGCGCGCGCCCGCTGGGCCAGGTCGTTCACCGCCCGGGCAACGCCGACCAGGCTGAGATTATCGGCGTTCTTGATTATCGGCACGATCAGCCCGCCCAGCCCGCTCTTGGGATCGGCAGGCAGGGCCACGGCGACCCCGATGTTGTAGTAACGCTTGATGATCACGCCCTCGTCGGTCCAGGTCGAATTGGCCGCCGGAACCGCTTTGAGGGCAGTGATGACGGCTTGCACCAGGTAGGCCGTGACCGTCAGATTGACGCCACCGATCGCGAACTCGCTCTTGTTTGCCCGGCGGTGCTCTAGCACGGCGCTCATGTTCACATCCCACCAGGTCGTGACGTGCGGGATGCTGAAAGCCGCCTGAACGGTGTTGCGAGCGATCAGGGAGCGCATGCGAGTATGCGGGACAAATTCCTCGCCGGGCTGCAGATCGGCCCGGGGCGCAGGCGCTGCCGCTTGTGGCTGCCGGGCCGGCGGCGCCACCTGCGGCTGAGGGGCCGCCGGGGTAGGCGCCGGGGCGGGTGCAGGAGCCTGGCGCGTGGGCTCCTGGGCAGCCTGCTGAACGGGTGCAGGCTGAGCAGGGCGCCGCGGTTGCACCTTGACGGGCTTGCCCGACCGGCGGCTCTCGACAGCGCTGAGGACGTCCTCGACGGTTAGCGAGCGCAGCGGGCGGTCCCCTGCCAACTGGCGCAGGTTGATGCTATATTCGGCAGCCAACCGGCCAACCGGCAACGAGGCGATGTCCTTCAGTTCCTCGTCCTGCTCCGCGGCCGCAGGTGAGGGTTCCTCGCCCCCCGGCGAAGGTGCCTCGCCGGCGTGCTTATGCTGCTCGGCATACTGCAGGACGTCCTCCTTGGTCACCTGCCCGCCCAGCCCGCTGCCCTTGACTTCGTTGAGCGGAATGCCTTCCTGCTCGGCCACGCGGCGGGCCACTGGGGTCGCCTTGGGCTCGCCTTCGGCAGCCGGCGCAGGGCCCTGCCCGTCGGGCTGCGGCTTCTCGCTCCCATCCGAGGGCAGGGGCGCCACCCTAGCGTCTTTTACTTCGGTGTGCTCGGGCTCTTCCGGCGCGCGCGCCGGCACGGCTACCTTCGCCTCATCTGGCAAGCCGACGAGAGCCAGGATCGCGTTGGGGGGAACGAGGTCGCCTTCGCCAAAATTGATCTGCAGGACAACACCATCCGCCGGCGACTGGATCTGGGTGTCCACCTTTTCGGTCGCCACTTCCAACAACGGATCGCCGCTCTTGACGGTGTCGCCCGCCTTGACGAGCCAGCGGTTGACGGTGATGTTCTCTACGCCCTGGGCTTCATCGGGTAGCTTTACTTCGGTAGCCATCAGATCACCCCTTCCCCATCATCTCGAGCACCAACGACTTGATCTGGCGCCGCCACGGCAAGATCTCTTCCTCCAAAGTCAGGGAAACCGGGACAGACACCGGCGGCATGCCCAGCCGGCGCGCGGGAGCCTTCAGCAGCCCGGGGGCCAGCTCATAGGCGCGGGCGACAATCTCGGCGCCGACGCCATTATTCGCATATGATTCGTGAACCGCCAGCAAGCGGCCGGTCTTCTCGAGCGAATCCAGCACGGTCTGCATATCCATGGGCACGATGCTGCGCAGGTCAACCACCTCGGCCTCGATGCCGTGCTCCTTGGACAGCTCTTCAGCCGCCTCAAGGGCTTGCAACAGGCTGTAGCTGTAGGAGACGATGGTGAGGTCTGTGCCCTCTCGGCGGACCTGGGCTTTGCCGATGGGCACAACATAGTCTTCGCCCGCCGGCGGCACATCGCCACGCGTGAAGTAGAGCAGCTTATGCTCGAGGAACACGACCGGGTTGTTGTCGCGGATCGCGGCGGTCAGCAGTCCCTTGGCGTCATACGGGTTGGACGGGGCCACGACCTTGATGCCCGGAAAATGGGAATAGAGCCCGTCGAACGATTGGCTGTGCTGCGAGCCATAGCGCTTGCCGCCGCCCTGCTGGCCGCGGATCACCAGGGGCACGTGGACCTGCCCGCCGCTCATATACGTCATCTTGGCGATCTGGTTAAAGATCTGATCGGCGGCAACCAGGGTAAAATCCATGTACATCAGCTCGACAATTGGCCGCATGCCGACCATAGCCGTGCCCAGCGCCATGCCCAGAAAGGCCTGCTCGCTGATGGGTGTGTCCAGCACGCGCCTGGGGCCGAACTCGTCGAACAGGTTACGGGTCACCCGAAAGAGGCCCCCGTAGCGTCCGACATCCTCACCAATGATGAAGACGCTCTCATCGCGTCGCATCTCATCCCGCATCGCCTCATTAACGGCCTGAATATAAGTGGTCTGGCGTGCCATAAGAACTCCCTACTCGACAAACACGTCGGTATAAGCTTCAGCCGGATCGGGCCAGGGGCTGTTTTCGGCAAATTCCACCGCCTCTTTGACCTGGGCCTCGACTTCTTCACGGATTTGCGCGAGCTCTTCCTTGGACACGCCCCGCTCGAGCAGGCGATCACGGAGGACGACCAGCGGCTCGTGCTTGCGCTGGAGATCGATCTCTTCGGCCGAGCGATAAGTCTCGAGGTCGCCGGCCATGTGACCGGCCAGGCGGTAGGTGAGCGCCTCGATGAAAGTCGGTCCCTCACCGGCCCGCGCGCGCTCGGCGGCCTCACGTACGGCGCTGAAGACCTGCTCCACGTCGTTGCCGTCGATCTGGATGCTCTCCATGCCGTAAGCGCCCTTGGGGAAGAGGAAGATCTCTTCGGCCGACGATGTGTGCTGGATGGGAGTCATCTCGGAGTAGCGATTGTTCTCGCAATAGAAGATGATCGGCAGGTGCCACTTCTGGGCAATGTTGAAGGTCTCGTGCATGACGCCCTGGTAGATCGCACCCTCGCCGAAGAAGCTCATGGCGATGTGACCGTCGTCGCGCAACTGGCTGGCCAGGGCCATGCCCGCCGCGTGCGGCACCTGGGCGCCGACGATGCCGTTGGCGCCCATCAGGCCAATCTCGGGCTTGATGAAGTGCATGGAGCCCCCTTTGCCCTTGGAGAATCCGGTCGCCTTACCCAGGACCTCGGCGATCGCTTCTTTGGGGTCCATGCCGTGGGCCAGCGAATGGTGATGGCCGCGGTAGGTGCAGGTCACGTAATCGCCGGGCAGCAGGGCCGCGGCCGCGCCGACAGCATTGGCCTCGTGGCCGATGGCGGTATGCATGGCGCCGCCAATCTTGCCCGACTCGGCCATCTGCAGAAGAGATTCCTCGACGCGCCGGATGAGGAACATCACGCGATACATGGTTTTAAGTTGGGCGGTGGGGACCGCACCGGGGGCCATCTTCGTAATGGCCTGTTCGGGCAATAGATCCGTTTCTAATGATTTCGGCATAGCTGACTTCCTTGGTTACGCGCTCATGCTTAGAGCTTATGCTCAGAGCCGACGCTCAGAAGCTGATGGTTGAACGCCTGTGCTTGACTAAAGCCTTTAGAGGCTAACGCGACTTTAATCGTTACAAAGTATAGCATACTTCGCGCGCTTCAACGCAAGCGTTATTCCGGTTTCGGTGTGGCGGAGGGCGAGGCTGCGCCAGGTTGAGCTGGGCCGGCATCGTCAGCCGGCAGGGCCGGCGTGGCCGGCTGAGGAAGGGTGGCGCCGCCGGCGCCGGGGCCGAGCCCGTCGGGGCCGAGCCCCGGTCGCTCGAGGTCCACGGCGGCAGCATCCTCGTGGCTGGCAATGGCCGGGCGTGACATGCGCTTGCCAACCAGCACCGCGTCGATCTCGGCGGTCAATTCTTCGTAGACTTCGTCCGAGATGACGCCGTCGCGGCGCAAGCCCAGCAGGGCGCTGCGTTGGGCACGCAAGAGCTCGCGGCGCGTCGTGTCCAGCTCTTTGGCCTCCAACTCGGGCTCGGCGCTCAGAATATCGTGCAACTGATCGGCCAGGGCGGACGAACGCTCCCCCCACTCCGCTTCGAGTACCTTCCAGGACTGTGTCGAAACCAGGCCCCGGCGGTGGAGCTGTTCGAGATGCCGCAGCGCGGCCTGCACCGCGGCCAGGCGGGCGTGGCGGAACTCGTACTCGGTCTGCACCGGGCTAGGCAGCCCTATGCCCAAACGGCGCAGCAGCGGTCCCATCGTGGTCCCCTGGACGAGCAGAGTGAACAACACGACGCCGAAGGCCATGACGCGCAACATGCCCGCCGATGCGCCGAGGGCAGCCGGCAAGCTCAAGGCCAACGCCAGGCTGATCGCGCCGCGCAGGCCGCCCCAGGCCAGAACGTGGTCCCAGGCCAACGGAATGGCGTCGCCGAGCCGGCTGCAGATCCAGCCCACACCGTAGACGACGATCATGCGCGCCGCCAGCACCGCCAGCACGGCCCACAGGATTGGCTGCCAACCGGCGACCAGCTCAGACAGGTTGACCTGCAGGCCGATCAACAGAAAGACCAGTGAGGTGGCCAGAAAGGCGACGTAGTCCCAGAAGTTGGCCAGCATGATGCGGGTAGAGGGGCCCATGCCGCGTGGGCCGACGTTGCCGTTGATCAACCCGGCCGCCACCACGGCCAGCACCCCGCTGACATGCAGCTCTTGGGCCAGCAGATACGAGCCAAACGCCAGCAGGGTGGTCAGAGTCGTCTCGATCAAGGAGTCGTCGATGCGCGCTAGGGCTTCCGACACCAACCAACCCAGCAACAGGCCGGTCACGACGCCGCCGATCGAAACACGCAGGAAATCCAGCAGACCCTGCAGGGGACTGAACTGCCCGGTGAGCACGATCACCAGGACAAGATCGTAGAGCACAATCGCCGTGCCGTCGTTGAGCAAGCTCTCGCCCTCGACGAGCAGGGCCAGCCGGCGGGGGGCGCCCAGGCTGCGGAAGAGCGCCACCACCGCCACCGGATCGGTGGCGGAGATCAGCGCGCCAAAGACCAGCGCGACGGGCAGGGCCAAGGGCACCAGCAGCGCCACCAGCCCGCCCACAATCAAGGTGGTGAGGGCCACGCCGGGGACCGCCAGCAACAGGATGCGCGGCAGCGAACGGCGCAACTGAGCGAAGTCCACCTGGAAAGCCGCTTCGAAGACCAGGGGCGGCACCAGCAGGCCGAGGATCACATCCGGGCTGAGTTGGATCGCGGGACGACGTTGAAGAGTGAGCGCGAGGCCGACGACGACCAGCGCCACCGTATAGGGGATGCGCAGGCGCCGCACGGCGATGGCCACCAGGGTGACGACGAGGATCAGCTCGATGACCAGGATTTCGGTGCTGGCGAATGGATCCATGCTCAGCCGCTCCAGATCAGTGGTGCTGCCGATGGTACTGCGGTCGGCAATCGCCGCCAATTGCCGGAATCACCGGCAATCACCGGCCGGAGTCTAGCGCAGGTCTGCGTAATTGACAAGCAAAGTCAAAGGCGCTAGCCTGTTGTATAAATGACTATAAGACAGCCGAGAGGCAAGGGAGGGGCATGGACACTATCACGGCTTTTCTGCAGGTGCTCAACCCGGACGATAATTCCACTGGCGGCGGCAAAGCTTCGGCGCTGGCCGGCGCGATGGCAGCCGCCCTGGCGGCGATGGTAGCGCGCCTGAGCGTGGGCAAGGGCGCGGGAGCGCCGGACGGCGTTTATCTGGAGGTGAGAACCACCGGCGAGGCCCTGTCCCTCCAACTGGCGGCCAGAGGCGCGCGCGACGCCGAAGCGTTTGCGGCGGTCAGAGCTGCCTACCGGCTGCCCAAGGAGACTGCGGAGCAGAAGATGGCGCGCGCAGGCCATCCAGGCGGCGCTGATCGATGCCGCGCAGGCGCCCCTGCGCAATGCCGGCCTCTGCGCCCAGGTGCTGGAGGTGGTCGAGCGACTCGAGGGGCGCGCAAACCCGAACGCGCTCTCGGATCACCAGTGCGCCGGCTACCTCGCGCGGGCCGGGCTGACCGGCTGCCTGGCCAATGTCGCGATCAACCTCCCGGCCATCAAGGACCCGGCGGTCACGTCCGCCATCGAGAAGCAGGCGCAGGCGCTGCAGGCGGCTTCCGGGTCAACGGGGGCAGCATGAAAAAGGTACTGCTGTGCGAGCCCAACATCAGTGAAGGGCGCTCTCGACCTGTGTTTTGCATAATGGAGCGGTTGCTATGTCAGGGGAACTAACCTCCGCCGCACACGCCGTCTCTCCGGCCACGTG
>JADGQF010000113.1 GCA_017882045.1 Anaerolineales bacterium
AAGAGAAGCGCGCGGCGTTCTCCGGGGGTGGGCATGCTCCCAAGGTGCGCGCGTGCCAGGCGAAGAGTGTCACCGATTCCGCGCGCGTGTGGGCAAAAGAACGGGGGTCGACTCCCTCCGGGTGAACCGATCGCTAGGCGCCCATGGCTATGCCGACTTGGCCGTCATCTGGATCTCGTAACGGTTCGGTGGGGAGTGCGAAACGCTTCGTTCCGCTACCTCCGGCCGACGACGTATCGCGCGGACAGATAACTCCCTCCACCACAGGATGTTGCGCGGTATGCGAGCGATGGCACGCGACGTGAACATGGATGGAGCATCACCGGCGCCGCACCGGCGTCGCGAGTTCGCTCTATCTTGGAGACTCATCTCATGCAGAAGATCCCGTGGTACCGAGTGCTCACGGTCGGCATGTTGGCCTTGCCGATCCCGAGTCGCGCGCAGGGCCCGCAACCGAAGATCACGGAAATCGCGACGATTCCGGCGACGGAAATCGCATGGTGGGATGCCGCCAGAATGCCGAACGGCCGGATCCTTTTGTTCGGCGTGGGCGACAGCATCACCGCTTACGACCCGGCGACGAAGCGCTTGTAGCTGTTGATGTTGGCCGCGACCACGTACCCGTCGACTGCGCGCAGCGCCTTCTCGACCGATTCGTACGGCCCGATCACCGCAGCCATCCAGCCGGGGTCGGTCGCGCTCACCCGGGTCATCTCGGCGCCGCGGCACACGGCCGCCTCCATCGCCTCTGCGAAAGGCAGCACGCCGGAGACGACCAGGGCGGCATATTCGCCCAGCGAATGCCCCATCACGAAGTCGGGCCGGAATCCGTACTCGGCCAGCAGCGCGTAGAGCGCCGCGTCAGCCGTCAGCATGGCCGGCTGGGTGATCGCCGTCTGGCGAAGCTCCAGGTCGGCCGCGTCGGCCGCCGCCTTGTCCGCCGGGTCCCGGAAGACGTAGCTGCTCAGCGGGCGTTCCAGCAGGGGGGCCATCACCCGGTCTGCTTCCTCGAAAAGCTCCGCCACCACCCGCTCGCGCCCGCGCAGCGTGCGCAACATGTTCAGGCTCTGGCTGCCCTGCCCGGGGAAGAGGAATGCCATCTTGCCGGGTGGATCGTCGCTGCCACGGAACACGCCCTGCGCTGCCAGCGGCTTCCAGGCGGCCGGCGTGTCGAGCGCGAAGGCTTTGCGCGCCCGCTCCAGGCGCAGCGCCAGCTCCTCCCGGTTGGCGAAGTCTACCACCAGCCGTTCGGGCGCGCGCAGTTGCTCGGCTCTCGGCAGGGCGAGCGGCGGGGTCCAGCCCGCCTGCACGCGCGCCAGGGCCGTGTCCAGCTCGTTCAGTAGCCCGGCCGGTTCGGCGGCGCTCAGAACCAGGATCCCTTGCAGCGGGGGCTTGCCCGGGATGACGTCCACCCGGCCGTTGCCGGCGTCGCGGACGGCCGCGCCCGGCCTCGGCGTACTCGCGCTTGCCGCATCGGCCGGCCTCGCCGCCAGGCCGTTCTTACCATCGGCGCCGGGCGCGTGCGGGGGCACAGCGGCCACGAACGACGCGTGCCCGTTCCGGTTCAGCATCCCCGGCACGTGCTCTTCCAATACCAGGTGGAAGTTGGTGCCGCCGAAGCCGTACGAACACACCCCCGCGCGGCGCGGAGTGCCCGCCGGCGGCGCCCACTCGCGCAACTCATGGTTCAGGTAAAACGGGCTTGCCGCGAAGTCGATACTGGGGTTGGCCCGTTCGGCGTTCAGGGTGGGCGGCAGGAGCCTATCGTTGACCGCCCAGACCGCTTTCAGCAGCCCGGCCGCGCCGGCGCCTGCCTTCAGATGGCCGACGTTGCTCTTGGCCGAGCCCAGGGCGATGCGGGCGGCGGCGCCGCTAAACACCGTGGCCAGGCTACTGATCTCCACCACGTCGCCCACCCGGGTGCTGGTGCCGTGGGCTTCGATCAGGGTCGCCGTGGTCGGGTCCAGCCCGGCGGCCTCCCAGGCACGCTGCGTCGACAAAATCTGCCCCTGCGGATTCGGCGCAGTGATCCCCTTGCCCTTGCCGTCGCTCGACGCCCCCACCCCACGGATGACAGCATAGATGTGGTCGCCGTCTCGCTCGGCGTCCGCCAGCCGCTTGAGCAGAAAGGCCCCGCAGCCCTCGCCCATTACGAAGCCGTCCGCGCCGTCGCCGAAAGGCCGGGTGCCGGTCGCGCTCAGGGCGCCGATCTTGCAGAATTTGACGAAGCTGCTCACGCCCATGTTGCGGTCGACGCCGCCGCTGATGACCGCGTCGCAGCGGCCCTGGTTAAGCAGCTCTACCGAAGCCGCAATCGCGGCGAAGCTGGAGGCGCAGGCCGCGTCGGTGATGAAGCTGGGGCCGCGCAGGTTCAGCACGTTGGCAACCCGGCCGGAGACGATGTTGGCCAGCTCGCCGGGCATGGTGTCCTCGGTGATCTCCGGGAAGTGCTCGGCGACGGCCGAGCCCCAGCGCGCCATCAGGCTTTGCTGCACTTCCGGCGGCAAGCCCCGGAACTCGTCCAGCCCTTCCAGCAGATGGGCATACTCGGGGAACATGATGCGCAGGTTGGTGATGTAGTGCAGCTCGCCGCCCATCGCCGTCCCCAGGATGACGCCGGTCCGGTCGGTATCCAACGGCCGTCCCGGATAGCCGTAATCGGCCAGCGCCTCCGCGGCCATGCTCACCGCCCACTGCTGGCCCTCGTCCATCGCCGCCGCGACCTTGGGCGGAACGCGGTGGCGCTTCCAATCGAAAGAGAAGCCGCGCACCCAGGCGCCGATCTTAGAATAGGTCTTGGCCGGCGCATTGGGGTCGGGGTCGTAGTAATCGGCCACGCTCCAGCGTTCCGGCGGCACCTCGCGGATACTGTAGCGCTTGTTCTTGATGTTATCCCAGTAGGCGGGCGCGTTCGGCGCATCGGGTAAGATCGCGCCCACCCCCACAATCGCAATCGCTCGGCTGGCGTTCGGTAACATGCTGATACCCTCTGATTTCAGGCCGGGAAGGCGCGGTTGAGCCCTGCCGCGACGCAATCCATATCGCCGATCAGCCCCGCCTGCGCTGCGTAGATCGCCGGCAGGTTGAGGAGGCTAGCGAGATTAGGGTCGGTTTGGCCGGCGCCCGTGATCCAGCGCAGGCCGTCGATTGCGACCTTGAGCGCGGCCCGCCGGGCTTCGACGCGCGCCATGGCCTGCAGGGTCGGTGGATCGAGCCGGCCGGCCGCACTGGGCTGGGCGAGCGCCCGCTCGGCGAAGATCGCGGCCGTTTCGGCGTGGGCGATCAACTCGCCCAGCCGGAAGAGGATGTGCTGGTTGCGCGTCAGGCGGTCCAACCGGCAGCGTTCGAGGATGGCCGCCAGCGCGCGCAGCGCCAGGACGGCGCCCTCGCTGCCGGCGTCCGTCCCGCCGCTCGCGGCGAGACGCGCGGCCCAATCGTTGTAATACGCGCCGCGGCTCTTCAGGTGCTCCTGCCAGCGGTCGCGCGCAATGGTCCATTCCATGATCTCGGACGTGCCCTCATAGATCGTGGTGATGCGCACGTCACGCTTGATCTTCTCGACCATGTATTCCCGGGCGTAGCCGTAACCGCCCAGCGCCTGGATGGCGTCTTCCGCGGCCTGGTTGCCGGCTTCGGTGGCCATGTACTTCGCCACCGCCCCCTCGGTCTGCAGGTTGCCGCCGCCGTCGTCGATGCGCTCGGCCACCCACTCAATGTAGGCGCGCGCAGCTTCCAGGCGGCAGGCATTGGGAACGATCAGCTTGTGCGTGTAGCCCTGTTTCTGGCTGAGCGGGGCGCCCGCCTGGATGCGCTGCTGCGAATAGGGGATGGCACGTTTCAGCGCCGCCCAACCTGCTCCCAGCCCGAAGGCCGCGACCATCAAGCGCGTGTAGCCGAAGACAGCCTGGGCCTGGATGAGGCCCTGCCCTTCGACGCCGCCCACCAGGCGATCGGCGTCCACGTACACGTCCTCGAGGATAAGGGCCGCGGTGTTGCTGGCGCGGATGCCGTGTTTGACCTCGTGTTTGCCCTGCGTGAAGCCCGGCGCCGCGCGCTCGATGATGAACCAGGAGGGGCCGCCCGGCGCGAGCGCCAGCACGGTGTACAGATCGGCCTCCCCGCCGTTGCTGATCCACTGTTTGCGGCCGGTCAGCCGGTAGCCCGTCAACCGACCATTCTCGCTCACCGGCTCGGCCCGCGTCTTGAGCGCGGCCAGGTCGCTGCCGGCCTGGGGCTCTGTCGCCCCGTAGGCCACCAGCAGGCCTTCCTCGGCGATGCGGCCCATCCAATGTTGTTTCTGCTCTGGGGTGCCGCCCACGGTGATCGGGTCGCTGCCCAGGAACGTGGCGAGAACCGCAGTCGCGATGCCCAGGTCGATCCCGGCCATTACTTCCGAGACGCGGTAGATGTCGTAGGCGCCCCCGCCGAGCCCCCCGTACTCTTCGGGGATGAAGAGCAGGTGCAGGCCCAACTGGCGCTGGTCGTAGAGGTCCTTCAGAACCTTGCGCGGAAACTCGTCCTTCTGGTCCAGTTCCAGCAGGTAGCTGTCGGGCAGCTTGCGCTGGGCATACTTCGCCAGCGTCGCCAGGACCATGCCCAGGCTGTCGGAGTCGAGGCGTGCCATATGTTAATGAGGCCTCCAGATAAAGGATCTGGCCGCGCGATAGAAGAGGAATGCGGCTTACATTTAGTACATAACACCCACTTCTGCCAGAAGTTGCATATTATAGCCAAAGTTTGACAAATACCCGTTGATGCTGTGTCATAGCCGGGTACGTCTGTGCATCCCGCTGCGCTTTCTGCTCGGCTGCCGAGCATCGTCGCACGCCTGAAAGAGGCCGACCATCGTGATATTGGCGCTCAAGCTCTTCCTGACCCCGCTGCTGATCGCGGCCGTCACCCTCGCCGGGCGGCGCTGGGGACCAGGCGTTAGCGGCTGGTTTATGGGCCTGCCGCTCACTTCGGCGCCGGTCTCGCTGATCCTCGCCTGGCAGTACGGACGCGTTTTCGCCGCGCACGCCGCGACCGGCACGCTCGGCGGCCAGGCATCGGTCTGCATCTTCTGTTTCACCTACGCGCTGGCCGCGCGCAGGCTGGCATGGTTGCCCAGCGGCCTCCTGGCGGTGACCGCCTTCCTGGCGGCCACGTTCGTGTGGAACCGTTTCGCCCTGTCGTTGCTGCCCACCTTCGCCACTCTGCTTGTCATTATCTTTGTGCTTTTCCGGCTCTTTCCGGACGGGGTCCCGGCCGGCCCGGCGCAGCAGGGCCCCGCCCCGCGCGCGCCGCGCTGGGATATCCCTGCCCGCATGCTGATTGCCGCCACCTTCGTGGTCATGCTCACCACCTTCGCCGCCAGCCTGGGGCCGCAGCTCAGCGGGCTCCTCTCGCCCTTCCCGGTTTTCGGCCTCGTGCTGGCGACCTTCACGCATCACCAGCAGGGCTCCCGCCCGGCCGCCCGCCTGTTGCGCGGCGTCGTGCTGGGTTCGCTGTCATTTGCCTGTTTCTTCCTGGTGGCCGGTGCGCTCTTGCCCGGCGCCGGCGCCGCCACGGCCGCAGCCGCGATCGTCCCGACTTATCTGGCGGCGAGCCTCGTGGCGCTGAGCGTCAACGGCCTTTCCTTGCGCCTGGCGCGCTGACGCGGCGCGACCCTGCGCCCTGCACGGTCAGGATTCACTCTATCAGGCGCTGATCAGGTTACGGCGCACTTCGCCGGCGCTGCGCGAGGGTGGATTGCAGATTCTGGCGGTCGAGGAGGATGCCCTGGCTTACCTGCGCGATACCGTCGCGCAGTTCCACCCGGAGAAATGCGAGGCGCCGTGGCTGGATGTGCGCCGGCTGCTGGAGAATTTCGGCGCCATCGCGCGTCGATTCTGGGCCGATCGTGACTCGGCCGTGGCCGCGCCGCCCGTCTGACCGGGGCGCCCTTTACGGGTTGCGTCTCTCGGCTCGCGCTGGCCTTGCCGCGCCTGCCGCCTTCTCGGACTCCGCCGCCGCATCGCTCGCCCGGTCCGCCGCGTCGCAGGCTCGGGCCGCTGCGTCCCCGGCCTGCGCGGCGCCTGCGGCTTCCTCGGCCTGGACCGCCGCCTCCGACGCCGCGGCGACCGAGGCGAGGATGCCCGACTGGCCGTCCGTCAGCCCGCGCCAGACCACAGTGATCGTCGCCTGAAGCAAACCGGCCATCGGCGAGGCGAACAGCGCCCCCCACACGCCGAAAAGCTCCCAGCCGGCCAGCAGCGCGATGATGCCCGTGGCCGGGTGTATGCCGACCGCCCTGCCCATGACGCGCGGCCCCACCACGTCGCTCTCGATCACGTGGACGACAATGAAATAGACCAGGACCACGACCACGAGAAAGGGACCGCGCGGCAGGGTCACGATCAGTGACACCGCCCCTGAGATGAGCACGCCAACCACCGGGATGAACTCCATGAAGAAGGCCAGCACGCCGAGCAGCACTGCGTACGGCACTCCCAGGATCCCCAGGCCCAACCCTACCAGCACGCCGATCAGCAGGGCCATTGTCAGCGTCCCCCGCACGTAGCCGCCCACTACCTGGTTGACGGTCTGCACCAGAAAGCGGGCGGGAGCGCGCAGGCTGCCCGGGGTAGATTCTTGCAGCCACCTGACGACGCGCGGCCCGCTCAACATAAAGTAGATGCTGAGCATGAGGATGAGGACCGCGTCGACCAGGTCCGCGGCGATGCTGTTCACAATCCCCAACGAGCCAGCCGCCAGGGTCGCGCCGACCGCCTGTGCCGCCGTCAGGGCCTGTTGGTTGATCGACTGCAGGTTGCTGCCCGTCACCCCCAGCGGGCGCAGCGCCTGGACAAGCTGCGGCTCGAACGCCTGCACCCGTTGCGCGTAGGATGGCAGGTTCTGCACCAGTGCGACGACCTGTTGCGCCGCCGTCATGATGAGCAGCAGGCCCAGGCCGAGCACGAGGGCCAGGCCCGCCAGGTAGGCCCCGGCGACCGCCAGCGGCCGAGACAGCCTCTGCTTGAAGAGCGCCACCAGCGGATGGAGCGCGATGGTCAGAATGCTGGCGAGCACGATCATGACCACGGTGTGGACGACGTGCCCGAGCAGCCAGCCGGCGATGATCACCACCGCCAGCCAGGCCAGCACCGTCAACGGTACGTAGAGGGCCCGCTGCCAGCGCGCGGCGGACGACCGTTCAGTAGCGGAAGATCGTGCCGATCCCTGTGACCGCAAGTGCGGAAGAGACATAGACTGATTTTGTCCCTTCGGCTTCCCGGGGTCTGTTTGATAGGTTCCTGATGGGGGTCGCGGTCTCTGTTAGCAGACCGCTCCGCCCTAAGCTGCCGGGGGGTTGGCCAGGGGGATGTCTACGTAAACAGTCGTCCCGCAGCCCGGCGTGCTCTCAATGGTCAGGCTGCCGCCCACCATTTTCGCCCGTTCGCGCATGCTCAGCATGCCGAGGCGCCCGAGGCGGATGGCTTCAGCCACGTCGAAGCCGGCACCGTCGTCCTCGATCACGATCGTCAGCCGGCCGGCGTGATAGGTGGCGATGACGCAGACGCTGGCGGCGTGAGCGTGCTCGGCCACGTTAGAGAGCGCCTCCTGCCCGATGCGGTAGAGAGTAGTTTCCGTCTCCGGCGCCAGGTGTATGCCCTTCAGCGCGGCCAACTCAACCTGGACTCTGATACCCTGCTCGCGCGCGAATTGGTCCGCATACTGGTGCAGGGCGGCCGCTAACCCCAGCCGGTCCAGGCTGGCCGGTCGCAGATTGACCGCCAGGCTGTGCGTGTCTTCCAGGATGCCGTCCGCCAGCCGCTTGAGTTCGCCGATCTCGCCCACCAGAGCCGGATCCCCGGCCGCGCGCCGCTCCAGCAGGCCAAGACCGAGGAGCAAGACCGAGAGGCGCTGCCCTTCATTGTCGAAGAGTTCTTTGGCCACGTATTTGCGCTCGTTCTCCTGGATCTGCACCAGCCAGTGGGAGAGATTCTGCAGGCCTTGCCGGCTGAGCTCGACCTGCTCGGCCAGCCGGGCATTGTGCAGGGCCACCGCCAGGGAATCGGCCACCTGCCCGGCGATCTCCTGGTGTTCCGGTGAGGGGCGCCCCGCGACTTCCAGCCAGAGGACCAGCGCTCCCAGCGCTTGCCCGGCTACCATCAGCGGGATGCAGAAGTAGGCCCGCGCGCCCTCGTCCGCCATCACCTGCTCGACCGGCAGACGATCGGACACGACCGACAGGTCCTCGACGGCAAATAGCTCGCCCCGCAGTAGCTCGCCTGTCCCCCGCCACGCTTGCAGCGGGCTGATAGGCACTTTGGGTGTCTGATCGCCGCCCCGGCCGGAAGCGGCCAGCAGCCGGATAGCATCCTCTTCGCCGTCGAACAGGATGACGGCCGCCCGCTGGGAGGGCACGACGCGCCGGACATAGTCGGCGGCCACCTGGGCGATCTCGGCCGGGGCGCCCGCCGCCAGGATCGCCCGATCGATCTCGTGCAGGATGCGCAGCCGCTCGCGCTGTCCTTCGAGCGCCGCTTCGGTCCGTTTGCGTCGACTAATATTCTTCACCATACCGACGCCGAATAATGGCTTGCCGTCTGCATCCTGAGCCAGGGTGCCCGTCAGCGAGACCCAAACCAGGCTCCGATCCTTGCGGACGTAGCGTTTCTCCAACTGATAGAAATCGCGCTGTCCGGCCAGTAACTCCGCGAAGTACTGCAGGTTCAGGGCGCGGTCTTCGGGGTAGGTGCAATCGGCGAAGGTCAGCGCGCCTAGCTCATCCTCCGAATAGCCGAGCATGTTCTGAAAATAGCTATTGCTGCGCACGATCCGGCCGCTCGTGTCCGCCAGGGCGATGCCGATGCCTGCCCGCTCGAAGATCGCTCGCAAGCGCGCTTCGCTCTCCGCCAGCGCAGCCGCCTGCGCCCTCAACACTGCCGCCTGCTCTTGCAACTCGGCCGTTCGCTCGGCCACGCGCTCTTCCAGGCTGGCGTTCAAGCCTTGGATCTCCTGGTAGCGCGCCTGCAGCTCCCGATTGGCCGTCTCCAGGTCCTTCGCATAGGCTTGCACCTGCGCCAGCAGCCGCTCGCGTTCCTGGGCGGCCCGGATGTTGGCGGTGACGTCGAGCAGCGAAAGGACTAGCCCCTGTGTGCCGCCGGCCGCGTCCTTGACCGGCGTCAGGGTCCAGTCCCAATAGGTGGCGCGCCGCTCCGCCTGACCGGCAAATACGAACGGTCTGGCATGGTACTCGATGGGCTCGCCGCTGTCGCGCACCCGTTCGGAGATCGCCTGGTTCTCGGCATCGGGGAACAGCGCGAAATGGTTGTAGCCGATCAGCTCATTCCGGCTATGCCCCGAGCCTGACACATAGGCTGCGTTGACTTCGAGGAAGACAAAGTCCCGGTCGAGGTAGGCCAACTGGGCCTGGGTATGCTCCATTACGGCGCGCAGAGACTGGCGCTCGCGCTCCAACTCGGCGGCGCGCCGCTGCGCTTCGGCATGGGCCTGGATATGGTGCAGGCCGAGCGAACCCAGGCTGGCCAACTGGCTGAGCAGCAGCTCGTCTTCTGCGGTAAAGTCGCCGCCTTCCTTGTGCGAGAGCACGATCACGCCCGTCGCCCGGTCGTCGTGACCGGCCAGGCGGGCGGCCAGGAGGCCGCGCAGGCCGGGGTGCCCGTCCGGCAGCGTGTGCGCGGCGGTCGCTGCCCGCAGCTCGGCGTCCGTCAGCCGGAGGGTGGGCCGGTCGCCCAGCAAGCCTGCGCCCAACAGCTCTTGCTCCAGCGGGAAGCCGGCGGTGCGCAGCATGTCGAACGCCGGGCCTGCGTGCCCGCCGGCGAGCGTTCGGAAGGCGCGCCCGACTTGCCCGTGGCCGGCCACGCCGAAGCGCGCGCCCGTCAGCTCGCAGGCCGCGTCCACGATCCGCTGCAGCAATCCCTCGACCGTGGTCTCGGCCAACACGCGCTCCGAGATCGCCAGCAACTGGCTCAGCCGGCTCACGTGCTCTGTACCGTCATCGATCCTATCGCGTGGCATGCTCGATCCATCCTGCCGTGATTGCCTGACGTAGTGCGATCGGCCCCTTGATCGCGTCCTGGGGCAACGAGCCAAATGATTATAGGCAGAGCAGGCACATTTTCGCCACGGTAGATACTACGGTAAACAACTGGGGTAGGCTACGGATAATGCGCGGGGTAGTGTGCCACGCGCCGCTCTGGCCGGAGTCTTGCTGATGATTGGTTACGGGATGATTGACCGCACTCACGGATCGCCACGAACTTGGGGCTCGCTTACATTCCAACTATAATCGCGATGATACAACCAGCTTGTGGCGGGCGCAACGCTCGGCGTTCGCGGCCCATGGCGTATGCCTCAAGCCGTCGGAGCGCCGGTAACCTGGGCCGGACGAGGAGATGGAGTAACTTGAATCTTCGGATACTATGTCTCATCGCCAGCGCGATCCTGGCCTGGGTACCTGCTGCGGCTCATGCGCAGCCCATGAGCCAGTGGCCGGGTATCGCTCCGGCCATGAGACCGTCGCCGGGTATGGCTCCGGCCGTGACACTGTCGCCGGATATCGCTCCGGCCGCAGTCCGGGCCCCGCCCGCGCAAACCGCAGATAGGGCCTCCGACACTGCCACGCATTACACCGTGCGCGCCGGTGACACGCTTTGGGAAATCGCCATGCACTATGGCACCACCGTCGCTGTAATTGTGGACGCCAATGGGCTGGGCGCATACCCGCTCATCGTGCCCGGCATGGTTCTGCTGATCCCGGTGAGCAACGAGGTTGGCACGGCGCGCGCCGGCCCCGTTGGCCCCATTGTCACCGGACGTGGCCTGCATTTCGTGGCCAGCATGTCTGCGCAGGTCTGCTGGCTGTTCGACGATGGCGCGCTCCTGCAGCACTGGCCGTGCTCGACCGGCCGCCCTGAATCCCCCTCGGTGCCGGGCAACTACACTGTGCAGACGAAGCTGCCGCGGGGTTACTTTGTCGCGGGGGACTCTTGGATGCCCGACTGGCTGGGTATCTATGAGGGCGGTGGAACCGAGAACGGCATCCACGGCATCCCCTATGCCAGAGACACCGGCGAGAAGCTCTGGCAGAACAACGTCGGCACGCCCATTACCTTCGGTTGCGTCATGCTCGACGATGCCGCGGCGTCTGAATTGTGGGCAATGGCCTACGTCGGCATGCCCGTCACCATCCTGCCCTGAGCAGCCCTCTGCCCGGCTAGACTGACGGCGCCTGGACTCGCCCACCCCCTGGTCCGCGCCCACTGATTCCTTCTCGCTGCTGCTCACCCGCAAAGTCTGCTGCCTTTTGACAGACCCGTCCCATCATGATGCAACTGTTCACGGTTGCCCTTGAACGTAGAGTTACGCCAATAGCTGGCGCTGGCATTGGCACGGATTGTTGAGTCTGTATTCTTTCTAATAATCGATTGTTAATCAGAACTTAACCACGATTTAAGCACCGGCAAGTAACTATGGGCTATCATGTCTCTATGGGCTATCATGTCTCTATGGGCTATCATGTCTCAATGGAGAGGTAGGTAAAAGCGAGAAGGAGTTGAGAAGACACCCTCATAGTACCGGCCGGATCCAGCCCTCTGGTGCGGCTTTTCGGTAATGGTGAGAAAAGTCATCATGAACACCAGGCAAGGAAGGCCTAGAAATTGCCCTCCGAAAGTAATCTCTGCGTTTGCGATGGTCGGCCTATGCTTATTGCTGGCCGCTTGCTCTCCTGTTTCGGCGTCAGTTCGCGCGACCGCGACGCCGGCGCCGGCCGGCGCAACCGGGCCGGCCGCGCTCCAGCTTGCCAGCCCCTTGGCGCCCGCCACTGTGACCGCGCCGACCAGTACTGCCGCATCTGCGACGGCCGCGGGACCGGCGGCCGCCGCTACACCGGCGAGCACCGCTACGCCGGCCGATCGTAACCCGCCCGCCGTCAGTGTGGTGTCTCCAGCCGCGGGCGCCATCGTGCCGGCCGAGACTGTGGCCGGGGTGACTGTTTCGGCGAGCGACGACAAAGGGATCGTCCAGCTCGAGCTCTACCTGGATAACCTTCTCTACCGTTCGTGGAACAGCCCGTTCGCCAGTGGGGTGACGACGAAAACCCTGGGCTTTGCCTGGACCAACCCGGATCCCGGAGTCTACACGCTCTCGGCCGCCGCGGTGGACGCGGCGGGCCTGACAGCCACCTCCCAACCGGTTACGGTCACGGTGAGCGGGACGGCCGCCGAGGCCGGGGTGCCTGTCACGCCCACCTTGTCGCCGACTGCTTCTCCGGTCCTGGCGACGGCTACACCCAGCGCTACGCCGGTCCCGACCGCCGCCGCGCTGGCGCCCACCGCGCAATCTACCCCGCTGACCGCACCTGCGATCCAGCTCCTGGCGCCGGCGGCCAATACTACCGTGCTGGCCGGCCGGACGGTCAGCGTGCAGTCGGTGGCCACTGACAACAGCGGTGTGGCCCGCATCCAGTTGTTCGTGGATAGCGCTTTGCTGCAGACCACGGCGGGCGGCGCCGGCCAGCGCACCTTGCAGGCCAACCAGACCTGGCAGGCCACAACGACGGGCAGCCATACCCTGACGGTAGTGGCCACAAACGTCTTTGGCCTGACCAGCCGGCCGGCCAGCGTGGTCGTGAACGTGGCGCAAGCTGCCCCGCCTCAAGTGCAGATCACGCAGCCCACCGGGACGACGGTCATTCAGGCCGGGCAGACGTTCGATATCCAATCGACGGCCACGGCTGACGCCGGGGTGACCCGCATCGAGCTCTGGTCGGATGGTCAGCTTTTCGCCTCCACGTCGAGCAGCAATCCAGGCGGGCAGTCGCCCTTCAGCGTGACCCAACAGTGGTCCTCCACCAATATCGGCGACCATACGCTTTTCGTGCGGGCCTTTGACTCGCTCGGACAGGCGACGGACTCGGCCAGCCTGACCATGGGCGTGACGGATACCAATCCTCCCACGGTACAGGCCAGCATCAGCGCGACTACGGTGAACGTGGGCGATCAGGTCACGGTGCACACCACTGCCTCGGACAGCAAAGGCGTCACGGACATCGAGCTGTGGGCGGATGGCGCGCACGTCGCGGTGGTGAACAGCACCAGCTCGGTGGGCCAGTTCTCAATGACGGCTGACCAGACCTGGCGGGCCGGCCCGGCTGGGCAACACACGCTATTCGTAGTGGTCCACGATTCAGTGGGCAAATCGACGCAGTCGGGGAATCTGGTGGTGAACGTGCTGGGCGCCGGCACACCGACGCTAACACCGACGCTAACGCCGACGCCCACGCCGACGTCAACATCGACCGAGACGCCGACCCAGACCCCCACGCCCAGGGGCACACCTGTCACGCCAACGCCTACGCCGACGGAGACATCGACCGCGACGCCTACGCCGACGAAGACCCCCACGCCCAGCGGGACGCCTGTCACGCCAACGCCTACGCCGACGGAGACATCGACCGCGACGCCTACGCCGACGGAGACCCCCACGCCCAGCG
>JADGQF010000355.1 GCA_017882045.1 Anaerolineales bacterium
GTGTGGGCTTTGTGCCACTCGTAGAGCGGCGTCCGTTTCAGCGGCGCCTCCTCACGCTCCCGCCAGGCAAAGACGGGCAGAACCGGCTGCGACCGCACGGGGTCCAGGTGCTGGCTGCCCACGAAGTACGGCGTGCGCAGCTCGAAGCGCGCGTGGTGACAGTTCTCGTAAAGCTCCAGCCCGGACGGCCGGCCCGAATCCGGCCCGTAGCCACGGTACTGGCTGTAGTCCGGCAGGCCTGACGCGCTCCGCAACGCGGCCAGCGTCTCCGCGCCTGCGGGCGTGATCCCAGCCGCGACCAGCCGGTCGTAGTCCGCCTGGACGTAGCCGGCCAGCACCGCCAGCTCGACGTGGTCCCCCTGGTGGATAAAGATGCGCGCCGTCAGGCCGGCGACCGCTGCCACCAGCTCCGCGGCCTTGGGACCGTGTACCGCCAGCGCCACCACTTGCTCTTCCTCCGGCGCCTGGCCCAGGTCTTCCACGGTCACCGGCCCCTCGACCTTGCGCAGCAGGTCTTCCCGGTCGAACAACGTGTAGCCGTCGCCCAGGCCGCGTATCCAGGCCGTGACCCGTTCGTGGTTCTCCGGCTGCGTGCGCACGAGGAATTGGTCGCGCCCGGCCTCGTCCCGTTCCAGGCGCATGACGAACACGTCGTCGATCAGCCGCGCGTCCGCGTCCAGCACGAACCCCATCTGGCACTGCCCCGGCTTTAGAGCGGCCACGTCGCTGGTGATGATCTGTTGCAGGCCCGGCTCGGCGCGCTCCCCTTTAACCAGGAGCAGGCCGGTGCGGCTGACGTCCAGCAGCGCCGCGCTCTCGTGTGTGGCCGCTAACTCCGCCGCCAGACCGGGTCCGGTTACCGCCTTCGGCGGAGCCACGGATGGGGCAGGCTGCGCGCCCAGCCGGTAGTAGTGCGGGTAGCCGCTGGCGCGCTTCTCGGTCTCGGCCGCGCCCTGGGCGGCCAGCGCATCCACGCCGGCCTTTACCTCTTCCAGCACGTCGAGGTCGATCTTGCCGCGCGGCAGTTCGCCGCTCAGGCCGATGTAGCTGAAGGGTTGGATGTTGGTCACGGTCTGGTGAATCAGGCCGGCCACTTTGTCCATCTCGGGCTCGCGGAAGCCGCGCTGCGTGAGCCAGGGAGTGCCCAGGCGGATACCCATCGCCAGGGCCGTCACCTGGTCGCCGGGGACCGTATTCTTGTTCGCGACGATGCCGGCCAGGTCGAGGATGCGCACGGCCGGCTCGCCCCGCAGCGGGAACCCCGTCTTTGTCGCTACACTGGTCAGGTCCAGCATGCAGAAGTGCGTGTCCGTGCCCCCATAGGCCAGTCCCAGCCCGCGCCGGCACAGCCCTTCGGCCAGCGCGGCCGCGTTGGCTTTGATCTGCCACTGCAAGCGCCGGAAAGCGTCAGTTCGGGCGATCTTGAAGGCGACGGCCATGGCCGCAAACTTTTGCGTGTGTGGCCCCCCTTGCTCGCCCGGGAAGACGGCCAGGTCGATGCGCCGGGCCAGCTCCTCGTCGGTCGTCAGGATGATCGCCCCGCGTGGGCCGCACAATGTTTTGTGGGTGGTGGAGCTGATCACGTCGGCCAGGCCCAGCGGGCTGGGGAACGCGCCGGCGATGACCATGCCTGCCGGGTGGCTGATATCGGCCAGCAGCCGGGCGCCCACCTCATGGGCGATGTCCGCGAACGCCTCCCAGTCGGGCGCCCAGGTGTAGGAGGTGAAACCGGCGATGATCATTTTAGGGCGGGAACGCCGCGCCAGGTCACGGATCTGGTCATAATCCAGCTTGCCGGTGCTCTGGCTGACGCCGTAGCTGACGACGCGATAGCGTTTGCCCGAGAAGTTGAACTCGCTGCCGTGCGTCAGATGCCCGCCCTGGTACAGGTCCATGCCCATGACGGTGTCGCCCGGCTCTACCAGGGCATCATAGACGGCCAGGTTAGCGGCCGCCCCCGAAAGGGGTTGCACGTTCACGTAGATGTCGGCGGCCGCCACGCGCTGGTTGGCAAAGCAGACCGCTGCCCGGCGCTGCGCGAGTGTCTCGACGAAGTGCACGTATTCGGCGCCCTTGTAGAAACGCCGGTCGGCGTAGCGTCGGTAGTAAGCCAGTTGGTGCGGCTCGTCGACCAGCCGATCCTCGTCGTCACGCGTCATGCGCAGAGGCGGGTAGCCTTCGGCGTACACGTTATTGAACACCGACCCCAGCGCCGCGCGCACGGCTTTGGGCGCGATGGACTCGGAAGGGATCATGATCAGTTTGCGCGCCTGGCGCTCTTCCTCAAAACCGATGATCCGCTCGATATCCGGGTCGATCGCGCCGGTGTCGACCCCAAAGAAGAGGTCGCGGTATTCCTCGCCATGGCCGCGAGATGGCGCCCCCTGTGGGGACTGTCTGTTTGGCATGAAATTCACTCCCTTGTGATGATGATCATGATCATCATCATGATTGAGCAGTTTCAGCCGGATTCTAGCACCAAAACCGAGCCGTTGACAATCCCGCTTCGCCGGCTAGCGTAACACGCAAGATCCGTATTATTGGGGGTTGCCAGGAATATAAGGAAATGGTATTATATGGATATCCAGTAATCATTATTTGCATTCCGCCTGGCCTCGCCGCTTTTCTCGAGAGGGGGTAGACCGTGAAGCCGCAATTACGTTATCAGGTTGGCCAGTGCCTCGCCGCGCGCTATCTGGTTCATAAGGCTTCTGCCGGTGACCTGACCGAGACCTATCTCTGTTTCGACCGCGCGTTGTTCGTTCCCCGCACGCTTATCACCTTTCAGGCGCCCTACTGGCAGGACGCGGGCCTCGCAGATGAGCTTGCCCTGGCCGCCGAGCCCTGGCGCGTCCTGCCCGAGCATCCGAACCTGGTACGCTGCTACGGCCTCGTGCAGATCGACGGCCGGCCGATGCTCGAGCTCGAGCCTAACCCTGCGCTGCCGCAGCGGCCCACTTGCCTGCGTGACTGGCTGTCAGGCCCGCTCGAGCCTGCCCAGGCTCTCGGTTTTGCCATTGACGTCTGCCGCGCGCTGGACCAATTGGGACGGGCGCAGCCCGGCGCCGCGCACGGCGACCTGCAGCCGGCCAACATCCTGGTCGACCAGCAAGGTAAGGCCCGCCTGACCGGTTTCGCCTTTGCCAACGCCCTGCGCGCCGCTGCGCCGGCGTGCAACGCTGGCCGTTCTGTGTCCCGCCTGCCCTGGCAAACGCCGGCCCTCGATGCCACCCAGTGCCTGGACGGCCGCGTCGGCACGCCGCTCTACATGGCACCCGAAACCTGGCAGGGCACCGCGCCCGACCTGCGCGCGGACTTTTACGCGCTCGGCTGCCTCCTCTACCAGATGCTGGCCGGCCACCCACCGTATACGCAGCGCACTCTCGAGGGGCTCAAGCGCCAGCACTTGCGGGCTCCCGTGCCCGGCCTCAAGGCAGCCGGCCGGCCGGCCGATCTCTACCAGGTGTTGGACGCCTGCCTGGCCAAGCGCAGAGAAGATCGTTTTCCCGACGCGGCTGCCTTGCTCGCGGCGTTGTCTGGGCTTTACGAACGGCGTTATGGCCCGCTGCGGCCGCCGGCTACAGGCCTGGAGCTGAAGGTCGGGCAACTGCACAACCAGGGGACGGTCAGTTTCGCGCTGGGCCACCACGCCGAGGCGCTGCGCGATTTTGCCGCGGCCCTGCAGGCGGGCAGCGTGCATCCCCCGGCCGCTGGCCGGCTGGGCGGCGCGCGCTTCTTGTTGCCGCGCTACGCCGACCGCCTGGCCGACACGGCGGATGCCGCCGTCCTCGACCCGGCTGACGGCGAAGGGCGCTATGCGCGCGGCATCGTCTATTACTACCTGGGCGATAACCCACGCGCGCTGACCAGTTTTGCCGCGGCGCTCGAGCGCGACCCGGCTTGCGTGTCTGCGTACAGCGCGGGCGCCGCCACCTACCTGCGTCTTGGCCAGGCGGAGAATGCGGCTGCCCTGTGCGAGCAGGCCCTGGCCGTCGCGCCGCAGGATCGCCTCGCACTGCACTGGCTGGTCAAGGCGCGCATGGCGGCCCGGCAGTATGGCCCGGCGCGCGATGCCCTGTCCCGCCTGATCGAGCTGGGTTCCGACCGCTCTCCGGGCCAGGCCAAGCTCTATCTACGCCGCGGGCGCA
>JADGQF010000114.1 GCA_017882045.1 Anaerolineales bacterium
GAAGTCGCCGGTGCTGGTGGTGGCGGGCGAGAAGGAGCCGGGGTTGATGCGCGCTTCGGCGCGCGACCTGGCGGCGGCGATCCCAGGGGCGCAGGGCCGGCTGGTGAAGAAAGGCATCCATGCCTGGAATCTACAGTACCCTGACCTGTTCACGCAGACGCTGCGGGCGTGGATCGAGGGGCGGCCGCTGCCGGAAGGATTGGTGAGATGCAGCTGATCAGCGTCAATATCGGCCGCGCGGAGCCGATCAAAAGGGCCAAGAAGTCGGGCGTGACCGGTATTTTCAAGCGTCCGCTGCAAGCGAGCGGGTACATCGGGCCGGAGGGACTGGCCGGGGATGTGATCTGCGATAAGAAGAATCACGGCGGTCCCGACCAGGCCGTCTACGTATACGGGACGACCGACTATGCGTGGTGGTCGGCCGCGCTGGGCCGTGAGCTCGGGCCGGGCACGTTCGGCGAGAACCTGACGATCGGCGAGCTCGAGAGCGCGCAGTTCAACATAGGCGACCGCCTGCACGTGGGCGAGGTCATCCTGGAAGTGACGGCGCCGCGCATCCCCTGTGCTACCCTGGCGGCGCGGATGGGCGGTCCTGCCTTTGTGAAGCGTTACCGCGCGGCGGAGCGCCCAGGGCTTTACTGCCGGGTGATCCGGGCGGGCAATGTGCAGGTGGGGGACCCGGTGACGGTCGAGCGCTATGCCGGGGAAACGGTGAGCGCGCTGGAGATGTTCCGCGATTTCTACGTGCCGGCGCTCGACGAGGCGACCATCCGGCGCTACCTGGCCGCGCCGGTGGCCATCCGGGACCGCGAAAGCAAGGAAGCGATGCTGCGGGAACGCCTTGCGGCGCGCTAACGGCGCTTGATCGGCTCGAGATCAGACTGTTAGCTCCCTGACGTCCCGATGGACCAGCAGCTTCTCCTCGAGTAGCTCATGTTTGTGCGGTGTGCCGGTGACCCACCACATGCAGGTGAGGCTGTCGCCGGATTTGGCGCGCTTGCGCTCGACCAGGATGGAGGGAATGGCGGACGCCTGCTTTGATCGGGTCGGTTGCCGGGCGCAGCCGGGTCGCCGTCAGCGGCGCGCGAAGCCGTAGAAAAAGGTCTCGACGCCGGGCATGTCGGGCGGCCGCTCGACAGTATGGAAGTCGACCATGCTGAGACCGGCGCGGGCGACCGCGTCTTCGAACAGGCTCTGGCGCAGGCAGAAGGAGGGGGCCGGCACTTTGCCCACCTCTTTCTCGATGCGCCTGGGCGTCATGACGAAGTTGACGAACAGCAGGCGCCCGGCCGGCTTGAGGATGCGGGCGCATTGGCCGACGGCGTCGACCACCTGTTGGTCCGCATCCATCTGCCCGAAGCCGCCGCCATGTTCCGTCACCAGGTCGTAGTGGTCGCGCGGGATCTCGGCCGGCCAGGGTGCGCGGTAGTCGAGGAAGAAAAAGCGCCCGCGTTTGGCGCGCAGCAGGTCCAGGTCGCGCGCGGTGAAGGTCGAGCTGGCGCGTTCGTGAGCCAGGCGGTAGCCGGCCGGCACCTCACGCAGGCCGAACACCCTGTCGGCCTCCTCCAGCGCCTCGGGGCTGGCGTCGATGCCGTCCAGTCGTTTGAGAGAGGAGAGGAAGGAGGCCCAGAACCACAAGCCGGCGCCGAAGCCAAGGTCCAGCACGGTGCGCGCAGCGGCGAAATGGGTGCGCAAGTAGGCCGGAATCAGCTTTGTTTCCGGGTATTGCCGGAAGATGTCGTCCTGGTGGTACTTGTTGCCGAAGGTGCGGTAGTAGGCTTTGATGAGCCCCGTATCCATGGGCGTCTCCTGGTGCTCCAATAGGCCTCCAGCGCGCTGACCGTCAGTGTACCCCAGCCCAGGCCGAGGGCGAAGCCGGCGATCACATCCGTCGGGTAGTGGCTGCCCAGGTAGAGACGGCTGAAGGCGATCCAGGCGACCAGCAGAGCGCCGCCCAGGATGAGCAGCGCGCGCCCGGCGGCGGAGCGAATTCCCGGCACATAGATGTAGAGCAAGAGGCCGAACAGGAGCAGCGAGCTGGTGACATGACCGCTGGGGAAGCTGTTGGCGGTCAGGCCCTCAAACGCGTCCCCAAAGTGCGGGCGCGGGCGATGGATGAGGGCGGCGATGATGTCGAACACGACCTGCCCGCCTACCGCCGTCAGCAGGAGCATCGAGAACTCGCGCCAGCGGCGCCGGGCGATCCAGAGGATGGCGAAGACGGCGATGGGGCCGAGGACGCCGTAGAAACCCAGGCTGCTGCCGAAGCGCATCAGGCCAGTGAGCAGCGGCGGAGCGTGCGCGGCCCAGGCGTGCAGGGCGTCGATGGTGCGGTTGTCGAAGCCGGTGAGCGGGCCCTGCTGGAGCACATTGAGAGTCAGCAGGGCGAACGCCAGCAGCGACAGGAGCGCGATCACCAGGCCAGCGGTCGGGTGACGTGCCAGCGGGCCGGCGGAACTGCTCGGCGCGCCGCGTGCAGTGCCCGGGTTTTTTGTCATATTGTCCACTCCACAACCGATCACTGAAGCTAACACGACGGCACGGGCAGCCGGAAAGGTATGCCCGGATGGGCAACTTGCCCGGACGGGCCAACTATACAGGGTTGAAGCGGCCTTAGCCTGTAGGACACATGCCAATCGGGCGCGCCAATTGTTTCGCGGCGCACGCGCGTGATATGATGCAGGCCGGATTCGAACGAGTCATGGGAGTATGGCATGGCTGACAAGATCATCTACTCGATGGTGGGCGTGGGGCGGATTTACCCGCCGAAGAAGCAGGTGCTGCGCGATATCTCGCTGTCGTTCTTCTACGGCGCCAAGATCGGGGTGTTGGGGCTGAACGGCGCGGGCAAGAGCACGCTGCTGCGCATCATGGCGGGCGTGGATACCGGCTACCTGGGCGAGACGATGCTGGCTAAGGGCCTGACGGTGGGCTTGCTGGAGCAGGAGCCGCAACTCGACCGCAGCAAGACGGTGCGCCAGGTGGTGGAGGAAGCGGCCCGGCCGATCACCGACCTGCTGGCGCGCTTCGACGCGGTCAACAACCGTTTTGCGGAGGAGATGACGCCGGAGGAGATGGACAAGCTGCTGGAGGAGCAGGCGCAATTGCAGGAGGAGCTGGACCGGGTGGACGCCTGGGACCTGGACAGCCGGCTGGAGCTGGCGATGGACGCGCTGCGCTGCCCGCCGCCGGAGACGCCGATCGCAGTGCTATCGGGCGGTGAGTTGCGACGGGTGGCGTTGTGCCGGCTGTTGCTGACCGAGCCGGACATCCTGCTGCTGGACGAGCCGACCAATCACCTGGACGCCGAGTCGGTCGGCTGGCTGGAGCGGCACCTGCAGCAGTATAAGGGGACGGTGATCGCCGTGACGCACGACCGCTACTTCCTGGACAACGTGGCCGGCTGGATCCTGGAGCTGGATCGGGGTTATGGCATCCCCTGGAAGGGCAACTATTCCTCCTGGCTGGAGCAGAAGCAGGCGCGCCTGGCCCTGGAAGAGTCGGGGGAGAAGCGGCGCCAGCAGGCGTTAGCGCGCGAACTGGAGTGGATTCGCCAATCGCCACGCGCGCGGCAGGCCAAGGGCAAGGCGCGCGTCAGCGCCTACAACGACCTGCTGAGCCAGGAATTCGAGCAGCGCCGCGAGGAGCTGGAGATCTACATCCCGCCCGGCCCGCGCCTGGGCAACGTGGTGGTCGAGGCGAGCGGGGTGAACAAGGCCTACGGCGACCGGGTGCTGTTCGAGAACCTGACTTTCCAACTGCCGCCGGGCGGGATCGTGGGGGTGATCGGGCCGAACGGGGCGGGCAAGACGACGCTGTTGAAGCTGATCACCGGCGCCGAGGCGCCCGACGGCGGCAAGCTGCGCGTTGGGGAGACGGTCAAGCTGGGCTACGTGGACCAGAGCCGGGACACGCTCAACGACGAAAAATCGGTCTGGGAGGAGATGAGCGGCGGCGAGGACACGCTGCTGCTGGGGACACGGCGGGTGAACTCGCGGGCCTACGCGTCGAGCTTCAACTTCCGCGGCACGGATCAGCAGAAGAAGGTTGGCGCCTTGTCGGGCGGGGAGCGCAACCGGGTGCACCTGGCCAAGATGCTGAAGCAGGGGGCGAACCTGCTGTTGCTGGACGAGCCGACCAACGACCTGGACGTGAACACGCTGCGCGCGCTCGAGGAGGCGTTGCAGGACTTCGCGGGCTGCGCGGTGGTGGTGAGCCACGACCGCTGGTTCCTGGACCGTGTGGCAACGCACGTGCTGGCGTTCGAGGGCGACAGCCAGGTGGTGTGGTATGGCGGGAACTTCTCGGACTACGAGGCCGACCGGCGCAAGCGGCTGGGCATCGCGGCGGACGTGCCGCATCGGATTAAGTACAAGCGGCTGACGCGCGGGTAGGGCGAAGGTCCTGCGGTCTATGGCGAACAATGGCGGGCGCAATTGCGGACAATTGTCAGGCCACGTAGCCCAGGGCTTCGCAGGCTTCTTTTCTCACCACGTAGGCCCGATCCCACTCGAACTGATCGTCGTGGCCCAGGATGCGCTCGATGGTGACTTTGAGCTGAGCGCGCTGGGCGTCGTCGAGGTGGTCGAATTTGGCCAGCTTGCCGAGGCTTCGCACGGCTTTGGCGCGCACGCCCGGGCTGGTGTCCGCCAGGCGACGCTGCAACTGGGCCACGAAGGCGTCGCGGGTCGAGGTGGGCAGGGCGCCGGGCGGGATGGACTCGACGAACTTGCCGATGGCGCGCGTGGCGGTGTCGCGCAGCTCGAGTTCCACGGAACCGGCGGCCTCAATGGCCAGCGAGGCGGCTTTGAGGACCTCGGGCGATTTGATCTTGCCCAGAGCGAACAACAGGAAGGCGCGACAGGATGGGTCACCGCAGCCGGACTCGTAGCGGGCGATCAGCAGGTCGATGACGGGCGGACCCATGAGGCCCAACGCCTGGGCCATGGCGATGTCGGCTTTGACGTCACCGGCTTCGATGTTCTCGAAGAGCACGGGAATCGCGGACTCGCCCATGCCGGCGATGACGGCGATGGCCCGGTCGATGACGGGCATGTGCTCGGGATGATCGAGCGTATCGATGTAGAACAGTGGCAGGACCATGTCACAGAGGGTCTGGCGCTCCCACGGGCCGGCCGACGGCGCCGCGGCATCGACCAACGCCAGGCCGCGCAGCAGGTCGGCGGGGTCGGTGCTGGAGAACAGGTTCTGGATGGTCTGATGGGTGTCCTCGGCCATAATTCCTCCTTGAGCAGCATTTGTACGCTATTGTAGCGCAAATGGGCGGAATGGGCAAGCGGGATTTTTAGACGCGAGTGCGGTTCAAAGTTTTGCATGTGGTGAGCGCCTGAACCACGAGACCTCCACGCCGGCGCCGAGCAGGCGCCACGGCAGGTGGCAATTGCATGGGCGGCGGTCGGGTCTGGACTACGAAGGCTCTGGACCACGAAGCCGCGGCCGCTTGCGCAAAACTTTGAACCGCACTTGGACACCCTGCCAGGATGGACAGGATTGCCGCTAGCGGCTAGAATGCCCCTTCGTGACTGAAGCCTCAATGTTCTCTACGCTTAAGAACTTGCGCGGCAATGTGCGGGCGTGTGTTTACACCGAGCCCATCTGGGGCATCCCGTTCAATCTCTACGCGCCCTACGTGTCCGTCTACATGCTTGCGCTGGGGCTGACAGACGGGCAGATCGGGCTGGTGACCAGCATCGGGCTGGTCTTCCAGATAGGCTGGGCGCTGGTGAGCGGCGCGATCACCGATAAGCTGGGGCGCAAGCGCACCACGTTGGTCACCGACCTTATCTCGTGGACGGTGCCCTGCTTCATCTGGGCGATCTCGCGCAACTTCAACTACTTCCTCGTGGCGGCGATCTTCAACAGCCTGTGGCGCATCTCGATGAACTCGTGGAATTGCCTGCTGGTGGAGGACACCGACCCGGCGCTGCTGGTGCCGGTCTATTCGTGGATCTATATCTCCGGGCTGGTGGCGGCTTTTATCGCGCCCTTTGGCGGGCTGCTGATCAGCCGCTTCACGCTGGTGTCGACGGTGCGCGCGCTGTTCGTGCTGGCCTTCTTCATGATGACCGCCAAGTTCCTGATCATGAACCAGTTGGTCAGTGAGACGAACCAGGGGCGGGTGCGCATGCAGGAGACGCGCGGCAAGAGCGTGTTCGCGGTATTGCTCGAGTCGCGGGATGTGCTGGGACAGATCCTACACGCCCCGGTGATCCTGCTGACCATCGGGCTGATGGTGTTTGTGAGCATCTCGCAGACGATACGCGGCACTTTCTGGTCGATCCTGGTCGTGGAGAAATTGCAGGTCCCGGCGTCCAGCCTGGCGCTGTTCTTCTCGGGCCGTTCGATCGTCATGCTGCTGGTCTATTTCCTGGTTATGCCCCGCCTGCGCCGGGTGGACGTCCGCAAAACGATTGTCTGGGGCTTCCTGGGGCTGGTGGTCAGCCAGATCATCCTGGTGCTGACGCCGCCCGGCAACTTTGCCCTGCTGGCGCTCTCGACACTGATCGAGGCGGCCACTTTCCCGCTCGCGAGCACGCTGTTGGACACCCTGGTGGTGGTCGTCGTCGATCCCAAGGAACGGGCGCGCATCATGGCCCTGGTGTATGTGATGGTGATCCTCTTCACCTCGCCCTTCGGCTGGATCGCCGGGGAAATCTCGCAGATCGACCGCCTGTGGCCGTTCGTGCTGAACATCGTCCTCTTCGCCGGCGCGGCCGGGCTGGCCTGGGTGCTCAGCCGGCGGGCGCAGGGCGAGACGGTGGGCGGGGAACCCAGGGAAGGGGCCGCGGCGGCGTGAGACGCGGCGGCGCAAAAACGCCGCGTGCGTAAGACGCACGAAGTAACTGATTTACTCTTTGTTGTGATAAAAAACACTTGTATATCCCCGTCCTTTCTGCTATGATGGCTTGGTGAGCCCGATTACTGTTGCCTGCCGGGCTGCGCGCACTCCCGTTTGAGGAGGACGATCGCATGACACCGACCCATTGCAGCGCCCACGGCCACCCTGCGGCACACGGCTCCACTTTGACCTCGTTCAACCATCGCGCCGGCGGCAGCCTGCCGGCCCAGATTCACCAAACCGAATCAATGGGTGTACCCACCCCGGCATATCCCACTTCCCGGAGTTATCCCATGACGCAAACTAATCTCGACAGCGCATCCGGTCCGGCCACACCCGGCGATCCGCTCCCAGAGAGCCGGCCGGCAGCAGTGAACGCTCCCCGCGAGGACGGCAGCCCGGCGGCGGGCGGGCCCGCCCGCCGCGTGGGACGTTGGGTGAGCGCGGAGGAGGCGGTGCGGGCCGTCAAGTCCGGCGACACCATCGTGATGGGCCACGCCTGCGGCGAGGCGTAGACGTTGATGAGCGCGTTGATGGCGCGCCGGAGAGTTGCACGACGTGCGCATCGTGAGCGTGCTGGTGATGGGCGAGGCCGCCTTCGTGCGCCCGGCGTATGCGGGCAGTTTCCGCCACCTGTCGCTGTTTGTCGGGGGCAAGACGCGGGCCGCGGTGAACGAAGGCCGGGCAGATTTTATGCCTTGCTTCTTTAACCAGGTCCCCTCACTGCTGGGGACCCACATCCCGGTTGATATCGCGCTGGTGACGGTGTCCGAGCCGGGTGAGCGGGGGTATTGCAGCCTGGGGGTGGCGGTGGACTACACCAAGCGGGCGGTCGAGGTGGCGCGCACGGTGATCGCCGAGGTCAACCCCTATATGCCACGTATCCCCGGCGACTGTATGGTGCACCTGACGGACATCGACTTTATGGTGGAGACGAACCGGCCGATCATCGAGCTGCCGCGCGCGCTGGCGGCGGAGGACGAACGGCTGGCCGGCGAGAACGTGGCGGCGCTGGTCGAGGACGGCGCGACGTTGCAGGTAGGGATCGGCGCGATGCCCGAGGTGGTGTGCTGCCGGCTGACGGACCGGCATGACCTGGGCGTGCATTCCGAGATGGTTTCGGACGGCATCATGGAGTTGGTGGAATGCGGGGCGATCACCGGGGCGCGTAAGACGCTGCACCCGGGCAAGATCATCGCCACCTTCGTCATGGGCTCGCGCAAGCTTTACAATTGGCTGCACGACAACCCGCTGATGGAGATGCACCCGGTGACCTACACCAATAACCCGTCGGTGATCAGCCGGAACCGGAACATGGTGGCGGTGAACGGGGCGTTGGAGGTGGACCGGCTGGGCCAGATCTGCGCGGACACGTTGGGGCCGGTGCAGTATAGCGGCGTGGGCGGGCAGGTGGATTTCGTGCGCGGCGCCCGGCTGTCGGAAGGCGGCAAGGCGGTGATTGTGCTGACGAGCACGGCGCGCAATGGCCAGGTCTCGCGCATCGTGCCCACGCTCAAGCCGGAATCGAGATCGCCCATCCCAACTTCCGCGAGGACCTGAGTCGGCAGGCGTAAGCGATGTGCCGGATGTGTTGAGGGTAGGGGCGGCCAGGTAGGGGCGCGTGGGGCAGGGGCGCACGGCCGTGCGCCCGATCGTCGCCCAATATGATTGACTACGATGAGCGTGTTCAGACCTCACTCCGTGGTAGTTGCCTCAGGTTGTCCTCCGATGCATCCATTTGTCGCCTCGATCCAACTGCCGGCCAGAATCGCTCCGGCTACCACCACTCAGCGCTTTCCTGCCCGCTGTATTGCTTTAGTCACACAGATGAGCTAGGATGACGGCCATGGCTAGCATGAACATTCAGCGCAATCCACGGGCCGGTCATCCTCGATCGCACTCGGCGGCTGTGTGGCTGGTGTGCGCCGGCGTGCTGCTAACTCTGGCCAGCGCGCACGCCGCTGTCGGACGTCTCCCAAATGCCCAAGCATCTGCCTGGCAGCCATTGAATAGCGGCTTGCTCCCACACGTGACGGTTACAGCCCTGGCGCTTGACCCACGCAATGCGCAGCACCTTTACGCCGGCACGGCCAGCGCGGCAGGCGTGTGGATCAGCGAGGACGGCGGATCATCCGGGCATTTCGCCAAAGGCCCGCTGTCAGGCCGGGTGGCATATGCGTTGTTGACCGATCGTGCGCAGCCTGACGCTGTCATTGCCGGCACGGATGCCGGGCTGTATCGGTCCGCGGATGCCGGTCAGACGTGGCAGCAGGAGACGAACGTACCCGCCGTGGCCATTTATGGGCTGGCGCGCGACGTCGACGGGGGGATCTTCGCAGGCGGCGCGGGGCCGGCCATTTATCACCACGCGGCCGGCAAAGACGCCAATTGGCAAGCACTGGCGCCGCCGCCAGGCGGCAGCGCCGTGCTGTCACTAGCGGCAAGCCCGCATGGCAGCCTGGTCTTAGCCGGAACCGATGGTGCGGGTCTGTTCTCGAGCCGGGATGGGGGGCAGACCTGGGATAGCGTGCCCGATATCGGCCGCACCTTTGTGGCTGCGCTGGCCTTCGCCGGCGCGGATGGCCGGGTTGCGCTGGCAAGAACCCGGCTCGGTACCTACGTCACGACCGATGGCGCCAGAAGCTGGCATCCGCTAACGGCTGATCTGCCCGGGCGCGTGGACGCGCTCGCCGCAGGTGGGGAGGGCGACATCTACCTGGGCACAAGTGAGGGCGCATTGTATCGCCGGGCGGCCGGAAGCGAAGGCTGGCAGCGCTGGGGGACGGGTATCGGTGTCCCCGGCATGTTCTTGACTCTCTTGATCGCGCCCGAAAGCCCCTCCCGCTGGTATGCCGGCACGGCCAGCGGCCTATACCTGAGCGACGACGCCGGGCTGACCTGGCATCTGGCGCAGCCTGGTCCCGGCCACGCGGCGGCCACAAGTCTGGCAGTGGCGGCCGATGGGTCGCTCTACCTGGGCAACGACGACGGAGTACTGCGCTCGCCGGATGGCGGGCAGCATTGGGAGCCGCGTCGGAGCGGGCTGCCGGCCGACACGGTGCTGGCCCTGGCTCCCGCAGCGGGGGATGGCTTCGCTGGGCTGATCTACGCCGGCCTGGCAGGTCAGGGGTTGTACCGCAGCACAGACGGCGGCCTGCACTGGGAAGCGACCGGTTGGACCAAGCGCGGCGTGCCCGCAGTGCTGGTAGATCCAGGGGACCCGAGCCACTTGTTCATCCGGGTTGCCTATGAGCGCGTGTACGAAAGCCGCGATAGTGGGCAGACCTGGGCGGCGCGCTGGGATGGGCTGGGCCTGGCCACGCAGATCATCTCGCTGGCCATGGACTCCCGGCGCCCCGGCGCGCTCTACGCCGGCGGGAGCGAAGGATTGTTCCGCAGCCTGGACGGCGCCGCCAGCTGGCAGAGCGTAGGCCCAGAACTGGCCGGCCAGACCGTGTTCGCCATCGCCCTCGATCCGCGCGGCGGAGGTGACCTCTACGCCGGCGCCACAAACGGCGCTTACCGCAGCCTGGATGGCGGTGAGCATTGGGAGCCTTGGGGACACGGGCTGGAAGATGTTACGGTGACGGCGCTGGCCTTCGCCAGGCAGGATGCGCGCCTGGTCTTTGCCGGTACCAAATATCAAGGGGTGTTCCAGAGCGCGGACGGCGGCCAGAACTGGCAGTACGCCGGGCCCGCGCCGGTCAGTGTGAACGGCCTCGTCGTTACGCCCGATGACCAATGGATATTCGCGGCAACAGCCGGTGGATTCTATCGCGAGGCGGTACAGGGACGATGAGACGTTTGCGAGTCCCTGCCTGGTCTGCTTCACCCCTGCGGGTCAGCTTGATCCTCGTGATCACGTTAGTCTTGGTGCCGGCAACGTTGCGGGCCGCCGGGTCAACGTCAATGCCCGCCTTGCAGCGCGCCGTTCACCTGCTCAATGCCGATGCGCGCACCCTGCGCCTGGCGCATGATGCCGGTTTCGACACGGTGGTCCAGCTTTTCGGTTGGCGGCAAATCGAGCCCACGCAGGGCGAGTACCATTGGCAGTACCCGGATGAAGTCGTGCAGGGTGCAGGCTATTATGGCCTGAAGCTTGTGGTTCGTCTGGACCAGCACCCCCAATGGGCCGCGGCTGCGCCGCTCAGTGTGAACGCACCGCCCGAAAACATCGCGGACTACGCGCACTTCGTGGGGAGGGTCGCGACTCGCTATCGCGGGCGGGTCTTGGGTTACGTCATCTGGAATGAACCCAATCTGTCCAGCGACTGGGGCGGGCGGCGGCCCGATCCCGCGGCTTACGTGGCATTGCTGAAGGCGGCCTATCAGGCCGTCAAGGGGGCAGACCTCCATGCGCTGGTCATCAGCGCGGGACTGGCATCCACCGACGATCAAAGCGCGACGGCGCTGGATGATCGTGCCTACCTGGAGGCAATGTATGGCGCGGGTGCGGGCGGGTATTTCGACGTGTTGGGAGCGCATCCGTATGGCTTCGCCTATTCACCCGACGACCCGCGCGGCGCGCACCAGGGGTTGAACATGGCTCGGGTTGCTGACCTGCACGACATCATGGCCAGGCACGGCGATGGCGCCAAACCGGTGTGGGCCACCGAAATGGGCTGGACGGTAGATGGGAAAGGGGCGTCAGCCTGGCAGACAGTCTCGGAGCAGCAGCAGGCTAACTATCTGGCCGGCGCCTTCACCCGGGCCGGGCGCGACTGGCCCTGGTTGGGCATGCTCTCAGTCTGGAACCTCGGGGATGGAGCAGACAAGGCGTGGGATGGTTACAACTTGCTGGACGCGGCCGGAGGACCGCGACCGGCCTACCGTACCCTGCAACAGTTGTTCCGCCCGTCGCAGATCGCGCAGCTCTTTGGCCTGGGTTCGGTGCTGCGTGGTTGGCTTGAACGCGAGCAGGGTGGGGAGCGCTACCAGGTCTTAGCCGGCGACGCGGTCATTCATCTGGGGCATCGCGAGTACTCGGCGCCCTGGGTGCCATTGTACGGTGCGAACAGCCCCAGCACACATTGGCAGGGCACAGTGTATATCAAAGACCCGGGCACTGGGTCCTGGAACCTGACCATGCGCTTGATGCAGAGCAACGCCTGGGGCAACTTCATCTGGGTCAATGGGCAACGCCTGGATCCGGCCTTCCCACTCGAGGACTACAGCAATAGCTGGGTGGCCTATACCTGGCAAGTACCGGCTGGAGTCCTGCAAGCGGGTCCCAATCAGGTAAAGGTAACCGTCGGCGAAGCGCTGCCGCTGCTGCAGGACTCGCCCATCAATTGGGATGATCTGCAATTCAAAGATATCGTGCTGTGGCACGGGGCGCCGTGACGCTGGGCGCACGCTGGGCGCACGGCCGTGCGCCCGTACATTTAGCGCAGGAGGGCTTCTTCGTAGGGGTAGCCAGGCGCGCGCACGCGGATGGCTTCGGCCGCCGACCAGCCGCCGTCGTGTTGGACGGCGCGGATGCGGCCGAGCAGCGTGGAGAGGTGGTCGCGCAGCCAGCCCGGATCGTTGCCGGGATGGAGGTCGACGTGCCATTCGTGGGCGTAGTGGCCGCGGCGGGCCATGCGCACCGATTCGACGGCCGAGCAGCGGTAGAAGCCGTTAATACTGCGGCGCAGGCATTGTTCCCACTCGTCGAGGTCGGTCAGGCTATCGGCGGTAGGCGGCTCGAACTGCAGCTCGCCAGTGGGGGGCGCGGCCAGGCGGGTTTCGCGGCAGCTCAGATCGAGATTGATGGCCAGCTGGCGATCGAGGATACGGTGGACGCGCGACTCGTAGCGGGCGCGGAAGACGGAGTAGCTGGGGTAGGTGTGCTGCCAGGCGCGCTCGGGATGGACATACTCGGCGCGCAGGGCTATCTCTTCCGCGCGGCCACTCAGGCCCTCGGCCAGAAACTGGTGGGCCAGCGCGTCGAGCTCATGTTCGAGAGTTGCTATCTCGGCTTCCATAACTGCCTCCGAGCGGGAGGTGTAGCCGGCAAGTGGAGAATATTGTAGCACAAAAAGGATGAAGTAAGAAGGATGAGAGTGATCAGAACTTCCTTCAGCGCCGGGCCGCTAAACTGCATATTGTATCCGGCGCAGGATTGTGCTAAACTTCGTGCAGGGTGGCGGCGTCAGAAGGATAATGCGGTGTGTTAGTCGTATCTTCGTGCCCCGCTTGTCTGGAGATAGACCGCCTCGAGTTATTTGCTGGACGGCGATCGCTTATCTAGAACCGAAAGGGGGAATCATGGGCCGGTATGTGGCGGGTCGCTTCGCCGGGTTGGTGTTCGCCCTCGTGCTGGTTTCGATCATCACCTTCCTCCTCATGCACGCGGTCCCGGGCGGCCCCTTTGACGAGCTCAAGCAGCCCCTGCCGCCGGCCGCCAAGGCTAACGTTTTGCGCAAGTACGGCCTGGACCGGCCCATCTGGGAACAGTACGCGCTCTATATGTGGCGGGTGCTGCACCTGGATTTCGGCATTCCCTTCCAAAGCCCGACTGAGACCGTGACTGAGCTGATCGCGCGCGTCTGGCCGGCCACGCTGCAACTGGCGGCGCTGACAATCCTGTTGTCCT
>JADGQF010000115.1 GCA_017882045.1 Anaerolineales bacterium
TTCCCTGCCCGCGTGACTTGCGGCCCACAATCCCGGAGGTGTTACGATGTTGGGAAAACTGGACGCCGGGGCGACCATCCCCGTGCGCGATCTAGCGCGAGCCAGGCAATGGTATGCGGAGAAGCTTGGTTTCGAGCCCGAGATGGAGGCAGCCGACGGACTGACCTACCGCTCGAAGAACTCGATGTTCACCGTCTACCCTTCGCAGTACACCGGCACTGCGCAGCACACGCTCATGAGCTGGCTGGCCGACGACGTGGAACGCGAGGTGCGCGAACTGCGCGCCAGGGGGATCGTGTTCGAAGAGTACGACATGCCGGGCCTGAAGACGGTCAACGGCATCGCCACGATGGGCAGCGAGCGCGCCGCCTGGTTCAAGGACCTGGACGGCAACATCCTGGCGGTCTCTCAGATGGCGAAGTGAGGACGCTAAACGCATAAGGCGGATGGGCTCACCCTACTGCAAAGTAACCTGGACGGGCCCGCCGCCCGTCGGCGGCGACCTGCTGCACAGGCCGCGCAGCAGGTCGCCGCCGGTGACGCCGGAAGCAGCCGGCTGCTAGCAATGCTTCGCCATCACCAGCTCGTTGCCGCCGCCCGGCCGGGCCCGATAGGCCAGACTGTCGGTAAGCGCGCGCATCAGGTGCACGCCCAGGCCGCCCATGCGCCGTTCGTGCAGGGGCGTGGTCAGGTCCGGGGGCGGGGCGGTGGTCGGATCGAAGGGGGGCGCCTGGTCGCGCAGGATAATGACCAGTTGCTCGCCCTCCCGGCCGGCCTCTAGCTCGAGCGGGCCGGGCGTGTTGCGGTAGCCGTGCATGATCACGTTGGTCGCCGCCTCGTCTACGGCCTGGATCAGGTCGGCGATGCACTCCTGCCCGGCGCCCAGGGAGCGCGCGTTGTCTTCGACAAACCGGCGGATCGTCGACAGGTTCTTGAGTTCGGCGGCAATGCGCAGCGCGCCGTCCCGCCGCTCCCCACTCTCATCCACGTAGCCAGCACCTTTCGGACGCCGGGGCTGATGGCCTCAGAACGAAGCGATGGCCGCGTCCAGCGCGTCGTAGCTCTGGAGGAACATATCCACGCCGGCCAGGTTCAACACCCGGCGGACCTGCTGGGTGGGGTTCAAGAGCTTGAGATGCCCCGATTTGAACGAGCCGTCGCGCAGGCCCTTGTCCAGGGCCGCGTCATTTTCGTCCGGCGAGCCCGCCCGCAGCAAGTTGAAGATCTCGCTCAGCGTGCGGATCCCGTAGCTGCTGATGTACGGCACGTCGCTCAGGTCCAGCAGCAGGTTGCGCGTGCCGGATTCGTAGACCTTGCGCGCCTCGGCATCCAACTGGCCGGACGTGCCGGCATTGAGCTCGCCGATGATCTTGAGGACGGCGACCGGTACTCGGCCATTCACTTGCGAAACCTGGATTTCCATGGCAGCCCCCTTGTGCGTCGCGGATGTGAGACGGCGATGATATCGCTATGGCGATGATGTCGCTATGGCGATGGTGTCGCTTGTGGCTGGTTGGGTTGAGTGTCGGGTCGTGCGTCCTGCCGCGCGGCGGACGGTTTGGCATAGACGACGGCCAGGGTCACGTCGTCGGCCTGCTCGCCCGCGCCCTGGAACGCGGCGATTGCCTGCCAGAGGCTGTCGCAGAACTGCTGCGCCGAATCGGCCAGGCTGGCCTGGGCGGCCGCGCAGAAGCGGTCCCAGCCGAACCGCACGCCGGTGGCGTCGCGCACGTCGGTGGCCCCATCGGTATAGAGCAATAACGTGCTGCCCGGCGGCAGCGCGATGGTTCTTTCGTCGATGGCCGGGTTGGCGAACATGCCGAGCGGGTGGGCATGGCCTGCGTCCGGCGTGAAGGTCTCGCCGCAGGGGCCCAGGAGCAGGGGCAACTCGTGGCCGGCGCGCGCATAGGTGAACTGGTGGGTGTCGCCGTCCAGCACGCCGTAGAGCATGGTGACGAACGTCGCCGAGTCGTTAATGTCCCGGAGCAACCCGTTAACGCGGCGCAGGGTCTCGACCGGCGTCGCGAGGGGGCCGGCCTCGGCTCGCAGCAGGCTGCGGGTGAGGGCCATGAAGATGGCTGCCGCGAGGCCCTTGCCGGTCACGTCGCCCACGGCGATGCCGGTCAGGTTGGGGGCCAGCGGGATGAAATCGAACAGATCGCCGCCCACCGCCCGCGCCGGGACGACGCGCGCGGCCAGCTCGAAGCCGTCAGGCTGAGGGAGCCGGCGCGGCAGGATGCGCTCCTGGATCTGGCGCGCCAGGTCCATCTCGTGCTCGAGCTTCTCTTTCTCGACGATCTCGGCGTGCGCCGCGCGCAGCTCTTCGTAGGCTTCCGTCAGGCGGCGGTTTTTCTCATGCAGGTCGGCGATGCGCCCTTCCTGGGCGGTGCGCAGGCGCTGGCTGATCTCACGCAGCATCTCGTAGGCCAGGGCCGGGCGCCGGTGCAGCAAGGTCTCGAAATCGGCGCGTGACAACTCCCAGAGTTTGACCGGTGTACGCGTGCGCGCGCTGGCCGTTCGCTTGCCGGCGGTTTCGAGCAGGCTCATTTCGCCGAAAAAGTCGCCGGCAGCGCGCGCGGCGATCAGCCGCTCGTCGTCGCTGCCCAGCGCCTTGATGATCTCGACTTCACCTTCGAGGAGGATGAACATGCGATCGCCGGGCTCGCCTTCACGCAGGAGGAGGGTGGCCGGGGGGTAATCCACGAGGCGCAGATGGCCAGCCAGGTGCGCGATCTCGCTGCGCGGCAAGGCCGCGAACAAGGGTACCTGGGCCACCAGCGATTCTTTGACCTGGTCAGCACTCACGTTGCACGACCTTGCGCTTGGCTCTGAGCCCGGCTCAGAGCCCGCTCTTAGAAACGAAGGCCACCTGACACCAGACCATTATAGGGGGAACGCGCGGCAAGTCAAGTGCGTCTTTTTTCGCTTTGTCGCAGAACCTCAGCCTCTGCAAAGTAAGATTTCAGGTGAGGCAACTCGCCTGTTTGACAAATGAGACCCGCGCCGCTATCATCGGTCAGCCAGGCAGCACTGCAGCCGGCCCGTGCCGCATCGCCAACCAGGCGCGTCATCTGGTTGCCCGGTCCAACAAAGGCGCCCATGACCCGAGCCCGTCTTGAAAACCTACCACCTGCCGACCTGACGCGTTCCCTGGCCGCGGTGATCGTCGGCAGCCTCCTGCTGCGCGCGGCGGCTGGCGCCATGGGCGAGAATATCCAGTTCTATTTCAACGCGATCCACGAAGCGGCGCTGTCGCCCGAGCACCCGCTGCGCCTGGTTACCGCGGCGCGCAACCTCTACCCGATCTCGTATACCCTCGGCGGCATCATCATCGGCGCCTTCTTCGCGGCCGAGCTGATCGGCGCGCCGCTGTTTGGCGCCTGGAGCGACCGCTACGGGCGCAAGCTCTTCATCATCTTCGGCCCGCTCTTCGGCGCCCTGGCGGTGCAGATCACCGCCGTGACGACCATCGTCTGGCTGTTGATCTTCACCCGCCTGCTCGAAGGGCTTTCGACCGCCAGCAACGCGCCCGCCACCCTGGGCTATATCGCCGAGGCCACGGCGGGCTCGCACAAGCTGCGCTCGCGCGTCAGCGGGCTGTTCGAGGTGGCGACCATCGGCGGCATGGCGCTGGGCTTCTCGTTGGGCGGCCTGTTGTGGCGACATTTCGGCGCCGCGGCGATAGTGGCCGGTATCCCCCTCACCAGCCCGGCCTTTGCGCTCAACGCCCTGATCTACCTGGCCAGCCTGCTGGTGTTGTGGTTTGGCACGAGCGACTTTCGGGCGCCGCGGGACCGGCCACGGCCGATCGAAGGGGCGGGAGAGCAGTGGCGGCATTACTGGCGGATCGTCAGCAGCCCGCGCGTGGCCGGTTTCGCGCCGGCTTGGATCGCGATCAATGGCGTGCTCGGGGTTTGGATCAACCTGATCCCGCGTGTGTTGACCGACAAGACCCGCTTCCCGAGCCAACTGCTGGTGGGTAAGTTCGACAGCTTTCAGGCGGGCAATATCGTGGCCGGCTACGCACTGGTGTTCGTGCTGGGCATTGTGCTGTGGACGGTGCTGTTCCCACACGTCAAGCGGCCCACGGTGATGCTGATCGGAGTCGGCGGGCTATTCGTCTCGTGCCTGCTGATGTTTGCCCTCAACCGCCAGCCCGCCCTGAACGCGCCGCTGGTGCTGCCCCTGGCAGGCCTATTGTTCCTGAGCATCATGGTGCAGAGCGGCTTCACCCCGGCCGCGCTGGCGCACCTGGCCGACATAACCGAGGAGCACGCCGGCGATCGCGGCGCGATCATGGGCCTGTACTCGGTTTTCCTGGGGCTGGGGCAGTTTCTCGGCTCCAGCATCGGTGGACCGTTCGTGGACTGGCTCGGCGCCGACGGCGTCGTCTTGATCACGGGCCTGTTTGGCCTGCTGGCCGCGGTGATGCTGCTGCGCCTCTTTGCCCACGAAGCCCGCCAGCCCGCGCTGCCGGAGCACGCGCTGGGCGCCGAGGAGCTGCTGGGCGCCCAGCAGCCGCTGAGCCGCGAATAGGAGATCTATGAAGAGGATGCGGGCGCCGATCAGCGCCCTGGCGCTGGCGTTGTTACTGCTCGGCTCCACGACCAACGCGGCCCCGGCCACTCCCACCCCGCAAATCGCCTTTGCCTGGGCCTATGCGGCGGGCGACTACGTGCGCAGCACGCCGGCCGCGTCCGGCAATGTCGTCTACGTGGGCGCGGACGACAACGCGCTCCATGCCGTCAACGCGGATACCGGCGAACGTATCTGGCGCTACGAGACAGGGGACAATGTGACCTCTTCTCCGGTCGTGGCCAGCGGCGTGGTCTACTTTGGCTCCTGGGACGGCAACGTCTACGCGCTGGATGCCGCACAGGGCAAGCTGCGCTGGCGCTACGCCACGGGAGGCTGGGTGACGGGTGCGCCGCGGCTCGCCGGGGAGGTCCTGTTCGTGACCTCATACGACGGCTACGTCTACGCGCTGAAGGCCGGGGACGGCACGCTGCTCTGGCGCTACCGCACGGCAGGGCCCATCGAGGGTGGTCCGGCATGGGGTGAGAATGTGGTCTTCGCCGCCTCGGGCGACGGTTACCTGTATGCGCTGGACGCGGCGCGCGGCACGCTGCGCTGGCGCTACTGGGCCGCCGGCCCGCTGATGAGCACCCCGGCTGTGGCGGCGGGAAGCGTGTTCGCTGGGTTGCTGGACGGCCAGTTCTTGGCGCTGGATGCCGTCACAGGCCGGCTGCTCTGGACCTTCCGTGGCGACGCCGCCTTCGAGTCCTCGCCCGCCGCCGCCGGTGGCGCGGTGTACGTGGGCGCGGATGACGGCCACCTTTATGCGCTGGACGCGCGGGACGGTCACACGCTCTGGCAGTACCGGGCTGGCAGCCTCGTGCGTTCCGCGCCGGCGGTGTCGAACGCGTTGGTGTTCTTTGGCTCTGACGACGGCTACCTGTATGCCCTGGACGTAAAGACCGGCGCGCCGGCCTGGCGCTATCGCACGGCGGGCGCCATCGCGGCGGGGCCGGCCGTAGCCGGCAATAAGCTGTACGTTGGCTCGACCGACCGCCGGCTGCACGCGTTCGCCCTGGGAAGCAAATAATGCCTGTCTCGCCGTGGGTTTACCTGGCCCGCCGGAAGGGCGGCCTGGTGGCCGCCGAGGGTGACGAGCGGCCTGGAGTTTCGATATGCGTCTAAGCCTGCTGAATGAACGCCGGCAGCGGCCAGACCTGCGCTGGTTCCTCGTGCTCGTCGTGCTCCTGGTGGTGACCGGCGTGGCGTACTACGCCTGGACCCAACGGGATGCTTTGCGCGCACCGCTGGACCTGTACCGCGTGGCCCAGGCGGCTGAACCGGCACGAGCGTTGCCGTTGTATGGGCGGCTTGGCGAAAAGCTGCCGGAGATCAAAGAGTACACCGCTCTCTGGGCGGCCGCCTCCGCCATGCCGGACCTGTCAGCCGTGCGCACGCTGCAGGATGTGATTGCCCTGCGTCCGCAAAGCCCCGCCGCCTATGAGGCGCACATCGCCTTGGCGCGCTACTACGCGGGCAGCGGCGCGCCGCAAGCCAAGGACGAGTACCTGGCCGCCCTGGCCCTGAACGACGACGAAGCCCTGCGGCTCGAGCTGGCGCGCCGGCTGGAAGAGCAGGGTGACGACCAGGGCGCCTACGCACAATACGTCCGCCTGCTGAATAAGCTCCCGGATGCCTTTGAGGGTGTGCGCCGCAGCGGGCACGATCCGCTGGTTGTCGCCAAAGACCTGATCGCCGCCGGCTATGACAGTGATGCCCTGGATACGCTGCGCACCAGCGCTGACCCGGCTGCCCTGCCGCTGCGCGCCCAGGCCCTGACGACGCTTGAGCGCAGTGCCGAGGCGGAGACCGCCTACCGCCAGTGGCTCGCGCAGAACCCGAGCGATGCGGCGGCCAAAACTGGGCTGGCCGGCGTCCTCGCGCAGGAGGGGCACGCCGATGAGGCCCTGGCACTCTATAAAACGGTGGACACGGCCGACAGCCGGCTTGCCCAGGCCGACCTGCTGGCCGCCCAGAAGCCCGACGAGGCCCTGGCGCTCTACAAGGATTCGCCGTATCCCGTTGCCTGGTGGACGGCGACCGGCATCCTCGAGAAGCAAGGCCACATCACGGAAACCCTGCCGCTTTACGCGCGCATCGCTAAGAGCGACGCCGACTTTGCCGATGACGCCGCGTACCGGCTGCTGATCCTGGGACAGAAGTTGGGGGACCAGGGGACTCAGGCGCAGGGCCAGGCGTTGCTGGACGGCCTGGGGCTGGACTGGCTGGCGCTGCGCGCCCGCAAGGCCGGTCCGAACCTGGAGCTCGCGCCGGCCGCGGCTGCCGCGGGCCAGGACATCCTGGCCAAGGCGCGTGCCCTGACGGTCATTGGCCGGGCGGACCTGGCGCACCTGGAGTTGATACTCGCGGCGCGCAATGCCGGCGCGCCGGAGGTCGGGCTCGCCATGGCGCAGGCTCTCGTGGCGGCCGGCGACGTCAGCGCCGCCCAGGAAATAGCCGCTACCTACGTCGGCGACCATCCCTATGCCCCGGCCGCGTTCTGGCAGTTGAGCTATCCGCAGCCCTATTCGGCGACGGTGCGCGCCGCGGCCAAAGAGTTTGGCGTCGATCCGCTGCTGGTCTGGTCGGTGATGCGCGCTGAGAGCCGTTACGACGCCGAGGCACTCTCATCGGTTGGCGCGCGTGGCCTGATGCAAGTCATGCCGCCGACACAGACTTACATCGCCGAGCAACTGAAAGAGGACATCCCACCCGGCGCGGCTTTCATCCCGGAGACTAACATCCGCATGGGCGCCTGGTATTTGCACTACCTGCTCCAGTATTTCAAGGGGGACCAGGAACTGACCATTGCCGCCTATAACGGGGGCCCGGGCAGCGTGGATACCTGGCTTAAAGACCCGCTGGTGTCGAGCCGGGAGGACCTGATACGCTGGATTGGGTTCGGCCAGACGCGCGAGTACCTGGAGCGCGTCTCGCTGAACTACCAGATGTACAGGGCGCTGTACCCGGCGGACGTGCACTAAACTGATTCCAAGGTGAAACCCGCAGAGCCGAGTGGTATACTGCCAGTGATACACCGATTGGCGAGGGCTCTGCAATGAACGACATGCTTGTAACGCTCGGGCGCTGGCAGTTGACCGTCAAGGCAGTGCGTGAGCGCATGTACGGCGCACCGACGTCTCGGGAACGCGAACGGTGGCATGCGGTTTGGTTGTTGGCACGTGGCTGGTCAGCCGCCCAGGTAGCCGAGGCGCTGGAGCGAGACGCCCACACGATAGGCGATTGGGCGGAAGACTTCCGCCAGAAAGGTCCGACGGGTCTCAGCTTTGAGCAGAGTGGTGGTTTCCCGGTTTCCCCCCGCCCTTGACACGGCGCAACAAGCCGAGTTGAAGACGGCGGTCCAGGCAACGCCGGCGGCTTCGGGTATCGGCCTGGCGAACTGGAACTGGAAGGTCGTGCGGCAGTTCGTCCAAGAACGCTTTGGCCGCGTGCTCAACCGCAGCAGTTGCTGGAACTACTTGCAGTGCCTGGGTTTCGTGGTGAAACGACCCAAGAAGCGGTTCCTGAAGGCCGATGCGGCGAAGCGAGAGGCGTTTGTCGCTGCCTATGCTGCCTTGCGGGCCGAGGTCCAGACCACAGGGGCCAAGATCATCTTTGTGGACGAAGCGCACGTCCGGGCGGATGCGGAATTGCGGGCCAAATGGGTGCTGCGTGGCGAACCAGCCTTCGCTGATTCGAGCAGTCCCAAGTTTGGCGAGAAGGCCACCTACTACTCGGGTGTGTGCCTAGAAACGGGCGAGGTGGATGCCATGACGGTAACTGAGAACTGCACGGCAGAGACCTCGGTCGCTTCCCTGCAACAGTTGCGCGCCAAGTACCGCGAGTCGCTGATTGTGATCTGGGATAATGGCCCGGCGCATCGCGGACCGGCGATGCGAGAGTAGCTGGCCACACCAGGGCTCAACGTGCGCCTGGTGGCTCTGCCCGCATACAGCCCTGACTTCAATCCTGACGAGGCGATTTGGGACTGGGCGCGCGAAGAGGTGACCGCGAACACCTGCTTTGGCACCGCAGTCAAGGTGCGTGAGCAGATGGACCGCTTCTTTGCAGCACTGGCCGAGCGTACAGCCGAGGTCAAGCAACGCTGTCGTAAGGAGTTGCAGGCTCAAGCCGATGCGCTGATGGTAGCGGCCAGTTAATTGTGCACCCAGACACAGCATGTGGATTTCGCCTTGGAATCAGTTTAGGAACGGGAGACATACACTGCTTCTTTCAGCACCCTCTCTCGCAGCCTTGGTCGCATCGAAGCGGGAGTGCCCAGATCCACGCGAGGCTGCAGCAGCTCCTCCAGGTAGTTCTGAAGATCGATGAACTCGAAGAGCCCAACGGGGCGAGCGAACTCGACCAATAGGTCCACACCGCTCCGCGGCGTGGCTTCGTTGCGCGCCGTCGAGTCGAAAAGGGCCTACGACTTGGCACCAAGACGCTCTAGATCAGCCCGGTGCGATCGGAGCAACTCTAGTGCTCTGTATCTCTGCATCGCACGTCTCACCGGACGCCAGTTACTTCTATCTTCCCCAAGCATAGCACGGGATAGCCTTTCCTGGTATGAATGGTCAGCCCCTTAACGTTCGGGCGCCGAGGCAACTACTGCCCCGGCGCCCTGTAAAAAAGGAGGAGAAGGAGAAACGTCCGCTTGCTCGCGCACCCGCAGATTAGCACAAAGAGCCGCGTCCTACTGTACGCCTACCCTACACATAGTATACGATTTATTGGTTCCTGCCGCGCTAGCTCCGCAGCACGGGCTTGACGCGCTCGCGTTTCCAGTATTTGCGGAACATGCCATCGCGCGGCTCTGCGAAGCGCGACCATTGGAAGCCCTGTTCGACAAGGTAGGTGTGGACGGGTCCGTCGACGTCGCGCGTGCCGGGGCAGAGGATCACCAGGCCGCCCGGACGCGTGACGCGCGCCAGCTCGCGGTACTCAGCCGGCGGGTCGTCTCCGTAGACGTGGCCGCCCATAGTCACGTCGGCGAAGGTAGGCGGGAAGGGGATGGCGGTGATCAAGCCGTCAACCACGTAGACGTTGTCCAGCCCCAGCCGGCGGGCTTTCTGGCGCAGGTAGTGGCGCAGGTGGGCGACGGGCTCCACGGCGTAGACCGTGCGCGCGGTGGGCGCCACCGTCAGGGCCAGCCGGCCGGTGCCTGCGCCCACGTCGATCACGGTCGCCCCGGCGAAATCCGCCAGACCGGTCAGCTCCGCCGAGTCCCAGCCGAGGAGGGGTTGCGCGTCGTAGGCTGCCGGATCCAGGGCGTAGACCAGCAGGTCCTGCAGCGAGCGCAGCACGCTCAGCTCGGCCTGGCGCAGCTCCGTCTCGCTGCGAGCGGCGGGCGCAGCGGGCGCGGCGGGCCGGGCGCGCAACTCATCCAGCCAGGGCGCGATCTCAGGGCATTTGTGGCGCAGGTACCACTCGACGGAAGGGTGAGCGCGCAAGGCGACCGCCAGTTGGGGGCGCGGCAGGCCCGCCCACTTGGGCAGCCAGCCGATTTGCACGCGTTCGAGCAGCAGCAGCGCATCGAAGGGGACGTGGGTCACGTCCATCCACTCGTGCATGAAGAGCTCTCCGCCCGGCTCCGCCATCCTGTCCCGCCTGTCAGGCGCCGCGCCGCCGCCCTTACGGATTCAGCCCGGCAAACCCTTTACATAAGGGGTCAGCGTCGGGCGTGGGGTAGATACAGACGAGGCTCCAGCCGGCCTCGAAGCGCGCGATGATGGCCTGTTGGTCGTCGAAGTTGAGGCTCGGACGGGGGATGCGGAAGCGGTCGAGGTTATTGCCCTCGTGCTGCAACGTGTAGCGCCCCCGGGCGTGTTCCAGGAAGCCGCCCACGTCCTCGCCTTGCAGAAATGCCGGCAGGGCGCTGCGATCCGCGGCCGCCTGCGCCTGCGCCAGCGACCCGTCCAGCCGGGCCAGCGCCACGCGCGTATCCGCGTGGTAGAGTGCGAACGCGCCGCAGGCGCCGGCCACGAGGAACAGCGCCAGGGGACCGAGCAGGCGCCTCCAGGCGGGCAGGTGCAACTGGCGCGCTTCGTCTTGTTTGCCGGCGGTCCAGCGCACCAGCCCCAGCAGGGGGACGCACAGCGCGGCCAGCGGCAGCAGGAGAAAGGCGTTGCCAACGATGAACACCCACAGCCGGTCGCCCCGGCTTTGGGCAGCCAGCATGTTGAAGGCCACCAGCAGCAGCGCGCCCAGCGAGGCGGAGGCGAAAGTGCCCAGCACCCCGTTCTCCGGCCAGGCGCTGAGCAGGCCCAGCGTCGCGCCGGCCGCGGCGAGCAGCACCAGGTTGCCCCACGGTCCCAGCGGCGGCTGGTAAAGTGGCACGCCGGGCAGCGCGAGCCGGTTCACGTTCGTGGCCACCAGCCCGAAGGCCAGCGCCAGCCCGAGCCCTAACAGGCAGCCCACCCGGCGGCGATAAGCGTTGTCCAACGGTTATGGCTTAGTCCCGCTGACCCAGCAGGTAGATGGGCAGGCCCATCTGCGCGATCTGGAGTTGCTGGTTTTCCAGCCAGTCGATGTGCTCTTCCTCGTCTTCCAGGATGTCTTCCAGGAGCTCGCGCGTGCCACTATCGCCCTCTTGCGCGCAGAGGCGGATGGCATCGTTGTAGGCGTGCACGGCCCCGTCTTCGGCGCCGCAGTCGTTGTCGATCTGCTCGGGGATCTCGGCGCCGATGTGTATCGGGTTGAGGTTGCTCACGACCGGCTTGCCTTCCAGGAAGAGGATGCGGCCGATCAGCTTCTCGGCGTGCTTCATCTCGTCGATGGCGCGCTTTTCGATTACGTCGGCGATCTTGCCATAGCCCCAGTTAGCGCACATTTCGGAGTGCACCATGTACTGGCTGACGGCGGTCAGCTCGTCGGCGAGCAGGAAATTCAGACGCTCGAGGATCTTGTCGTTGCCCTTCACGGCGACCTCCTTGGTTGGTGATTGGACGGTGGCCCTACTATAATGGGGAAGTGCATGAATCCACAAATCGGCAGTGAGATTGCCATGAAAGCTAGCGCGCGCGCCGGGGCGAATATCGCCTTCGTGAAATACTGGGGCCAGGCGGACCCCGAGCTGAATCTGCCGCTCAACAACAGCCTGTCCATGACGCTGGACAACGCTTTCACCCTGACTACGGTGGAATTTCTGCCCGGCCTGGCCGCCGACGTGTTAAGGCTGAACGACGAGCCGGCCGGCGCGGCCGCCACCCGGCGCGTCATGGCACAGCTCGACCGCCTGCGCGCCCTCGCCGCGGCGCAGCCGGCAGCGGGATTCGGCCACAACCCGGCTTTGAACCCCGCTTCCTGGCGGGCGCGCGTCGAATCGCGCAACAGCTTTCCGACCGGCGCCGGGATCGCCTCATCGGCCTCGGGCTTCGCGGCGCTGACCGTGGCGGCCGCGGCCGGGCTGGGGCTGGACCTGACGCCGGCGGAACTGAGCGCGATGGCCCGCCTGGCCTCCGGCTCGGCCTGCCGTTCGCTCCACGGCGGCTATGTGGAGTGGCTGGCCGGGACGAGCCACGCCGACTCGTATGCGGTGCAGTTCGCCCCGCCCGAGCACTGGCGGCTGGTGGACGCGGTGGCAGTGGTGTCGGGCGAGGCCAAAGAGGTGCCGTCGGAAGCGGGGCACCGCCTGGCAAGCACAAGCCCGTTCCTGGCCGCGCGGCTGGCCACCGTTGACGGGGCGTTGGCCGCCTGCCGGGCGGCGATCCTGGCGCGTGACCTGGACGCGCTGGGCGAGGCCGCCGAGGCGGACGCCCTGTCGTTGCATGCGGTCGCGCTGACCTCGCGGCCCTCCGTCTGGTACTGGAATTGCGGCACCCAGGCGGTGGTCGAAGCGGTGCGCGCCTGGCGCCGTGACGGCTTGCCCGCCTACTTCACCATCGACGCCGGCCCTAACGTCCATATCCTCACCTTGCCCGAGCACCTGCCCGCCGTGCGGGCCCGGCTGGGCGAAATCCCTGCCGTCAAAGAGGTGATCGTCTGCGGCCCCGGCCCTGGCGTCACTTTGCTCAGCGAGCATCTGTTCTGAGCAATGAGCGAAGGGAGCATTTCATTCTGGGGGCAAGGGCCGTCCGGCTGCAAGCCGGACCTACGGGTGGACTACGGGCGGACGTAGGGCACGCTTGCAGCGTGCCAGCTTCGCCATGGCATGATCTTTCTGCCCCAAATCCGAAATGCTCCCTGAGCGAATGAGCGAAGCCGGGATTAACTTAGCGATATTTCTCTCATACCATGTCAGTGGAGGAAGGAGGGAGCCACCGCCGGGCTGGCTAGCCGGCCACTGGGAAGGGAGGGCTGGACCATGGCCTTGCGTGACGACGGCGCCGCCCCGCAGTCGGACGGTATGTGTGTTCTCTCGATCGACCTGGGCGCCTCGGGCCCGAAAGTCGGCCTGATCTCGGCGGAGGGCCGAGTGCTCGACTGGACCTTTGAGCCGATCCCCTTGTTTCTGCAACCGGGCGGCGGCGCCGAACAGCGCCCGGCCGACTGGTAGAACGCCATCGCAACCTGCACGCGTCGCCTGCTCGAGCGGCGCCTGGTGTCGCCGAACTGCATCGGGGCCGTGTGTTGTACCGCCCAGTGGTCGGGCACGGTGCCCGTGGACCGGGACGGCGAGCCGCTGATGAACGCCAGGCAGTCGCAGAGCAACCCACTGCACCCGGACGTCTGGCCGAGCGGCGCGAAGTTCGAGGCGGAGATCGTCGCCATGACGGTGGGGATGCTGGGGGATGGCCAGGAGGCCGGCGGCGTGGCTGGTACAGGCATCGGCCTGGTTGTGACAAAGCGATTGGTGGAACTGATGGAGGGT
>JADGQF010000356.1 GCA_017882045.1 Anaerolineales bacterium
GATCACCGGCTGCGCGATGGCCGCCGGCGCCGTCGCGTCGCCGCCGTCAATCTGGCCGTAGGTCGCGAAGGTCTCGGTGGTCGCCGGGGTGTAGACCGGCAGCTCGAACTGAGAAGCATCGGCCGCGGCGCCACCCGTTTTCTGCGCGGCGGCCACCTGGAAGCGGGCCGTGCCCGGCTGGTCGGCCGAAGCCGGGAAGCGCACCTCGATCCGGTCATTGGCCGGCACGGTCACCGTCTGCGCGTCGAAGCTGACCACATTTGTGACGGTCGCCGTGACGTGGGCCAGCGTGACGTTGGTGGCGCGCACGGCTACGTCCACCGCCATCGGCGCATCCGTCTGGTTCTGCAGCACGACCGGCAGCTCGAAGCGGTCGCCGAAGTTCAAGAAGCGCGGCGGCGAGGCGCGTACCATCAGCGGCAGCCGGGCGGTGAGCGTCGCTTCGCCTTCGCCGAACTGCTTGCCGCCGGCGTCGACCGCCACCACCATCACCCGGTAGCGCGTCAGGCTGTCAGGCAGTTTGACCTCGACCTGCGCCAGGCCGTCCACGTCCGTCGGCACCGTCGGCGAGAACACCGCCAGCGCGTTGAAGTTTGTCCGCAGGGCGATGGGCGGCGGCTGTGGCGCCCGGCCACTCGCGTCCGTCGCGGCTCCCGGCGCTGCTGTCGGGGCGGCGGCGGGGGCGGCGGCGGCGGCGGTGGCGGCGGGCATGGCGGCCGACCGGGCGACGCCCATGCTGCTCAGGGCTAGTTTCTCCACTGCCTGCTGGCCAGGTTGCAGCAGGCCCGGGTTCGCCAGGACCACGTTGCTGCGTAGGTGGTAGTCGGCGGTATCCGGGCTGCGCGGGCTGTAGAACACGTCGATCGGGTTCTGCATCTGGTAGCCGGTCAAGGCCAGCACTGCCTCGTCCACCACGACCACCGCCAGCTCGGCGCCCTTGACCGGCTGCCCGGCCGCGTCCTTCAGCGCGATATCCAGCGTGGTCTTGCCGCCCGGGTCCAAGGCCTTGGCGCGCGGCGTCACCGTGACTTTCATCGTCCGCGCCAGCGCCGGCACGGAGAGGTCCAAGTTCCCGCTGGCGAAGGCCGGGCGCTTCGGCAGCTTTGCGTCGACATTCCCGGCGTCATCCACGCGCGATGCAGCGCCTACCAGGTCCACCTGCACCTGCACGTTGGGCACGTAGGCGTCCACGATGGGCACTTTGAGCGTAAAAGACTGGCTGCTCATGCTGAAGCGCTGGCTGGACACGATGCCCGAGCGGCGCAGGGTCATGACGCCCTCAGCCGGGGCGAACGGCGCCTGCACCAGGATCTCCGCCGTGTCGCCGGCCTTGTAGTCCTTCTTGTCCGGGATGAGGGTCACCTGCTCTTGTTCCACGTTACGGGCCGGCGGCTGGTTGCCCCCGCTGACCCAGCGGCTCAACTGGCTCTGGTTGCGGCGGCCCTGGTCATCGGTCACGCTGGCGGTGATGCGGTATTCCCCGCCCACCGGGGTCTCGAAGGTACAGGTCACCGGCGCCGGGCCGGACTGGATCGTGCACTGCTGCGGCGCGGTCTCCACCTGTACGTACTGGCTGCCGCCGCCCGGCGCCGGCTTGTACTTGTACTCCAGGCGGGAAGCGGTCATGCTGATCGGCCGCCCGGCCGACACTTTGCCGTCTACGTCCACCACGATCGCGTCCACCCGCAAGGGCTGGTCGCGATCGACAAACATGCGCTCGCTGCGCAGGCCCACGTAAAGCGCGGCCGGGTGCACCAGCAGATCCACCTCGGCGCTCCAGGCCTGCCGGTTGACGTCCATCACCGTCGCCTGGGCAACAACGCTGGCCGGCTCCGGCTTATCCGTCGAGTCGAAGTCGATCCGCAACTGGTGTTTGCCGGAGGAGTCGGTGTGCCCGCTGAAGGTTTGCGGCGCGGATGGCGGCTGGAATGGCCCGCCAAAGGGGCGGGACGGCCCGCCGAAGTTGGCCAGCGGCGTTATCCACCAGGGGGTCCAGGTGCCGAAGGTGAAGCCATCCCAGCCGGGCGGGCTATAGGTCGTGGGCGAGGAGGTCACCGTCCAGGTGACGTCGGCGGTGGGCAGCGCGCCGCCCGCGTAGTAGCGGGCGGTGACGGTGGTCACCGCGTTGTCGCCCACGAAGTGCGGGCCGTCGCTCGCGCCGGCGGACACTTCAAACTCGGGCCGGCGGAACTCTTGCACCTGGAACTGGTGCCCCCATTGGCTGTTGTCCACGTTTCCGGCGCCCTCGGCGGTCAGCATCATCTGTGCCTGGCCGAGGTTCATGTTATCGGGCAGCTTGATGGCGGTGTCGAAGCCCCCCAACGGGTTGACCGGCATCGTGCCCTTGGCCACCTGGTTCCCCTGGGGGTCGTTCAACTGCCAGGAAACCTGCTTCACTGCGGCCTGCAGCGGCAGGATGTCGCCGGCCGGCCCGGCGCCCACCCGGCGCAGCCAACCCTTGACGTGCACCTCTTCGCCCGGCCGGTACATGCCCCGGTCGTCGAAGATCATCCAGCGCAGGCTGTCGCTGGTCGGGTTCCGCTTCCAGCCGCCGCTGTCTCCCCAGTAGGGGTTCTGAGGCAGGAAGGCCGTGTCACTTCCCAGGCGGGCGATCAGCAACTGGGCGCCGCTTGTCTCGGGCAGGGGCAGGGTGACGGTGCCGTCCGCGCCGGTCGTCGCGCTCACAGACGTGTTCGCCAGGCTCAACTGGACGCCTGCCAGCGGCGCGCCGTCGGTCAACGCATTGGCCCAGGCCAGCATCCGGTTGTTATCCACCGCCGCGTCCAGCCCAATGCGCGTGCCCTCGACCCAGGCCTGCACGGCAGGCCGCTGGTTGGGGTCGCGCTGTGGTCCTGGAACGACCACCAGCACCAGTTGGCCCAGCCCGCCCTTCAGTAGCGCGCTCAGGTCGATGACCGTCTCGCTCAGTTGGTCGGGCTGGCCGCCGATGTTGATCGTCTGATCGAGCACGCGCTGGCCGGGCGGCGCGGGCGACTGCTGGTTTTGGGAGTAATTTTGCAGCCAGGTCTGGTAAGCCGGCCAGTCCTCCGGCTTGACGGAGTAAGCCTGCACGGCCAGTTTATCGTAGTTGATGGTGAACACGGAGTAGGCGGGCTTGTTGGCGCCGGGGTCCAGCACCAGGAAACCGTTGCCGGGCGCGAAGATCGTCTGCTGCGCCGAACCGACCTTGAAGGTGACTGCCTGATCCTTGCCCAGCGTCTGGCCGAACTGGTCCTTCAGCGTGCCGTGCACGGTCACAGTGTAGGTCGTGCGCCCTTGGCTGGCGCCCTGGATCTGGATGGTGTCGCCGTAGACGTTGATGTTGGCTGCGGCCAGGGCCGGAGTGATGGTCAGCATGGATTCGTCGAAAGCGGCCACGTCCGGCGGGTTGCTGAAACGGATCGTCCACGGCGAGAAGGGCGGACAGTTGTTGTCATAACCGCACTGGCTCTGGATGATGCGCAGGGGACCGAAAGTGCGGAAACTGAAGCTCTGGGTGGTGGCGGTCTTGCGCGGCCCCTCGGCTGAGGGAGTGCCGGGTCCCACGCTGACGACGACCATCTGGTCGCCCGGGAAAGGTTTGTCGGCCTTGAACGCCAGCCAACGCCCGTCGCCTGCCGCGCCGGCCAGGCGCTGCACGTCCGCGTTGGCCTTCAGCTCGTCCTTGGTCGCCGGCCGCAGACGATATTCGCCGCTGCCGGCGTTGATCTTGATGGTCGGTAACACCGCGCCGGGGTCGACGCGTTGGTCGAAAGCCACGAACAGCAGCGGATCGACGCGCTCCGGCCCGCCGTTGGGATAGGAGGATTCGACCTTGGGCGGCGGTGTGTTGAAGGTGAAAGTGAGCGCCTTATCAAGTTTCCCGCCGGTCGCCGCCGGCGTGCCGGCCGGCACGGTCACCGTGTAGAAGGTGGCCATCGGCAGCCGCACCGTGCCCGGTCCCTGCGGGCCGCTGGCCTCGAACATCAGGGTTTTGGCGCCCACCCAGCGCCACGCGCCGGGCGGCTCGGGGCTCAGCTTGACAGGGACGCTCTGCGCGGCCAGCTCCTCGTGCGCAGTCAGCGCCACCATGGGCTGCGAGAAGGTCAGGCTCAGGTTGGGCGCCAGCGGGACGT
>JADGQF010000357.1 GCA_017882045.1 Anaerolineales bacterium
TGCTGCTGTCAGCGCTGCTGCCGGGTTCTGTGGCGGCCGTGATCGCCATTGTGGCCCGATTATGGATGACGGTAGGCGAGTTGCTGGGGACGGCTCTCATCCTCTTGACCTGGCGCCTGAGACCATCCGAACGTTCCCCACTGCCCGAGTTGGGTGAGCAATGACGGTTTCTCGTTCGGTAGCCGGGCAGGCCAGGGCCGGGGTCTCTTTCAGGGCGGCAACCCTTCCCGGCCACCCGGCCGCCTGGCTGCTGGCGATCCTCATCATCGCCTTCTCCCTTTGGTTCTCCTGCTATAGCATTCGCCTGCACGACGCGCACCTCACTCACAAGGCAGACCTGGGCCAGATGGATATCGCCATCTGGAATACCGCGCATGGCCGCTTTTTACAGGAGATCAAGGGCGACTCCATCAGCACACGCCTGACGGACCACGTCGAGCCGATCTTCGCCTTGATCGCGCCCGTCTTCTGGATCTGGGATGACGTGCGGGCTCTGCTCATCTTGCAGGCGGTGTGTCTTGCCCTCGGCGCCTGGCCTATCTATCTCCTGGCGCGTCGCAGGCTGGGGGCAGCCGGCATTGGGGCCGCGGCGCCGTGGAGCGCCCTGGCGTTTGGAGCGGCTTATCTGCTGGTACCCGCGCTCGAGGCCCCGCTGGTCAGCGACTTCCACGCGCTGCCCCTGGCCGTGCCCCTGATCGGGTGGGCTTTCTGGACGATCGAACGGCGGCAGTGGACCCGCTTCGTCCTGGCCGCGCTCCTTCTGGCGAGCGTTCAGGAAGGCATGGCGCTGCTGACGGCCATGCTGGGCCTGTACGCGACGGCGAGGACGCTCCTCGCGCGCCCTGGCGCGGATAGCAGGCCGGCTGCTCCCGGGGAGCCTGACACGCAGGCAAGACATTGGCCTGGGGCGCTGTCAGGGGCGGCGGTCTGCCTGCTCGGCCTGGCCTGGTTTTATGTCGCCACTTTCGTGATCATACCGCACTTCGCCGCCCAGGCCTATGGCCTTCAGGAGTCGCCGTACGCGGCGCGCTTCGGCGAACTTGGCAGCAGCTTCGCCGGCGTGCTCAAGACCATCCTGACGCGGCCAGGCCTGGTGCTGCGCACCGTTGCCGAGCCGCTGCGCCTGAGGTGCCTGTTCGGCCTGTTGGCCCCCACGGCTTTCTTGGCGCTCCTGGCACCTGAGGTCCTGTTCATCAGTCTGCCGCTGCTGCTTGCCAACCTGCTGAGCAGCTTCCCGCTGCAGTATTCGGGCGAGCTGCATTACTCGGCGCCTCTGGTGCCTTATTTCGTGATCGCCGGAGCGATTGGGCTGGCGCGGCTGCTGGGGTGGCTGAGGCTTTCGAAGGCCGGCCTGAGTGATCGTCACCCCAATCTCCCCGGCGCTTTTCAGGCAGTTAAGCTCGTCACTACGGTTAGCGTCGCTCTCATGTTGGCCGGCGCGCTGGCTTATCATGCGTGGGCCGGCTACACACCGCTCGGGCAAGAATATTGGCGCCGGGTAGCGGGCGGTTGGCCCGCGGTGACCACCCACGATCGACTGCTGGCGCGCTTTATTGCCCAAATTCCACCCGCCGCAGCGTTGAGCACAACGCCGGACCTGTGGCCACATCTCAGTCACCGGGTAGCGATCTATCAGTTCCCCATTGTGTCCGGCGCACAATGGGTGCTGGTCGATGTGTCAGGCGACACGAACCGGCATCCGGCTGACGTTCGGACGGACCTACAGGGCCTGATGGCCGGCGGGTGGGGCGTCGCCGACGCGGCCGATGGTTATGTGCTGTTGCGCAAGCAAGCGGGAGCGGCCGTGCTGCCGGATGCGTTCTACGACTTTGCGCGCGTGACGGGCATTTATCCGCAACATGCGCTGGACATCACGTTCGGCGGCAAGCTGAGACTCCTGGGCTATGACGTGCTGGACGACGTCAAGTGGCGACGCACCGGCTTCCGCTTTTACTGGCAAGCTCTCGCACCACTGGCCGATGGAACGGAGATCGCGCTTCAGGTGCTGGCTCCCGACGGCTCGGTCGTTGACGATACAGCCCAGCGTCCTATGCCGGCCTTGATCTGGTATCCACCGGCCCGCTGGCGGCCCGGCGAGATCGTGGTCACCGAGAAGGCGGGTTGGTACCTGCCGGCCGTTTGGGCACCGCTGCTGGCCGTCTCTGCTGACGGAGCACCGTTGACGCCCTCGATCGCTCCCCTGGACGACCCTCGTACACAGGCAAATGGCAATGGAGGCGCCGCTCCTGGAGGGGACATTGCGAACGCTGTAATGACCGGCGATGGCAAGGTGCGTCTGCCTGCCTGGATGCGTCGGGACGGCGTTCTGGTGCGCTGGCAGGCTCCTGAAATGCTGTCTGCAGCAGGTGCGCAGTTTAGTGCCACCACCTGGGCTGTCCGGCTGGACGGCTACCGCGTGGCGCAGACCGCCGCACCCGGTGCCAGCCTGCCGCTCATACTGCGTTGGCAGGCGCCCGGCGCAGCGCCGGCCTCGCTCGATTACACCGTCTTTCTGCATCTGCGTGATGCAGAGGGGCAGACGGTGGCCAACGGAGATGCAACGCCAACCTGGTTCACGCCCCGCCCGACCTCAACCTGGGGATCTCAGGCGGCTGGGTCTGTGATCCTGGATGCCCATACAGTCTCGCTCCCTGCTGGCCTCGCGCCGGGACGCTACAGCCTGGTCGCCGGCCTATATGATTGGCAGTCCGGCCAGCGAGTGCCGATCCGCGGCCCGGACGGGAACGTCACCGGCGATGAATTCGTCTTGGGATACGTGACTATTGATGCCGCAGCATCGCCTCATCCGGACCTGGCCTGTTTGATGGCGCGCGAGGCTTGCGTGTCGCAGTGACGAGGGAGCCACAGGAGTGAGCAGTACGATCCACGCGATAGCGAACGCTCAGCACACTCCAGGTAGTGTCTATGATGTCATTGTCAGCCCCGAGCGGCGGTCTCAAAACCCCCAGCGCGGCGAGGTCGCCGGCAATCCACTGCTGGTTCGGGATCCGGGCGACGCTGGCAGACATGACCTGGTATCTAGCGCCAGTCAGGCACGGAACATCCGTCGCCTGGCCTTGTTGGCGCTGATTCTGTTCGCCTTCGCACTGCGTGTCTACCGCCTGGGTGCGCAAAGCTTGTGGTATGACGAAGCAGTGACTGCCCAGGTTGCGTCGCGTGGAATCGCCGAGTTGACCCGGTGGACGGCCGGTGATATCCAGCCGCCGCTGTATTACTACGCGGTTGCCGGTTGGATACGCGTGGCCGGGCATAGCGAATGGGCGCTGCGTTATCCATCCGCGTTTTTCGGAGTGCTTGGCGTGCCGCTGTTGTGGGCGCTGGCCCGTCGCCTCTTCGGGGCCGGGCGCGCCGGGCACTGGGCCGGGCTTGTCGCGGCACTGTTGGCGACCATTTTACCTGCTTACGTGTACTACGCCCAGGAAGCGCGCATGTACACCCAGCTTGTCTTCCTGGGTTCCCTTGCCGGTTATGCGCTCCTGCGGGCAGGGCAAGCGCGGGGGCGAAGGCGGTCCCTTGGCTGGTGGCTTGCGTTCGTGCTGGCCGCCGCGGCGACCCTCTACACCCACTATTTCGGCCTGTTCTTGTTGTTGGCGTACGGTCTCTGCTTTTTTGCGACCTGGCTCATCCGGAGCTTGCGGGCCGGCGCCCTGCCGGCTTGGCGCCCCGTTGGCGAAGCCGCCCTGGCGAGCCTGGCAGTGTTTGCCCTGTATCTGCCCTGGCTGCCTTCGATGCTGAACCGTTACAGCGTGGACCGCAGCTACTGGCAGGGCAGCCTGAAGCTGGGTGAGGCGCTGCGTCACGTGGCGGTCAGTTTCAGCGCCGCTGCGCCGGAGATGATGCAGGAAAGCGCCGCAGTGCGGCTGCTCCCCTGGTTTGGCTTGGCCCTGGGCATCGCCGTCTTGGCGCTCTTGTCGACGCCGGGACGCAGAGACCAGGGGGCAGGAGGAACCTGGTACCTGCTTGCCACTCTCGCGCTGCCCTTGATCGCGATACTGGCCCTCGCCTCGCGCACGCCCAAATTTAACGCGCGCTACCTGCTCATGGTGTCGCCGGCCTATCTACTGCTTCTGGCCGGTGGGGCCGGCGCCCTG
>JADGQF010000116.1 GCA_017882045.1 Anaerolineales bacterium
CGGACGGCAGCACGGTGCAGCTACAGCGCATGCCGGTGGGCGCCGGCGGCAAGGGGCGGCTAACGTTGGCGAATGCGGAGAAGTACAGCCACATCATGCTGATCGTCAGCCCGCTGGCTCCGGTGACCACCGAGCCGGCGTCGTACGGCTATACCATCACAAACCGCTAAAAGTAAAGATTGACCGTGACGGGATGCTTCTGAGCGTGGAGAGAGCCTTGTTCCTGGGGAGCCTGGCGCTGGTGATAGGCGCGGTCGCCGCGGGCACTGTGCAGTCAGGCTTGCTACTGCGCCGCTGGACCCCACCCTTCAACTTGCTGCTGACCTGGCCGGACAACCTGCTCCGTCTGGGGCTGATCGCGTTGTGTATCGCCCTTGGGCGCTGGCTCGGACCTGGACCGGCTGCGCTGGGCTGGGACACCGGCGGGCTGCCGGCCCAGCTACTGTGGGGCGCCGGGCTGGGATTGGCGCTCGCCGTCACGTTGAGTCTCGGGGGTTGGCTGGCAGCTCGTCGTTGGGGCGAGGATATTTACTCGAACAAGATGGTGCAGTGCATCCTGCCCCTTAACGGGAAGGAATGGCTGGGAGTACTCCTGGCATTGCTACCCGCGGCCGCCCTCGAGGAAATGCTCTTTCGCTCTTTGCCGCTAGGCGGACTCACCTGGCTGTTGAGTCCCTGGTGGCTTCTGTGGCCGCTCTCGCTTTTCTTCGGCCTGCTGCACTGGCCGCAAGGCTGGTGGGGTGTGGCGGGCACGGCCCTGGCGGGCGTTGCGCTCTCGCTGCTCTTTCTGGCCACCGGCAGTATCTGGGTTCCGCTGGCCGTGCATTACGTGATGAACGTGTCGGAGATCGTGTTCGCCAGGTGGAGCGGGATCGACGCGCTCAGAGGCACGGACGGCAATGAATAGAACGCCGGTCTTCAGCTGACCGTCCAACTCCCTGTCCCCAATCTTGTTACCAGCTCCTGCTGAAGCTCGCGGCAAACACGCGTGAAGTTGTTCGGAAAGTCCAGTTGATAGCGGGCAATCCCGGCCGCTTCCACCACGATCACGAAGCGGTCCTCGCCCTGAAAGCGCGAGAGCAACTCCACCAGTTCGGACAAACGATGGCGGTCACCCTCAAGGCTCTGGCTGCGACGGAAAGTGACGCGCAAGGTGCGAGGCCCGCCCGGCGCGGCTGCCGGTCCCGCAGAACTGCCGCGCACCATAAGGCTGCCCTGGGCGTTCTCTGCTGCGCCGGCGGTGAGAGATGGCGTGCTCTTGGCCGGCGCGGCCGGCGGTTCGGCGCGCGCCTGGCTCTCTGAGCGCGAGGCGCCGGCGCCGCCTGAGGAGGCCGCTTGAACCGGCGCGGGCGAAGAGGATGGGCCGCCGGCAACGAGCGGGGCGGGTATCGTCGAGCCAGGAGTCACCGGTGTGGCAGGCGCGGCCGGGCTGGCTGCCGGTCGCTGCAGGCCGGCCGGCGCCGCGGCTGAACTGGAGGCCGGAGTGGCGGGGCGCACGGGCTCCCGGTCAGATGGCTGTGGGACCGGCCGCGCGAGCACAGGCGAAGGCGCAGGGTCTGGCGCCACTGCGCCGCCCTCCCGGAGCGCTTTGGCCGGCGCCGGCAGGTGCTCTTGCCTGGCCAGAGCCGCGGATTCACCTCCGCCGGCGAGACGCAAGCTGGCCTCTGAAGGACCCGCCTGGCCGGACCCGGGCTCGCCGTCCATCCAATCCGGCTCTTCCGCGGCAAAAGGATTCTCGTCGCCGAAATAGCGACCCTCATTATCTTCCGTCCCTGTGAAACCCCCGGGGGCGCCGAAGCCGCCGGCCACGGCGGGGCGTCCGGCGGGCGCTGCCTGAGTGGCACCGTAGCCGCTCCCCGGCTGTTCACGCGCCGGCGAAGCCGCAGCGCGCAGTGAGGCGCCGAGCTCGCGCACACGGGGTGTTCCTGGCAATCCGCCGTTGCGATAGCGGTAGGCCACCGAACTGGTGTCCTCGATGACCGTCATGCCTTCCACGTAGTCGCGCACGGAATCGGCCAGCACGCTCACCCGTCCATTGCGCACATCGGTCTTGCCACTAACGATTACGATCTTGTCCGTGGCCCACAACTGACGGGTGGCCTGGAAAAGCTTCGGAAAAACGGTCACTTCGATGCTGCCCTGCAGATCTTCCAGGCGCACGAAGGCCATCGGATCGCCCTTCTTCGTGGTGATCTGGCGTATGTCCGTGATCATGCCCGCGATTACCACCGCAGCCGGCCCCAGTTCCTCCGTCAGCTCGGCCGTGCTGTGGGTGACCACGTTGATCAGCTCGGCAGTCATTGTCTGCAGCGGGTGGCTGGATACGTACACGCCTACCAGCTCCTTCTCCCATTCCAGGGCTTCTTTGGGACTGACCTTGGTCACGTTGGTCAAAGAACGGAGCAAGTCTTCCTCGTCGGCGTCCGGAAGATCGCCGAAGAGGTTAAACTGGCCCACCTCGCGTGCCTCGTGCGCGCGCGTGCTCGCTCCCATAATGCGATCCATGGCCGCCAGTAACTGCCCGCGCTCGCCATAATCGCTCAGCGCTCCGACCTTGATCAGGCATTCGACGCCGCGCCGGTTGATCTGCCGCAGGTCAACCCGGTCGGCGAAGTCGGCCAGGGAAACGAAGGCCTTTATCCCGCGCCCACGCAGGATTCCTTCGACCGGCCCCTCGCCCACGTTCTTGATCGCATCCAGGCCCATACGGATGGCGGCGTTTTCCGGCACAGGGAAAGGGAAGGCGCTTAGTTTCTTTGGCGCCAGCCGATCGGGCGGCAACTGCTCGATGGTGAAGCCGTTCGAGCTGACGTTCACGCTCGGCGGCAGCACCTCGATACCCATGCGGCGGCATTCTGCAATCAGCACGCCCACCTTTTCGGTGTCATGACGTTCGATAGTCAGCAGTGCTGCCATGTACTCGGCAGGGAAATAGGCCTTAAGGAAGGCGGTCTGCGCGACGATGACCGCGTAGTCCGCCGCGTGGGCGCGGTTGAAGCCATAACGGGCGAAGCCCATCAAAGCGTCCCAGACCTCATCCGCTTCCGCACGCGTCAGACCCGACACCCGGGCTGCGCCCCGGGCGAAGATCTCCCGGTGCTCGTCCATGGTTTTCTTGGACTTCTTGCTGATGCCGCGCCGTACCAGGTCGGCCTCTCCGGCCGTGTAACCCGCCACGTCGGTCAGGATCTGGATTACTTGCTCCTGGTAGATACAGACGCCCATCGATTCTTCCAGGATTGGCGCCAGCACTTTATGCACGTACTGCGGTTTCTTTTCGCCGTGCAGCACTGCAATATAGTCGGGGATGAACTCCATCGGGCCGGGACGGTACAGTGAGATCGTGGCAACGATGTGTTCGAACTTATCCGGGCGCAGATCCATCAACACGCGTCGCATGCCCTGGCCTTCGACCTGGAAGACCCCCATCACGTCACCGCTCGTCAGCAGCTCGTAGATCTTGGGGTCGTCGATGGGCAGATTTTGCAGCGTGAACTCGATCCCGTGGCGCTCCTTGATCAGGCGAACCGTTTCCCGCATCAGGCTCAAGGTTGCCAGGCCCAGGAAGTCGATCTTGAGCAGCCCGATCGATTCGAGGATCGGGTACTCATACTGCGTGATTTTCTCGGTGACCGCCGACTTTGGCGGGCGCATGAGCGGCGTATAGTTGACGAGGGGCCGATCGGCCACGACCACTGCCGCCGCATGGATCGAGGAGTGACGGGCTACTCCCTCCAGTTGGCTGGCCGTGTCAAGCAGGCTCTTCACATAGTCCTGGCCCTGGTACAGGTCGCGCAGCTCGGCCGAATAGAACTCGTGGCCCTCGGTCAGCACTTCCTGGATCGTGACCGGCTTACCGGGGATGGCGGGGATCATCTTGGCGATGCGGTCCACCTCGGGCAGGGGGACATCCATCGCCCGCCCCACATCCCGCACGGCAGCGCGTGCTTTCATGCGGCCGAACGTGACAATCTGCGCCACCTGCTCCGAGCCAAACTTGTCCACCGTATAGCGGATCAGCTCTTCACGCTGGTCATCCGGGAAGTCCAGGTCAAAATCAGGCATGGTGACGCGGCCCGGGTTGAGGAAGCGCTCGAAGATGAGCTTGTTACGCAGCGGATCCAGGTTAGTGATGCCGATCGCATAGGCGACGATCGACCCGGCGCCTGACCCGCGCACGTTGTACCAGATGTTCCGCTGCCGGGCGTAGCGCGTCAGATCCCATACGATCAGATAGTAAACATCGAAGCCCATCTCGTGAATGATTTTCAGTTCGTGCTCGGTGCGTGCTTGCACAGCCGGGTCATCGGCATGGCTGCTGTAGCGCTCCCGCAGTCCTTCCTCAGTCAGCGTGCGCAGGTAGCTCTGGTAGGTGAATCCCTCCGGAATGGCGATATCAGGCAGATGATAGGTGCCGTCCTCCGGGTCCACGTCGCACATCTCGGCGATCTTCACCGTGTTGGTGTAAGCGCTATCCGGCAGGTCGGCCAGGGGCAGGAAAGTCTGGCGCATCTGCGCCGCACTCTTCAGAAAATAGCTTGGGCTGGACATGCGCATGCGGTCCTGCTGGCTGACCAGCGCGGAGGTCTGGACACACAGCAGCATATCGTGGGGAATAGCATCCTCTTCCCGCACGTAGTGGACGTCGTTGGTCACGACGATGGGAATGTCGTATTGGCGGGCAAACTGGAATAGACGCTTGTTGACGTCTGTCAGCTCCGGGATGTCGTGCTCCTGGAACTCGATGTACCAACGCTCGGGGCCAAAGACGTCTCGGTACCACTGCAGGCGCTCAACGGCCTTAGCATCCTGGCCGTTTTTGAGCAGCGTGGGCAGCTCGGCGGACAGGCAGCCAGAAGTGCAAATCAGTCCCTCGCTGTGCGCTGCCAGGTAGTCAGCGTCGATGCGCGGCCGGTAGTAGTAGCCGTCCATCTGCGCGGAGGAGCAGATCTGGAGCAGGTTGCGGTAGCCGGTCATGTTCTCGGCCAGCAGCAGCAGGTGATGGCGGTTCCTATCCTGCTCGGGGTCGCGGCCCCCCATCGGCCTTCCGTACCGCGTCAGATAGGCCTCCACGCCGAGGAGCGGCTTAACGCCTGCCTTGCGCGCGGCGCGCACGAACTCGATTGCGCCATGCATGGTCCCGTGGTCGGTCAGCGCGAGCGCCGGCTGGCCCAGCTCTACGGCGCGCGCAGTCAACTGGCCGATGCGGCCCAGGCCGTCCAGTAGGGAATATTCGCTATGTACGTGCAGATGCACAAAATCGTCAGGCATGCTCGCTACCCCTCCACGCTGATTATACCAGACCCTCAGGCCAGTCGCGGAATCAGAGCGCGCCGGTTTCCAAATCCCAAAAACAGAACATTAATTCTATCATAATATACTTGCGCACGACGGCTATGTCAAGCGATGCGTTGACTTTAAGGGGGTGGCAAGGTAAAATGGCTGCAGGGTAAGCACAAAACGAGGAAGAAGAGGTATCACTAGATGGCAAAGCATGATCCCATCACCTGGCGTCCCTCCGACATCGTCGAAGTCACCAATGCCAGCGGCGAGAACCTTCTGTTGGAACTAAGCAGCGGCCCGCTACGTTTAGACAGTGGCCGCTCGCTGCGCCTGACCGCCTCGGCGCTGCAGCAGCCGGCCATCAAAGCGCTGCTCGAGGGTGGTAAGATCCGGGCGCAATCCGTCAAGAAGTGAGCAAGAACGAGCATGGCAAACCTCAAACTGGTGTTGATTGACGGTCATAGCCTGGCTTTCCGCGCCTATCACGCGCTGCCGATGGACATGGCCGCGCCCAGCGGCGAATTGACCAACGCGGTGTTTGGCTTTGTCTCCATGCTGCTAAACGTGTTGCGCGACCAACGGCCCGACTACATGGTCGTCGCCTTCGACGTGGGCCGCACGTTCCGAGACGACCTGTACGCAGCCTATAAGGGCCATCGCGAGCGCACGCCCCATGAGCTGGAGACACAGGTAGAGCGCATCCAACAGGTCCTGCACGCACTGAATATCCCGATCGTAACCAAAGAGGGCTTCGAGGCCGACGACGTGTTGAGCACCCTTGCCTGCCAGGCGGAGGCGTTGGGGGTGGACAGCCTGATTGTTACCGGAGATCGGGATATACTGCAGGTCGTCGACGGGCATATCACCGTCCTTACTTCAGGCCGCCGCTTCTCGGACGTCATCCTGTACACGCCCCAGGCGGTCGAGGAGCGTTACGGGCTGCGCCCGGACCAACTGGTTGATTATAAGGCGCTCATCGGCGACAAGTCAGACAATATCCCCGGCGTGCGGGGAGTGGGCGAAAAAGGCGCGGCCACACTGCTGCAAAAGTACGGAACGCTGGAAGAGCTGTACGCTCACCTGGGCGAAGTCGCGCCCGAGCGCACGCGCAAGGCCCTCGAAGACGGGCGCGCGGACGCCGCGCTGAGCAAGCGCCTGGGCCAGATCGTTATCGATGTACCCGTCCAGCTTGATCTGAACGCCTCCCGCCTGCGCGGCTACGATCGAAACCGCGTGATCGCGCTGTTCCAGGACCTATCATTCCGCTCGTTGGTCGACCGGTTACCCCCGGCAAGGGAACAGGGCGGCAAACCGGCAGCAGAGGCCCTGCGCGTCGCTGGGACGGAAGAACAGGCCAGCGCGACGCAGCCAGCGGGACCCGGCGGGCCGGGGGAAGCGCTTGACGGCGAGCAAGGGGCGGAGCAGATGGCCCTCTTCTCGGCTGAGACAGGCGCGACTCCCGTCGCCGCCATGCAGTCCGGCGCGCTGCCGCCTAACCCGTACCTCGTCGTGCTCGACGAGCAAACGCTGCGGGAAGTAGCCGCCAGGCTGGCGGCTGCCCCGATGATCACCTTCGATACAGAGAGCACAGGCATCGACCCGCACTCCGCCGATCTCGTGGGCCTATCAGTCGCCTGGGACCGCACTCCAGAGGCCGCGGCTTACATTCCGGTACGCCATCCCGAGGCCGGAACGTTATCCTGGGATACTATCCGCACGCTGCTGCAGCCGGTTTTCGCCGACGAGCGGATCACCAAGGTGGCTCACAACGCCAGTTACGACATCGCCATGCTATCGCGCCATGGGCTGCGGGTCGCCGGCAAGCTGATCGATACGATGATCGCCGAGTGGCTGGTCGATCCATCCAATCGCGGCCTGGGGCTCAAGGACCTGGCGTGGACCCGCCTGCACGTCGAGATGACGCCTATCACCGAGCTGATCGGCAAGGGTAAGAACCAGATCACAATGGACCAGGTGCCACTGGCGCAAGCCGCACCGTATGCGGCAGCCGACGCAGCCATAACGTTGCGCCTGGCCGACCTGGTGCTGCCCGAGTTGGCCGAACGGAACCTGACCGACCTGTTCGAACGCGTCGAGATGCCGCTGGTGCCGGTGCTGGCCGCCATGGAGGCCGCCGGCATCAAGCTGGACGTGCCCTACCTGCAGAAGATGTCGCATGATCTGACGGCGCGCCTGCACCAGCTCGAACGCGAGATTTGCGAGATCGCCGGCTACGTTTTCAACATCAACTCGACGCAGCAACTGGCGGACGTGCTGTTCGGCAAGCTCGGGCTGCCGGCCGAAGGCTTGAAGAAGACCCAGGCCGGCAACTACTCGACGGCAGCGGACGTTCTGGAAGGTCTGCGCGGCAGACACGAGATCGTGGACCTGATCCTCGAACAGCGTATGCTCAGCAAGCTATTGGGCACCTACGTGGACGCGCTGCCGGCGTTGGTCAACCCCCGTACCGGCCGTATCCATACCTCGTTTAACCAAACGGGGGCCGAGACCGGGCGCATAAGCTCCAACACGCCGAACCTGCAGAACATTCCCATCCGTTCCGACGTCGGGCGGGAGATCCGGCGCGCGTTCGTGGCTGAGGAAGGCTGCCAGTTGTTGTCGGCGGACTATTCGCAGGTCGAGTTGCGTATTCTGGCCCACGTTTCGGAGGACCAGAACCTGCTGGCCGCCTTTGCCCGAGGTGAGGACATTCATTCGAGCGCAGCCGCCGCCGTGTATGGCGTCCCGCTGGACCGGATCACCAAACAGCAGCGCGGCGTGGCCAAGATGATGAACTTCGCGACTGCCTACGGCGTCAGCGCTTATGGGTTGTCTCAGCAAAGCGGGCTGAGCCGGAGCGACGCTGAAGCGTTTATGGCGCGCTACTTCGAAACTTACCCGGGCATCCGCCGCTACCTGGACCAGACAATCGCCCTGGCTCACAAGAACGGCTACGTGGAAACGCTGTTGCACCGCCGGCGCTACTTCCCGGTGCTCAAGACAACCGGGAGCGGCCAGCGCGCCTACATCGCGCGCCAGGCCGCCGAGCGGGCCGCAATCAACCATCCTGTGCAGGGCACCGCGGCGGACATCATCAAAATCGCCATGACCCGCCTGTACCACGCGCTGCAGGACCAGGGCTATCGGGCGCGCTTACAATTGCAGGTCCACGATGAGTTGGTGCTCGAAGTGCCGCGCGAGGAACTGGCCGGGGTCGCGAGGCTGACCAAAGAGATCATGGAAGGGGCCTATGAGCTAAAAGCCCCTCTGAGAGTCGACATGGAAGCCGGTCCGAACTGGTGCGATATGGAGAAGGTCGGGGGTTAGGAAGGAGACAAGTTTAGTGCTAGTACGAGACCAAATCGCCCAACTGGTCAATCAGGCCGTCAGGAAGGCTCAGAAGCACGACGATTTGCCGTCGTTTGAGCCGCCGGCGCCGGACATCAGCCGGCCAAAAGAGGCCGCCCACGGCGACTATACGACTGCGGTTGCGATGCAGTCGGCCCGCCTGGCACGCATGGCGCCGATCAAGATCGCGCAGGCCATCGTCAAGCGCCTTCCACCGGCCGAGTTTCTGGGCAGCGTAGAGGTGATGCCACCCGGCTTCATCAACTTCCGCTTGAGCGAGGCGTGGCTGGCGCAGCAGGTGATCGCCGTGGAGACGGCGGCTGGGCAGTTCGCCAATCTTGACCTGGGTCATGGCCAACACTATCAGGTCGAGTTCATCAGCGCCAACCCCACCGGGCCGCTGCATATGGGTTCCGCCCGCAACGCCGTGCTGGGCGACACGTACGCCAATCTCCTGGCCGCGGCGGGCTATAATGTGCAGCGCGAGTACTACCTGAACGATGCCGGCACCCAAATGCGTGTTTTCGCCGAGACACTCTACCGTCGCTACCGCCAGGCGCTCGGACAGGACGCGCCGCTGGAAAGCCAGCACTACCAGGGCCTATACATGACCGAGCTGGCCAAAGAAATCGTGAGCGAGCACGCAGAGCGCTTTTTGCACGTGCCGGAGGAGGAGGCAATCGAAGCCCTGAGCAAGATAGGGCTGGAGAAAGTGCTGGTCAGCATCCGCCACTCGGTCGAGCTACTCCACATACACTTCAATTGCTGGTTCTCCGAGCAGAGCCTGTACACCGACGGCACATTTGAGAAAGTGATGTCCGCCCTGCGCGCGGCGGGCCTGACTGAGTTCCGCGACGGGGCCGTATGGCTGCGCACCAGCACGCTTGGTTCTGACCGCGACGAAGTCCTGATCCGCTCTGACGGCCGGCCCGGGTACTACGCCTCCGACGTGGCCTATCACTACAACAAGTTCGTGTTGCGCGGCTTTGACCGGGTGCTGGACGTTTGGGCCGTTGACCACCAGAACCAGGCCCGCCGCATGCCGCATCTCATGAAAGCGATGGGGCTGGACGCCGCGCGCTTGACGATCATGCTCTACGACCTGGTTCGTCTCTATCGGGATGGACAAGAGGTCAAGTTATCCAAACGATCGGGCGATATCGTGACCATCGATGAGGTAGTCGACGAAGTAGGTGCAGACGCCGTCCGCTACGCGTTGCTCACGCGCTCGAACCAATCCGTGATGGATTTTGACCTCAACCTGGTCAGGCAGCAAAGCGACGAGAATCCGGTCTATTATGTCCAGTACGCCCATGCCCGGATGGCCAGTATCCTGCGCACGGCGACTGAACGGGGCTTCAGCCCTGAAAAATGGGCGGAAGGCGACCTGACATTGTTGGCACACCCGGGTGAGTTGACGCTGTTGCGCAAGATACTCGAGCTGCCGGAAGTAATCGAGAAAGGGGTGCTGCAACTGGCCCCTCATCACCTCGCTTTCTATGCGAGCGACCTGGCAAGCACGTTCCATGCTTTCTACCGAGACTGCCGGGTGGTTTCCGCCGAGCCGTCTGAGGCGGGACTGAGCAATGCCCGGCTGCGACTGGTCGCGGCCACAAAGTCCGTTTTCGCGAGGGTGCTTGGGTTGATGGGCATGACCGCGCCGGAAAGCATGTAAAGTTAGAACGTTGAGGAGGAAGATTATGCGAAGGAACCCAGGGCAATGGCGCGCCCTGTTGCCGTGCGCGCTGCTGTTCCTTGCCGCCCTGGCCTGCGGAGGCTTTCAGATACGACCGACTCCGACCCCTGGCTCCCCAGGGGAAGCCGCGGGCAAGCTCACGGCGACGACCAGGCCGGTCCGGATCACTCCCACCTCGGCCACTACTACAGTCGCCCCGACCAGTGCGCCTACCATCACCCCAACCCTAGCCATCGCAACCGGGGGACTGGCCACCGGCCAGGCAGCGCGCGTACTGGCAGTGGGTGGGATCAATGTGCGCGATAAGGCCGGCACCACCGGCAAACAGGTAGGCAAGCTCGGACCCGGCCAGATAGTCACCATCAAGAGCGGTCCCGTCCAGGCGGATAACTTCACCTGGTGGCAGGTGGATACGGGCTCGGGTCTGACCGGCTGGGTCAGTTCCGGGCCCGCCGATGATCCGTGGCTCCAGCCGGACAAGGGCACGGTTGTCACGCCGGCAGCGGGCGGGGGCGGGCTGGTCAACCGGCCAATCAAAGTCGGGGACCTGGTTCAGGTGACTACGCTGGAAGGGCAAGTGCTGACCGTGCGCGATTCGGCAAATAAGGACGGCGCCCCGGTGGCGCGCATCCTGACCGGCACGCAGCTCACGGTGCGCGCCGGTCAGGATCAGCAGGGCGGGCTCACCTGGTGGCAGGTAGAGGGTGATCAGGTGACAGGCTGGGCCGCGGAAGGCGACGGGACCGATCGCTGGCTGACGCCGGTCGAGCGCTAAACGCAGACTTAGTTTGCCACATGCCGGGTATCCACGACTAACCGCGCCTGGCGGTAGACCGCCGCCCAATCGTAGACAGAGTGGTCGGTAACGATCACGACGCAATCGGCCGCTGTGATAGCCTCATTCAAGTCGGGCACAGACGCCAGCAGGTGTCCCTGGTGCTGGATGGACGAGACGTAGGGGTCATGGTAGTTGAGTCTGGCGCCCTTCACTCGCAACAGTTCAATCACATCCAACGCCGGAGACTCGCGCACGTCGTCGATATCCTTCTTGTACGCCACACCCAGCACCAGAACGATGCTGCCTTTGAGCGGCTTTCCCACCTGGTTGAGCGCATCCTGCACCTTGTCAACCCAGTAACGGGGCATTTCGCTGTTGATCTCGCCGGCAAGCTGAATGAAGCGCGCGTTGTAGTTCAGTGTTTTGAGCTTCCAGGATAGATAATGGGGGTCGAGGGGGATGCAATGACCGCCGACCCCGGGCCCGGGCGTGAACTTCATGAAGCCGTACGGCTTGGTCGCCGCGGCGTTGATCACCTCCCACACATCGATGCCCAGCTTGTCGCACATGATGGCCGTCTCGTTGACCAGCGCGATGTTCACTGCCCGAAAGGTATTCTCGAGCAGCTTGACCATCTCCGCAGTCTGCGTTGAAGAGACCGGCACCACCGTCTCCACGATCTGGGAGTAGAGCGCGACCGCCACCTCTCGGCAAGCGTCGGTCACGCCGCCGACTACCTTGGGCGTGTTCTCTATTGTCCAATCCTTCCGGCCGGGGTCGATGCGTTCCGGGGAGAAGGCCAGGAAAAAATCAACCCCGACGTCGAAGCTTGCCACGTTGAGACGCTCCAACGTCGCGCGGTGCGTGAACATGGGTAGCAGGAGTTCTTCGGTCGTGCCGGGATAAGTCGTCGATTCGAGAGAGACTAGCATGTCCCGATGAACGAACTGCGCCACTGATTCCCCGGCCGAGATCAGGTAGCGGACGTCAGGATCGCGTGTCTTGTTAAGGGGTGTCGGCACACAGATAATCGCGGCATCGCACTGCTCCAGAGCCGCGTAATCCGTGGTGACAGTGAAAGTGCCGGGCCGGAGATTGAACGGCCGGCGAGCACCGCAGCCGGCATCAGATGCTGTATCGGCCAATAATCGAGCCAGGCGTTCAGACGAGATATCCTGCACGTACGAACGGCCGCAGTTCAGCGAGTCGGCTTTGCGCTGGTCTACATCGATCCCGAGCACAGGGAAGCCCCGTTCGGCAAATGCAACGGCCAGGGGCAAACCTACGTAACCAAGGCCAACGATCGCCACAACCGCGCTGTGGTTCTGAATCCTGGCAAAGAGGTCTTCCTTCATGAGTTATATTTATCCCTTCAAGAAAGCATCGACTATTGGCGCATTCTAGCGCATGGGTGCCCCTCTGGCAACCCTGAAGGCGAAACCGCGCACGCACGCCGAACGCGGCCGGTGCACGCGCCGGGTGGGCGTTGGTCGTAGTGGGCCGTTGTGATATACTGCGCGGCGTGGGCCACATTTCGAAGATTGTCGAGGATGCGTTTGACGGCTAGGTTGCTTATAGCCTGCGTTTTAGTGTTGATATTAGCCTCTGTTGAGAAAGTCGGCACGAGCGGCGCCGTTCTGCAGGCAGCCGGCGACAGCCTGCAGTCGTTGCCTGCAGAAGCGTCCACCCGTACCGCCACCGTCACCGTCACCGTCACCGTCACCGCCACCGCCACCGCCACCGCCACCGCCACCGCCACCGCCACGCCAACGGACACGCTCACGCCGACAAGCACAGATACGCCTGTGCTGCCGACTGCCACTATTCCCGAGCATCCGACGGCCACGCGCCAGTACACCAACACACCTCTCCCGACCGATACCCCCCTACCGCCGAGCGCGACTCCACCGCCGCCGGTCGCCAGCGCAACTCCCAGCCCCCTGCCGCGGCCGGTCGTGGCGACCCCCACCGGCCAGGTGCCGGCCAATCCATTGCCCGGCAGCAGCTTCCAATCACCTATCGCTACACCTCCAGAGCCACCGGCCGCACCGACAGCGCCTGAACCGGTCACGGAGACACCCACTCCTACCAGTACCTCGACCGAGGACAGCGGTACTCCGGTGTCTCTTCCTTCGGCGACTTTGCAGCCGGCGATCTTCAGTTCAGTTCCGGGCGGCAAGGCGACGCGCGTGCCGGCGGACGCGCCGCCCACCGATCCCCTGAGCCCGGCGCTGCCCGCGTCGCGGCTGGT
>JADGQF010000117.1 GCA_017882045.1 Anaerolineales bacterium
GCCGCGCCGCCAGACCTCGGCGATCTCGGGCAGGTTCATCTCGTACTGATAGAGCTCGGGGCGGCGCAGCGGCGTCGTCTCGGCGTCGGCCACGCTGGCGCGCTTGCCGGCGTGGGCGTTGCGCAGGATGTTCAGGCCCTCGGCATAGGCCGCCATCATGCCGTATTCGATGCCGTTGTGCACCATCTTGACAAAGTGGCCGGCGCCGTGCGGCCCGCAGTGCAGCCAGCCCTGGTCGGCCGTGCCGGCATCGCTGGGGCGGCCCGGTGTGGGCACCGACGTGCCAACGCCCGGCGCCAGCGTTTTGAACACCGGCGCCAACTGTTGCACCGCCTGGTCATCACCGCCGATCATCAGGCAGTAGCCGCGATCGAGGCCGGCGACGCCGCCACTGGTCCCCGCGTCGACATGGTGGATGCCCGAAGCCCCCAAAGTGGTCGCGCGGCGCAGGTCGTCATGGTAGTAGGAGTTGCCGCCGTCGATGACGATGTCGCCAGCGTCGAGCAGGGGTGTCAACTGTGTCAGGAGGTCGTCGACGGCCGCCGCAGGCACCATCAGCCAGATCGCGCGCGGCCGCTTCAGCGTCGTTGCCAGATGCTGTAGCGAGGCCGCGCCAGTTGCGCCGAGTGCCACCAGGCGCTCGACCCCCTTTGGGTCGCGGTCATGGATGACGCAGTCGTGCCCGCCGCGCAGCAGCCGCGTGGTCATGCTGGCACCCATGCGGCCCAGCCCGATCATTCCGATTTGCATCTTTATGCTCCAGTCTTGTGGATTCGCACGACGACCGCGTGTTCGCCGCCGTCGTCGGTCAGGGGGATGGTTGAGCCGGGAAGCTCGGCACCATCCACGGTCAGGTGCGGTCCGTCATCCTCAACGGTTGTTTGCAGCACCCTGATTCGGTAGAGCGTTGTGCGATACCGATAGTTCACTTCATAGGAGTCCCAGTGCGCCGGCAGGCACGCAGCGAATCGCAGATTGTTCGATTCGACGTTCAAGCCCAGCAGTGACTCGAGAATGAAACGCAACATCCAGCCGGCCGAGCCGGTGTACCAGGTCCAGCCGCCGCGGCCAGTGTGCGGCGCCAGCGCGTACACATCCGATGCGATGACGTAAGGCTCGGTCTGGTAGGTCGCGATGGCCTGCGGCGAATCCGCATGTCTGACCGGGTCGATCATCGTGAACAGTTCCCACGCGCGCCGCGCATCGCCCAGCGCAGCGAACGCCATGGCCGTCCAGACGGCTGCATGCGTGTACTGGCCGCCGTTCTCGCGCACGCCGGGAACGTAGCCCTGGATGTAGCCCGGACTGGGATCGGAGTGGTCAAAGGGCGGACCGAGCAACTGGATCAACGCCGAGTCGCGGTGCACGAGCTGTGCATCGACGGCGTCCATCGCCTGACGCACGCGCTGCGGATCGCCTGCGCCAGACAGGACCGCCCAGCTCTGCGCAATCGAGTCGATGCGGCATTCGGCGTTGGCCGAGGTGCCCAGGGGTGAACCATCGTCGAACCAGCCGCGGCGGTACCACTGGCCATCCCATGCGCTCTTCTCGATGTCAGCGCGCAGCGCGGCCCCCTTGGCCGCGCAGCGTTGTGCCAATGCGGCGTCGCCGTACCGCTGGGCCACGGCACCGAACTGCGTCAGAACCGAACAAAGAAAAAAGCCCAGCCAGACGCTCTCGCCCTCGCCACCGGCGCCGACGAGGTTCATTCCATCGTTCCAGTCGCCCGCACCCATCAGCGGCAGGCCGTGCACACCGAAACGCAGGCCGTGCTCGATCGCTCGTACGCAGTGTTCGTACAGGCTGCCGGTCTGGTCGGACCGTGTGGGAAGGTCGTAGTACGACGCCTCGTGGTCCTTGAGTGGCCGGCCTTCCAGGAACTGAACCTGCTCGTCCAGCACGCCGGTGTCACCCGTGACCACGACATAGCGGCACACCGCCAGCGGCAGCCACAAATAGTCGTCCGAACACCGCGTTCGCACGCCCCTTCCCGACGGTGGGTGCCACCAGTGCTGCACATCACCTTGGGGAAACTGGCGCGACGCGCAGCGCAGCAGGTGCTCGCGCACCAAAGTGGGCACAGTGTGGACCAAAGCCATCACGTCCTGTAGCTGATCGCGAAACCCGAAGGCGCCGCTGGATTGGTAGAACGCGTTGCGAGCCCAGAGCCTGCACGCGAGGGTCTGGTACAGCAACCATCCGTTGAGCAGGACATCGAGGGAGCGATCCGGCGTTTCAACCTGCACCGCGCCGAGCGTGTGCGTCCAATACCGCGTCACTTCGGCCAGCGCCTCGCGTGCCGCGGTAGGGCCGCGCCAGCGCTGCACGAGTGCACTTGTCTCCTCGCGAGTTGCGCCGGCTCCCAGGCGAAAGACCAGCTCGTGCTTCTGCCCGGCGGCCAAAGTGAAGGGCACGCGGATGGCGCCACAGGGATCGAGCGCCGAGCCCACGGCGCCGCAAAGCCGCGGAGCCCCCATCGCGGCGGGATGGCGCAACGTCCCGTAGTGACCCAGGAATGCGCTGCGATCGCAGCACACGCTGGTGCCCGGCAGCTGTGCCCCATCGACATCGAAGAACGCGGTGCGCCCGGCGAAATCGGTGTGGTACGGGTTTTGGGCGAACAGCGCACCGCTGCCCGCGTCGATTTCGGTGCTCACATGCATGGCCGTCTTCGTCCGCTCGTCGCCGAGCACCCATTCGAGATAGCCGGTGGCGGACAGGCGGCGTTCCCGGCCCGACCGATTGCACAGCTTCAACACCATGAACTTGACCGGCGCAGCTGTGGCCACGTACACCGTCAGCTCGGAGTCGATCCCGTTTTCGCTGTGTTCGAACACGCTGTAGCCGAAGCCGTGACGGGTCAAGTAGGGCGTTGAGCCGACGCTCGGCAGCAGCGTGGGTGACCAGTAAGAGCCGCTCGCCTCGTCGCGCAGGTAGAAGGCCTCGGTATTGGCATCACCGACCGGATCGTTCGACCAGGGCGTGAGACGAAACTCCTGCGCGTTCTCGCTCCAGGTGTTGGCGCTGCCGCTTTCGGAGACCAGGGTGCCGAAGGACGGATTCGCCAGAACGTTCACCCATGGAACCGGCGTCATCTGCCCGGCCGCGATCGTGATGACATATTCGCGCCCGTCCGGCGTAAACCCGCCCAGCCCATTGCCCAGGACCAGTTGGGGTTCGAGCGGTCCGTGCGGCAGCTCGGATCGCGCCCTGGTTTCGCCGACGTTGCCCGGTGCCACTGCCGGGACCGAGCCGAAGGGCGGCTTCGACCGGCCCCGCTCGAGTTGTTGCGCCAACGGCCCGTCGTCATCGCTTAGAGCGATTCTTGCCACCGCCTGCAGCAGCATGCGATCCGCTGGCGCGACCTGGTCCAACTTGCGCACAAAGATGCCACCAGGTTTGTCAATGCGCTCAGCTTGTCCGGAGGCAGCGATCAGTGCCTCGATCTGCGGATGCAGGTCGGGCCCGCCCACGTCGCGTTCCGCAGTGAGGATGACCAGGTCCACGTCCAGCCCGAATTGGCGCCAGTAGGCGTGGGCCTGGACGAGTCGGCGCGCCGACTCAAGATTCGCCGGGTCTGCGATGCTCAGCAGGACGATCGGCAGATCCCCGGAAATCGCGTAGCGCCACAGGCCGGCCTGACCCTGATGGTTGCTGGCGAGAACGCTTGGGTCGGCACGCAGCCACGCGTTGGCGTAGAGCACGGATGCGGCCAGGTCTGCGTAGAACAGCCCATCCGCGGCACTGGAACGCAACCCGCTCAGAACGGCTTGTGAATAAGTCGACGCGGAACATACAACCCGGTCTGCCATCGCCTGCTGCTGGTACTTTCGAACCAGGTCGGTACACGCTTCGTGGGTGCTGGCGACGCCCGTGAGCAGATCGACGGTGGCGGCCTCCCCCGGGTCGAGCCGGATGCAGCAACGGATTGCAGCGACCGGATCGAGCACGGAGCCGGCGCTGCCCGACAGGACCGCGTTGCGGTCCAGGGCCTGCGGGTCGGTCGTGCTGCGGCCGCGGCCGATGAAGCGAGCGCGATCCGTCTCGTACGATACGGCTTCTCCTTGCAGCTGCTGCGTGGCAAGCAGATGGAACATGGATGGAGTCGGCTCGCCGGGAGCGCGCGCACGGCGGGTGCAGACGATGGCCTGCGCCTCGCCGAGGATTTCGGTTTCGACAAACAGCTTCTCGAACGCAGGATGGGCCGAGTCGGTGGCGCCAGGTGCGAGCACGATTTCCGCGTAGCTCGTGATATCGAGCGTTCGGCGCACGGATGAACGGTTGCTGATGCGGATTCGACGCAACTCGACGTCGTCGTCGCTCGATACGGCGATTTCGGTCGTCACCTCGATTTCGTGATCGACGCGCCTGAATGTCGCGCGACCCGGCGAGAAGACGGCTTCGTAGGAGTCCGCCTGCTGCAGCGTGGGCTGCGTTGTGGTCGACCAGACGTGTCCCTCGGCCGGATCCCGGATGTAGCAGAACGCGCCCCAGTTGTCGCAGGTCACGTCCTCGCGCCATCGCGTCAGCGCCAGGCCTCGCCAACGGCTGTAGCCACCGCCCGCGCTGGAGACCATCACGTGATAGTTGCCGTTGGACAGCAGGTGCACTTGCGGCGGGCGGGCGCTAGCCATAGCGTCCGTGACCCCGATCGCCGCGGGTATCGCCCGGCGCTTCAGCCATCACGCGACTGGCTCGCGTCGGACGCCGCCATCGGATGGCTTGGGGGTGTCCGCCGCACTCGGAACCACCAGCGCCGCTTCGCTTCTGGCTGAGCCGATGGCGCCTGCGACAGTGGCACGAGTTCTTGGCTCGATGGCTCGACGGGGATTTGTCGGGTAAGACCCGCATGCACGGGAAAATCCGACTGGGTTCGATAAGGGCTCATAGGTAGTTCCCCGCAAAGTGGATCAGGGCGCTCGAGATCGTGGCAATGCCCCGATCATGGTGGGTATCTCGTTCCTCCATGCGTCTTCACCCTAGGAGCCTCAGTGACCGGACTCGGGAATCACGGGCGCATCGGTCCAATATCCCGGGCGCCCGTAGTGTTGATACAGGCCCGACTCTCGCTCCCGATTCAACTCCGCTGTCGAGTCGTAGGGCGGGGCGTCCTTGACTGACGCACGGGTCAGATCGACAGAAACACGTTTATCGGGCCAGCTCACATCCTTGATCCACTGCGGGGCGATGAGTACCTGGTGGCCGAGCCACCAATTGCTGGTGTTGACGACGATGTACCTGGCCCAGGTGTCCTCGTCGATGAGCATGCCCTGGACGTGGCCGATCTCGCCGTCGGTGGCGTGGATGTGATAACCGATGACCGCATTGCAACTGCGCAGGTTCGGATCGTCATCCTGCTGCCTCGCCTGCTCGACTCTCGCATACTCGTCGTTCACTTCTTCCCGCCCGGCACCATCCCACCCAAAGCCGGCACGGCCCGGGTACATCCCGTACGGGTACATGCCTGCGCCCCAGAGCCCGGTGCCACCCCAATAGGGCGAATAGCCGTAGTAGCCGAGGTACTGCATCTCGTGCTGCCGCGACACCGGTCGGTCGGTGTCGATGTCAGGGCTGTTCCTGACCTGCTCCCTGGTGATCGCGACAGGAAGGGTTCGCGCCCCCCAATCGGGGTCGTGAATGGAAATGGGCGAGATCAGAACCTTGCGGCTCGAAAGCCAGGACCCGGTGTCGACCACCAGGTAACGAATCACCCAGGCGTGGTCATCAAAATAGAAATCCTTCAGCTGACCGACATTGCCGTCGGTGGCGCCGATGGCGTAGTTCTCGATATCTTTCGTGTTGCGCAACATAGATGTCCGTTCCTTTCAGTGTGCCGATCACACACAGGGACCATAGGGCTCGCCCTATCCCCAAGTCGGTTCGCTGCCGCACATAAGCGCAGTTGCCAACGGGCGAGTCGACCGGCCTGGCTCATGATGCCGGTTCAGGTAGCCGTACGAAGATGCCTTGGACGTCACGCGCCCGGAGCAGCAGGCGGGCCGGGTGCCGCGTCCGCTGCCGCAGTGCCCGCCAACGCCAATGCCAGGGTCGTGGAAGGGTTCAGACTATCGACCATCGAACTGGGAATAAGGATCGTGGCCCCGCGCTCCTTGGTGGTCTCGTAGATGATGTTCATGGCTCGAAGCTGCAGAGCTTCAGGATGCCCGGCGTAAATAGTGGCGGCCTCGACGAATTTGCCCGCAATCGCAGCTTCAGCGGACCCGAGAATCACGCGCGCCTGCTTCTCGCGCTCGGCCTGCGCCTGGCGTGACATGGCGTCCTGCAAGGCTTCGGGGATGGCAACGTCGCGGATCTCCACCGAGCTGACCGAGATACCCCAGGGCGCAGTCTTCTTGCCGATCTCGTTCTTCAGCTGCTCATCCGCATCTTTTCGATCAGACAGCAGCGCGGCCAGCATCGATGAACCGATCATCTCGCGCAGCGAGGTCTGGGCGACCCGGTCGATCGCCTCACGATAGTTGGTAATGGCCAACGCCGCTTTTTCGGAATCGTGGACATGCCAGAAGATGATCGCGTCGACATTGACAGGGACAGTATCCCGGGTCAGCGCCTGCTCGGCATTGAAGGCGGTGGTCTGAATTCGTTCATCGATGATTGCGACAACGCTGTCCAACACCGGAATGATGGCAAACATGCCCGGCCCCTTGACGCCTTGGAGTTTGCCCATCCTCAGGATGACAAACTTCTGCCAGACGTTGGCCATCTTCAGCGATAGCCCGATGAGGACGGCGCAGGCCAGGAACGGCACGGCCAGATAGATGTTGACCCATTGGCCGATGGCGAGTCCCGCAAGGGCGAAAACCAGCGCCAGAAATGAGGTGATGGGATTCACGAGATCTTCTCCCTATTCGGGCTTGGGCTGTCTTGCTCGGGCGCCCGTGTCAACCAGCTCCATGCGGCGTCATCCCCGTCGAAGTGCTGCAACTGCGCATTCACGAAGTGGCTGGCAACATTCGGCAAGACCCGCGCGACTACACCGTCCGCCACGATTGCGACTTTGTCGATCCTGGAATGATGGTTTTTGACGAACTTCAGATGCGCCATCAACGCGTCAAGGTTTTCCCAGCCGGGAAACGATTTTCCGGATATCAAGACGCCGCGTAGCCTGCCGCCGCGCTGCAAATAGCCATCGACCACTCCGGTAAGGGACGTGAAATCCGTGGCTTGCAGCGATCCATGAGGACGCAGAATCAGAATCCCGTCGTTGGCTCGCAATTCGTGTTCAAGCATTGTGATTTCTCATTGATCAATCGCCACTTGACAGGCTGCGACGCAATAGATCTCTCGTCTGTTCGCTAACGAACATAACAAGATGCCGGCTCGCGATTTCCGGTTGGCTCCAGGCCACCGCGCGCGGAGGCCTCCTACGCTGCCGCCACATGACTTTCGACCTGTGGCGGTGCCTCCGAGCGGGAACACGGCGGTGAGAGAGCTCATCAGGACGAGACGACTCAAAGGCGCGGCAGACTGTGAGGACGCGGCCGTGCTGCTGGTCGCGCCAACCCGGCACGAAGTTGGCTCATTTGCGTTCTCTTACAAGATCGGTCCGTTGGCGGTCTGGCCGTGAATGCATCCTTTGTGTAAATCCGCCTTTGGACGCTACCGCACAGACGGCACCCCATCGCAACTCATACAAGGGGACCCTTGGCGAGAGATCGCCGCAAACCTCTTCCATGAAAACCGATCCCCTCACCCCCGACCTGCTCTACAAGCTGGACGCCTATTGGCGGGCCGCCAACTACCTGTCGGTCGGACAGATCTATCTTTATGACAACCCGCTGCTGAGGCGCCCGCTCGCGCTCGCGGACGTCAAGCACATGCTGCTGGGGCATTGGGGCACGACCCCCGGGCAGAACTTCATCTACGTGCACCTGAACCGGGTCATCAAGAAGTACGACCTCGACATGATCTACGTCTCGGGTCCCGGGCACGGCGGCCCGGCCGTGGTCGGCAATACCTATCTCGAAGGCACCTATAGCGAGATCTATCCCAACATCAGCCAGGACGAGGCCGGGCTGCAGAAGCTGTTCAAGCAGTTCTCGTTTCCCGGCGGCATTCCCAGCCACGCCTCGCCGGAATGTCCGGGCTCGATCCACGAGGGCGGCGAGCTGGGCTATTCGATCAGCCATTCGTTCGGGGCGGTGTTCGACAACCCCGAGCTCATCGTCGCCTGCGTCGTCGGTGACGGCGAAGCGGAAACCGGGCCGCTGGCCACCGCTTGGCATTCCAACAAGTTCCTCGATCCGGCCACCGACGGCGCGGTGCTGCCGATCCTGCACCTGAACGGCTACAAGATCTCCAACCCGACCATCCTCGCGCGCATCGAGCATGAGGAATTGGAGCAGTTTCTGCGCGGCTGCGGATGGACGCCTTATTTCGTCGAGGGAGATGAGCCGGCGCTGATGCATGAGGCCATGGCGACTACCCTTGACACGGTGATGGAGCAGATCAAAAGCATCCAGCACAACGCCCGAGTCAACCATGACCTGACGCGGCCGCGCTGGCCGATGATCGTGCTCAAGTCGCCCAAGGGTTGGACCGGACCGAAGGTGGTCGATGGCAAGCAGATCGAAGGCACTTTCCGTGCACATCAGGTTCCAATCGCCGTATCGCCCACGGCGCCTCCCGAACATCTCAAGCTGTTGGAAGAATGGCTCAAGAGCTACCGGGCGGAGGAACTGTTCGATGCGCAGGGCCGACTGAAGCCGGAGCTGGCCGAACTTGCGCCCAAGGGCGAACGCCGCATGGGGGCCAATCCCCACGCCAACGGCGGCATCCTGCTGCGCGATCTGCGGATGCCGGATTTCCGCGACTACGCCGCCAAGGTACCCGTGCCCGGCGCGCCCGGCATCGGCGACACGCACGTGCTCGGGCCTTTCCTGCGCGATGTGGCGAAGCTCAACAGCGAGCAGCGCAATTTCCGCGTCTTTGGGCCTGACGAGACGCTGTCCAACGGTCTGGAAGCCCTGTTCGAGGTGACCCAGCGTCAATGGGACGCGGCCACAGTGCCGAACGACGAATTGCTCGCGACCACGGGCCGAGTGATGGAAATGCTCAGCGAGCACCAATGCGAGGGCTGGCTCGAGGGCTATCTGCTCACCGGGCGGCATGGGTTGTTCAACTGCTACGAGGCGTTCATCCACATCGTCGACTCCATGTTCAACCAGCACGCCAAGTGGCTCAAGGTCACGGCGCACCTGCCGTGGCGGCGCAAGATCGCCTCGCTGAACTACCTGCTGACCTCGCATGTCTGGCGCCAGGACCACAACGGCTTCACCCACCAGGATCCCGGTTTCATCGACCACGTCGTCAACAAGAAGGCCGATGTCGTGCGTGTCTACCTGCCGCCGGATGCAAATTGCCTGCTCTCGGTGATGGACCACTGCCTGCGCAGTCGTCATTACGTTAACGTCGTGATCGCGGGCAAACACGCTGCGCCGCAATGGCTGACGATGGACGCAGCGGTCAAGCACTGCACCGAAGGCATCGGCATCTGGCAGTGGGCCAGCAACGACCAGACCGTTGCGCCCGACGTGGTTATGGCTTGCTGCGGCGACGTGCCAACGCTGGAGACGCTGGCCGCCGTCTCCATCCTGCGCGAGCATCTGCCCAACCTCAAGATCCGGGTGGTCAACGTCGTCGACCTGATGAAACTACAGCCGTCAAGCGAACACCCGCACGGCTTGAGCGACACGGATTTCGACGAGCTCTTCACCAGGGACAAGCCGGTGATCTTCGCCTACCATGCCTACCCGTGGTTGATCCACCGGCTGACTTACCGCCGCACCAACCACGACAACATCCACGTGCGCGGCTACAAGGAGGAGGGCACCATCACCACGCCCTTCGACATGACAGTGCTGAACGATCTGGACCGCTTCCACCTGGTGATGGACACCATCGACCGCCTGCCACAGACCGGCGACAAGGGTATCTACCTGAAGCAACAGCTCAAGGACAAGTTGATCGAGCACAGGCAATACATCGACAAATATGGCCAGGATATGCCGGAGATCCGGAACTGGAAATGGACGGTCGCCGCCCCCTGAAGGAGATGCATCATGGCAAAGATAGAGGAACTGGAACTGGACGCCCATCGCAAGCAACTGAACTCCGACGTCAAGGCTCTGGTTGAAAAGTACCGTTCCATATTCGAATGGGACGTACCCGACATCGATCAGCGTCATGCGGACCGACTGATCGTCGCTGCGATACGCACGGCGCTGGACGGCGTCGAGAACACATTGGCTGAATCCGCGAAACGATGACAGGCCGCAGCAACCCCGCCGACCACGAAGAGGACGATTCATGGACACCCGAAACCTGATCGCCACAGCGCAGGCCATGATGGCCGATGGCAAGGGCCTGCTCGCCATGGACGAGAGCACCGGCACCTGCAACAAGCGATTCGCCGGCGCTGGAATTTCCCAGACCGAGGAGGCCCGGCGCGGGTATCGCGAGCTGCTCGTAACCACACCCGGAATGGGCGAATGCATCAGCGGCGCGATTCTCTACGACGAAACCATCCGCCAAAAGACGCGGAAAGGTACGCCCTTCGTGCAGGTGCTGACTGCGGCCGGGATCGTTCCCGGCATCAAGGTCGACATGGGCGCCAAGGCCCTCGCGGGTCATCCCGCAGAGCGGGTTACCGAGGGACTCGATGGCCTGCGCGAGCGCCTGAAGGGTTACTTCGACATGGGCGCCCGTTTCGCCAAGTGGCGCGCGGTATTGGCCATCGGCGAAGGCTTGCCCACCCCTGCCTGCATCGAGGTCAACGCGCATGCCCTGGCGCGCTATGCCGCCTTGTGCCAGGAGGCGACTTTGGTGCCCATCGTCGAGCCCGAGGTGCTGATGGACGGCGACCACACGCTGGAGCGTTGCCGCTCGGTGACCGAAGATGTTCTGCACCGGGTCTTCGATCAGCTCCGCCTCCAGGGCGTGATGCTGGAGGCGATGATCCTGAAGCCCAACATGGTGCTGCCGGGCTTGACTTGCGCGACGCAGGAATCGGTCGATGTGGTGGCCGCTGCCACGGTGAAAAGCTTGCTCCGGGTGGTGCCGGCCGCTGTTGCCGGCATTGCCTTCCTGTCGGGTGGGCAGTCCGGTGAGTTGGCCTCAGCGCGGCTGAACGCCATGCACGGGCGATTCGGATTGCCACCAGTGCAGGCGCCCTGGCCGCTGACGTTTTCGTTTGGGCGAGCGCTGCAGCAACCGGCGTTGGAAATCTGGGCCGGCGACGAGGTGAACCGGGTCGCGGCCCAGCAGGCGTTGCTGCATCGTGCACGCTGCAACGCCGCGGCGCTGCATGGCAACTACCACGCCGGGATGGAGACCGCTTGACCCAACTCCTGCGAGCCCACCTCATTCGACACGGCGAGACCGCGTGGTCTCGGACGGGCCAACACACCGGGTGCACCGACCTCGGGTTGACCGCGCACGGCGAAGACGAAGCACGCGGACTTGCGCAACGTCTGCGCCCGACTGGGTTCACCCGTGTCCTCGTCAGCCCGCGGCTGCGTGCGCGCCAGACCTGCGAGCTCGCCGGATTCGCGCCGGCGAGCGAGATCGAGCCGGATTTGGCTGAATGGGACTATGGCGACTATGAAGGACGGCGGTCGGTGGATATACGCAAGGAGTATCCGGACTGGAACGTCTGGCGCGACGGCTGCCCCCACGGCGAGACCCCCGCCGAAGTGTCCGCCCGTGCCGACAGGGTCATCGCGAAACTGTGCACGATGCATGGCAACATTGCGCTGTTTTCGCATGGCCAGTTCGGCGCCGCACTGGCGGCCAGGTGGATCGGCCTGCCATTGATCGAAGGGCAGCATTTCGCCTTGCACCCGGCATCACTGAGCATCCTCGGCTACGAACCCCTCCACCCCGATCGGCGGCTCATCGAACTGTGGAACGAAACGGCGGCCTCTCGCGGCGGTGGCTGAAAGGCCTCGCCGCACATTGTCGAACCCCAGCTCCATGACCACTTTCCGCATCGCGGCCAGCATTCTGTCCTGTGACCTGACCCGACTGGGCGAGGAGGTTCGCAGCGTGGTTGCGGCCGGGGCCGACTGGATTCATTTCGACGTGATGGACAACCACTACGTGCCGAACCTGAGCTTCGGCCCGATGGTGTGCGCCGCGCTGCGCAAGCACGCGGTGCGACCGGACGGGAGCGCCGTCCCAATCGACGTGCATTTGATGGTGCGGCCCGTCGATGCGCTGGCGCAGGCCTTCGCGAAGGCAGGGGCAGACCGCATCAGTTTCCACGTGGATGCGACGACCCATGTGGACCGCACGCTACAGCTGTTGCACGCGCAAGGGGTGAAGGCCGGCCTGGTTTTCAGCCCGGCCGTTCCGCTGAGCGCACTGGAATGGGTCATCGACAAGGTGGATCTTGTCCTGATCATGAGCGTGAATCCCGGCTTCGGCGGCCAGCGGTTCATCGAATCGGCACTGCGCAAGCTGGCGCAGGCGCGCAAGATCATCGACGCGAGCGGCCGCGATGTTCGTCTGGAAGTCGACGGTGGCGTCAAGGTGGAAAATATCCGCCAAATTGCCAACGCCGGAGCCGACACTTTCGTGTCAGGCAGTGCGATATTCGGGTCTCAGGACTACCGGCGCACGATCGAAGCGATGCGCGTGCAATTGGCGGTCTGATCCGTGAGGGCGTACATTGCCGCTGCGGCCGTCACGGATGAAGTCGTCGCGCTCATTTGGCTGTGGATGGCCGGTCCTCTTTGCGAACTTTCTCCACCTCTGCCGCACTGACGGAACCGGCGCGGTTTCCCCACGCGTTGCGAATGTAGGTTGCAAGGTCGGCAATCTGCTGATCACTCAACTTCCGACCAAACGCCGGCATATGGTATGGCCAGGGCTGCTGCTTTGCTGTAACCACCGTGCCCCCACCGATGATGACCTGCAGAACTGTGGACGGGGCTTTCGCTTGTATGTCGGCGCTGCCCTTGAGTGGCGGAAAGACTCTTTCCATGCCTTGTCCGCTCTTGAAGTGACAACCGATGCAATTGGCTGCGTAGAGAGCCTTGCCGCGGGCAAGGGCAGACCGATCGCTGTCATTGACCTTGACCTCGGCGGCCTCTGGCGTGCCTGGCAGTCTTTGAGGTACGTCGCGATCGTGTTGAGATCGATGTTGTTCAGGTGTGCCGTGGAATCCCGGACGACTTCGGCCATGGGTCCAGCTGCTGCGGCTTTGGCGTTTGTCCGCGAAACTAAATCTGGGTCTTACGCACATTGTGTGACGGTTCTGTTCAGTTCGGGTGCAGGACCCGCACACGCAGCAGGTCAAGACCAGCGCGCCCATACATCTGTCGCTTC
>JADGQF010000118.1 GCA_017882045.1 Anaerolineales bacterium
GGCACCCCGCTCTCAGGCGCTACGCCCACCCCGAGCGCTACCCCGTCGCAGACGCCGGTCTACAACGTGGCCTCGCCAACCGCGACCCAGATCCCGGTCGCTGACACCGCCAGCCCCAGCGCACCTTCTGCTCCCGCCGTGCCGCCGGCCGGCTGTGTGGACTTGCTCCAGGACGGCGGCTTCGAGCAGATGGCAGCGGGCTGGGTTCCCGGCCGTGATCCGGTTCCCGTGCAGATCGCCGGCACACCGGTCCATTCGGGGAGCTACTCGCTGAAGCTGGGTGAGGATGCGGGTAATGTGCTCAGTTACTCGTCTGCCCGCCAGGCTGTGGCGATACCCGCCGGCTACGGGCAGGCGCTGCTGGATTTCTGGACCTGGACCTGGGCCGATGACACCGGCGGCACAGATCACCAGGAGGCGGATTTCCTTTCGGCCGGCGGCCTCGTTCTGCAGAAGTTTTGGCGTGTTACGGCCAACGACCGGGCCTGGGTGCAGCACATCATCCCGGTAACATCGTACGCCGGGCAGACAGTCCAGGTGTACTTCAACGCCTACAACGACGGCAGCGGAAGTCGGGCCGGCATGTACCTGGACGACGTGCATCTGTGGGTTTGCCCCAACCAGGTATTCCAGCCTGCCGGTCAGCCGAACGCGACGCCGTTGCCGCCGGCAGCCATGCCCACACCGCCGGCGGCAACGGTAACGCCGGTTGCGGGCGGGCCAGTTGAACCGGGAGCGACGGGCACAATCACTCAGGCAGGGCCTGCGGTCACGGTCATTGTTCTCGGCAATGGGCAGCCCACGACGGTCGCCCAGGCCGGCAGTACGGCCACTCCCACTGCAGAACCAACGGCCACGCCGGTGGTGGCTCACCTTGCACCGACTGCCGCGGCTCCGGTGCCCGCGCCTGGCATTGCGCCGGTTATAACGGAGACGCCCGCCGCGCCGGCGTCGCCCGCCGGCCCGCTGGCGGGCGACGCCTCTTGGCTTACGGCGAATTGGCCGAAGCCCTGGTGGATGCCACTTGCCGTAATCGCCGCGCTCATCGTGGTATTGATCCTGCTGCGCGCGATCCTCCTGGGCAGCGCGTCTCCGCCATAATCGGCGCGGGTTGCCTGCTCACCACGCTACCTACTCGCTCCATGCAAGGGAGAACTGTATTTTGGAACTGACTCTGTACCGTGACAGTGAGGGCTTTGCCAGTTTGCGCGCCGAATGGAACGGCCTTCTGCGCAGGAGTCCCTTTGATACGATCTTTCTGACCTGGGAGTGGCAGTCCACCTGGTGGCAGCAGCTCGGCATGTCGCGCGGCCCGTTGTTCCTGTTGGCGGCGCGCCAGGATGAGCGGTTGGTCGGGATCATCCCGCTTTATCGCACGGGCACGCCGGGAAACTACACGTTGCAGGTAGTGGGTTGTGTCGAGGTGTCGGACTACCTTGATTTGCTGGTCGAATCCGGCCAGGAGGACGCGGTCTACGGCGCATTCCTCAACTGGTTGGCGGGGCCGGACGCTCCTGCCTGGGATTGCCTGGAGTTGTGCAATCAGCCGGCTGCCTCGAAAACCCACTTGCACGTGCCGTCCTTGGCCGGGCAGTATGGTTGGGCGGTTGAGGTGGCGCACGAGGACGTCTGCCCGGTGGTGGATTTGCCGGACAACTGGGACGCCTATCTGGAGACATTGGACAAGAAACAGCGCCATGAGATACGGCGCAAGCTGCGGCGTGTCGAGCGAGAAGCGCCGGATGCCGAGGTGCGCTTCGTGGACGGAGGCGATGACCTGGATGCGCAGGTAGATCTGTTTATCGATCTTCACCGGCGCAGCGACATGGCCAAGAACGAGTTCATGGTTCCACAGATGCAGGCGTTCTTCCATGCCATCGCCCGTTCGGCGGCTGAGTCGGGTTGGCTGCAGCTTTCGTTCATGGAGATCGCCGGCCGACCTGTGGCTGCCTATTTCTGCTTCGATTACCAAAATCAGGTCCTGGTCTACAGTTCGGGTTATGACCCGCAGCTTGACCCACAGCTCAGCTTCGGCTGGGTCTTACTTTCCCACGTCATCCAGCATGCCATCGGGCAGGGCCGCGCACGTCTTGATTTTCTTCAGGGCAACGAGGACTATAAGTACCGGTTTGGCGGCACGGACACATTGGTCTATCGAACGCTGATCCGGCGGACATGAGAAATAAGACTGCAAAACGAGATATCTGAAGCGAAAGAGCACTCATGCGCGTCATAGCCGGCACTGCCAAAGGCCGCACCCTCCAATCCGTTCCCGGCGATAGCACCCGGCCGATCAGCGACCGGGTCAAGTCCGCGCTGTTCAGCATATTGCACTCGCAGGATATGATCGAAGGGCGGCGCTACCTGGATCTCTTCGCCGGCACCGGCGCGGTGGGCATCGAGGCGCTGAGCCGCGGTGCCGGGTCGGCCTTGTTCTGCGAGCGGGACCGGGCCGCGCTGCGCACATTGGGCCACAACCTTCACGCCGCCGGAGTGGCTGACCGCGCGCAGGTCATACCTGGCGATGCCTTCGCCTACCTGACACGCCCCTCCCCGGCGCCATTCGATGTAATCTACATTGCGCCTCCCCAGTACCAGGGGCTTTGGCTGAAAGCCTTGCAGTTAGCGGACGCCCGGCCCGAGCTTCGGACGGAGGAGGGCCTGGTCATCGTGCAGATTTTTCCCAAGGAATGGCTTGAACCGGGACTGGCCCACCTGGTGCACGTGGATGAACGCAAATACGGCAGCACCGCGCTGCATTTCTTTGAGGGGAATCATTAGAGGATGTCTCTGCCCGTGACCCGCAAGCGCGCCGGCTGGCGCCCCTGGCTCATGGCCGGTCGCCCTAAGACTCTGTATGCAGGCATTTCCCCGGTCCTGGTCGGGACCGGCCTGGCGATCCGGCATGGCGTCTTCCGGCCCCTGCCTGCCCTCGCCACACTGTTGGCGGCGGTGCTGATCCAGATTGGGGCCAACTATGCCAATGATCTCTTCGATTTCCGGCGCGGAGCTGACCCGGTCACGCGCACCGGTCCCACCCGCGTCACCAGCGCCGGGCTGTTGACGCCGGACCAAGTTGAGGCAGGCATGTGGGCGGTTTTCGGGGCTGCCGCGCTGATCGGCCTTTACCTGGCGTACCTGGGAGGCTGGCCGATCCTGTTGGTCGGCATCCTTTCGATCCTCGCGGCCATCGCTTACACCGCCGGGCCGTTCCCCCTGGGTTATAACGGCTTGGGCGACCTGTTCGTCTTCATCTTTTTCGGCCTGGTGGCTGTGCTTGGCGCCTATTTCTTGCAGGCGCATGCGCTCTCCGTTGACGCAGTCGTCGCCTGCCTGCCGGTGGGCATGTTGGTGACCGGAATCCTCGTCGTGAATAACTTGCGGGACGTCGAGACCGATCGAGAGGTCGGCAAACGCACGCTGGCCGTCCTGCTGGGGCGCAACGGTGCGCGCGCCGAGTACATTTTCCTGCTGGTTGCCGCCTATGCCGTGCCGTTTGTTCTCTGGCTGGGTTTCGGATTTTCAGCGTGGACGTTGCTGCCGGTGCTGAGCATCCCGCTGGCGCTGCGTCTTGCCCAGACAGTCTCTACCCAGACCGGTCCCGTGCTCAACCGCGCTCTGGCCGGCACGGCTCAACTGAGTGCTCTCTACGCCTTGTTGTTCGCCATAGGCATCGTCCTGTAGGTCGTCAGGTGCTCCGGTCACACGCCGGGGCTACCCGGCGACAGCTACTGCCAGCCGCGCGACTGCCAGCGGATCGGTCCAGAGCAGGCTGCGGATTTGCACCGCCACCGCTCCCAACTCCTGGCACATCCGGACCTGTTCGTGAGTCTGAATGCCACCCGCGGCCACGAGGGGCGCACCCAGGCGCAGAGCGGATACCCGGCGTAGGGCGCTCAGAGTGAAGGGGAAAGCGATCGGTCCGGCTACCGCCCCTTCCACCAGCGGACCCTCGTCCGCGGGGTAGGCGGCTCGCGGCGCGAGACCCACCACCAACGCGTCCGCGCCGCCTTGTAGACAGGCTTCGGCCAGCGCGGCGGCTTGCCCGACCGGCAGTTTAGCCAGCAGCGGCAGCGTGGTGGCCCGTCGCACGGCGTTCAGGACCTCACGCGCCAGCCGGGGATGGGCCTCTTCCGGCAACGCCAGCTCGAGCCCCGCGACAAGGCCGCTCTCTCCCCATAACTCGGCCAACCTGACCCAATCCCCCATGCTTTGGCCGCCGGCCTCGTCCAGTCCATCCAGGGCAGCCAACACCGGCACTCCCAGTCGCTGCCAATTGCGCCCATATTCCTGCGCGGCCCGCCGGTACCCGGGGTTCTGGCCGCCCGTGTTCAGCAGGAAGCCGGCCGGCAGTTCCGCCAGGCGGGGAGCGGCCAGGCCCCGGCGAGGCGACAGGGAGACCGGCGACAGGACAATGGCGCCGAAGGCGGCCGCATTGACCGGCGCCGGCCAGGCGTCGCCCAACCCCACCGCGCCGCTGCCCGCGATCAGCGGCGCGGCCAGGCTCAAGCCCTGTTTGTTGCCCGGCGCCAGCTCGATGCTCATGGTTGGACATCCGCCAGGTCGAAGACCGGGCCGCGCAGGCAGACGCGCCGCCTGCCCCCCGCCACATCCGCTGTGCAGGCCTGGCAGGCGCCTGTGCCGCATAGGAACGTGGCGGGATAGATCACCTGCGCGAAGCTCCGGCTGATGCCGAAGCGCGCCTGGCTGGTTGCAGCCGAGAGCCTGGCGTAGAACTCCAGGGAGCCGGCCGCCAGCACCGCATCCGCCCATGCCAGGAGCTCCACAAGCCAGACTGACGTTTCGATGTTGTGTGCGATATGCGCGGGTCCGGGGTTCCTGGTCGTGGCGGTCGTATCGCCACGCGCGGAACGAGCAGGCCTGCGTTCGGTCGCCCGATACTCCACGCCTGTCGGCAGCCGCGCGGGTGGGATCACCTCGCGTCCGCCCATCGCTTCCACCGCTAACGTCACTGCCATGCCCTGGGCCTCAGCCTGCAGTATCGCGGGCAGGAGCGTCCAGGCTGCCTCGCCCTCTCCGAGGCACAACAGGTTGCGGGTTCCCGTGGACAGCGTGTAGCCCTTGCCGACCGGTCCCAGGCAATCGACGCGCGTGCCGGGCGGAGCGGCACGCAACCAGGCGTGTCCCCAATCGGCGCTCGGAGGGATGCGCAGGGTCCAGGTTTCGTCATCAATGGCGATTGGGTAGAACGTGCGCCGTAGATAGGGGCTTCGCCCTGAACTCAGCCCTGACCCCGTGCGCACCAGCACAGGCTGGCCGGGCGAAAGCTGGCGCGCCATCTCCGGAGCGCGCAGCCGTACCTCTTGGCTCGCACCGTAGGTTTGGCGGTCGATCAGCTCGGCGATAACTTGGAGCATCGTATGCGCACTCTATGGGCGGAGCAGTTGTACCAGGTCGCGCAATGTCCCGCGGTAGTTTGGTGCGGGCAGCGCCGGATCCAGCACCGCGGCCGCCCCTGGCACCAGGAACGTCTGGCAGCCGATCTGCGCGCTTACCATGTCTCCGGCCTCGTTGCCGACCACCAGCGCGCTAGCCGGCTCCCGGTCGATGCTCTCCAGGATCTGCCGGTAGTACAACGGGTTGGGCTTGCAGGCGCGGCTGTTTTCGTAACTCGTGACCAGCCGGTAGGGGAAATCACCCACCCCGGCCCATTCCAGGCGCTGTCGGATAGCCAGGTCTGGGAAAAGCGGATTGGTGGCGATCACCACGTCCAGACCCCGCTCGAAGGCCGCTTGCACGGCCTGGCGCGCCTCGGGTAGGCATTGGGTATGCTGTCGCAGGGCAGGATAGGCGTGCAGGTAAAAGTCGGTGAATACCGGCTCCATTTCCTCGCGCGGCCGCCCGATGAGCGGGTAGAAGGCCGACGCAAACACCTCCTGGTTGGTCGCGCGCCCGTCGTTGGCCACCATGATCTGGGTTGCGCGCATCAGATGGGCGATAAACTGCTTGGGTGGTACCATGGACGCCACATGGGCCGAGATGGCCTGGAAGTAGCGCGGCAGGAATACGTCCAGGTTATTGCCGAGCAGTGTGCCGTCCAGATCAAACAGGACGGCTTTGATGCCGGAATTCTCCATCGCTGGCTTGCCTCCGTTAGTTGTAGCCGGTTTGCTTGGGCCATTATACGGCCTGATGCTTTTGGGTCCTATTGGGGAACTCGAAGCGGGACTGGTGGCTTCGGCCTTTGGGGAGCCGTTCTCGACACGCGAAAACCCGGTTCCGGAGCGTTGCGGCCTCAGAGGAACCGGGTTTTGTTTTTTTGTTCGCTCAGTCTGTGAACAGGTGGTCCACTGCATCCGTCAGTTGTTGCAGGGTGCCCACCTCGTGAACCGAGTGGCAGAAAGGCAAGTACTTGCGCATGTCGCTGTCGCCGGTGCCCCAGATGACGGGCGGCTCAGGATTGAACCAAAGCATGCGCCGGGCCCGGCGCTTGATGGTCTCGAAGGCATCCAGGCGTGGCGGGTTGTAGTTATTGCGCCCATCGCCGACCACAATTACTGTCGTACGTCCGTCCACCGAGTCCAGGTACTCTTTGCAGAAGTGATTCAGCGCGAAGCCCAGGTCGGTGTTGTAGTAGCCCGGGGGCATGTTGTCAAGCACATCCTGGATGGCCTTGTCGGGGCGCATCTCGGCGAAGGCCCCGGTGATCTCGCTCACGTCGTCGATGAAGGCGAAGCTGCGGGCCCGCGCCACCTGATCCTGTAGCTCGTACACCAGTTGCAGCAGGAACTGCACCACCGGCCGCATGGACGTCGAGATGTCGCAGATCAGCACCAGTTTCGGCTTCACGTGACGCCGGCGGTGTTTTAGCTCGACGGGCACGCCCCCATACCGCAGGTTGGTGCGGATGGTTGCCTTCGGATCCAGTACACCGGTCTTACCGCGCCTGTGCCGCAGGGATGCCCGGCTGCGCAACTGGGCGGCCAGCCGGCGCACCTCGTTGCGCAGTTCGCCGGCCTCCTGTTGACTCAACGACTGAAACGGGCGCTGCATCAGGTCCGACATCCTGGCCGGCGGTGGCTGCTGATTGGTCACCTGGCGGGCGATGCTCGCGCCCACGAACTGATTGACTTGCTCGCCCAGGGCGTCGGCATTGGCTTGCGTCGTCTCGGCCAGTTGCTTTAGCGCCTCCTGGCTCATACCGGCCTCGGCCAGTTGTTCGAGCATTTCCCGCAACAACTCCGCCAGTTGCTCCATGCCCATCGCGCGCAGCATGCGCTCGGTCAGCGATGACTGCTGGTACGGGTGGGTGGCCCGTTGCAGGCCCACTTCCTGGCCGATCTGCTGCAGTTGTTCCTTGCTCGGTCCCTGGCCGGAGAGCAACCAGTTCAGCAACTGGGCGAGCCGGTTGCGCATCGCCTGCGCCAATTGCTGCATCAGCTCTTGCAGTTCTCGATCGCTGCCTTGCCCGTTCTGCGCCTGTTGGAGTTGTTGGCGCATCTGCGCCATCTCTTGCTCGCTAAGCTGCCCGTCCAGCAGCTTCCGCAACAGGTCCGCCAGTTCCTGGGGCAGCGAGTCCAGTGCATCCCGCAACTCTTGCTGCTGGTCGGCGTCCATGCCCTCGGTAGCCGGCAACATGGGAGGGGCTTCGCGCCCGAAGTAGAGTGGGAACAGCCGGTCGAACGCTTCTACGTCGGCCGGGTCTTTGATCAGGGTCGTGCGCAATGCCGAGCGAAAGATGTCGCGATCGATCACGCCCACTTCAGTGATCGCTCGAAAGCTGTCCGCGCTCTCAGCGACGGAGATGCGGACGCCCGCGGCCCGCAATCCCGCGATAAATTCGACTATGCGTTCTTCCATGTCATTGGTCCGAGAACGGCGAACGGCCGCGACGCTTGAAACGTGGATCGGGCCCGATCAATGGATCGGCGGGGCCGCGGCCCGGGGCTTCGCTGCCGTTCAGGGCGCGCCGGGCACGTTGCACGTCGTGTTCGTACTTCAGCAACACGGTGAGGGTGGTGTCGAGCGTGGTCTGGTCGATGCGGCTCGCGTTGAGCGTCACCAGGGCCTGCGCCCAATCCAGCGTCTCGGCAACGCTCGGGTGCTTCTTGAGGTCCAGCTCGCGCAGCCGGTGCACCAGCTCAACTGCCTGGCGCGCCATCTGAGGCGCCAGATCAGGCACCTTCAGGCGCACGATGCTCAGCTCGGTCTCGAGGCTGGGGTAATCGAGGTAGAGATACAGACAACGCCGCTTCAGAGCCTCGCTCAGCTCGCGAGTATTGTTGGAGGTCAGCACCACCAGCGGCATGTGCTTGGCTTTTAAGGTGCCTAGTTCGGGCACGCTGATCTGAAAGTCGCTCAGGACTTCCAGAAGGAACGCCTCGAATTCGGCATCCGCGCGGTCTATCTCATCGATCAACAGCACAACTGGTTTGTCGGAGCGCAGCGCTTGCAGCAAAGGACGCGGGAGCAAGAAGCGCTCGGAAAAGAATACGTCTTCCTCGGCAGCCAACCGGTCGGCCGCCTCCGTCAGGCTCTTAGCGTCTGCGAGCACGTCATGCAGTTTGTCACGCAGAAGCTGCGTATAGAGAAGCTGCTTGGCATATTCCCATTCATAGAGGGCCTTCGTCTCGTCCAGACCCTCGTAGCACTGGAGACGGATCATCTCTCGTCCGCTTGCGCTCGCCCATGCTTTGGCAAGCTCAGTTTTCCCCACGCCGGCCGGTCCCTCGGCCAGTACTGGCTTGTTCAGCCTTTCTGCCAGAAAGAGGGACGTCGCTATCTCGTCGCTGGCGATATAGCGCTGCTCTTCAAGCGCCTGGCACACATCATCTTTTGATCGAAACACGGTCGGCTCCTTACCGGATAAATGAGAGCAAGCTCATACTATTCTTATAAACCTATGCCGGCCGTATTTCTGCAAGCGGCAATCCACATCTCGCGCGCCGTCCCCCGAGGGGCAGATGGGGCCCCATGCGAGGGTGAACGATCTTTCCTCCCCTCATCAAGCAGTCAAGCATGCAAAATCAAACCTGGAAACGCTCGGCGTGCAGGTTCCAGCCCTTCAGCACACGTTCTTCCGGCCCGGCCGCATCCAGGCGCAGGCCGAAGACCCTGCCCATGCGCCTCAGCGCTTCCTGGGCGGCGCGCACGTCGACGCCGGCCTGCTCGCCTTCCAGGATTCTTACCCCCAGGTCCACCAATGCCACCAGCGCTTGCGGGCTATCCAGATCCCGGTCCATGGCCGCCGCAAAAGCCGCCTCTGCTTGCGCCGGATCGAGCGCCCCGCCTGTTCCAGGCTCCAGCGTGGTTCCGCGCTGCGCAGCTCTGCTTAGTAAGTCGGCCAGGCGGCTCGCCTCATCCAACTCGCCCTCATCGTAGCTCCACGGCTCGCGATAGTGATGGTCGGCCAGGTACAGACGCAAGGCATCGGGCGAACATGTCTTGAGCAGGTCGCTGACCATTACCAGGTTGCCCAGCGATTTGCTCATCTTCTCGCCCTCGTGGCGGACCATCGCGGTGTGCAGCCAGTAGCGCACAAAGGGTTCTTGGCCGGTCCCCGCCTCGGCCTGGGCGGTCTCGCTTTCATGGTGAGGGAAAAGAAGATCAGCGCCTCCGCCGTGGATGTCGACGGTGTTGCCCAGCAGTCGCGTAGCCATGGTCGAACACTCGATGTGCCAGCCCGGGCGGCCGGGACCCCAGGGGCTCTCCCAGGCCGGTTCACTGGGCGCCTGCGCTTGCCAGAGCACGAAGTCCAGGGGATCGCGTTTGTTCGGGTCATCGGGATTGTTGCCGCGCTCGTTGGCGATGGGCAGCATTTCGGCGGGTGGCAACGTGCTCACCTTGCCGTATTCGGGCCAGGCTGCGACGTGAAAGTACACATTGCCCCCCGCCTGGTAGGCGACCCCCACGTCGAGCAACCTTTGCACGGCGGAAATGATGCCGGGAATGAAATCGGTCGCCCGAGAATAGTGGTCCGGTGGACGCACGTTGAGGGCCTGCATATCACGGATGAAATGGCGCGTCCATTGATTCCCCAGTTGCTGCCAGTCGTCGCCTACCTCGCGGGCCTTGCGCAGGATGTCATCGTCGATGTCGGTCACGTTCTGGACGTAGAGCACAGTGTTGCCGCTGTACTCCAGGTAGCGGATCAACATGTCGAACGTCGCGTAGGTGAACGCGTGGCCCAGATGCGTGGTATCATAGGGGGTAATGCCGCAAACGTAGATTGTCGCCGGTTGGCGCAATGGGACGAACGTTTCCGCCTGGCGCGTCAGAATGCTGTGTAACTTCATGTGAACCTCCACCCGTCGCATTATATACTCTGTCGCGGTCCGGCCGACAGTGGCACTGCGCGCAATTGTCGCTCTAGTGAGGAACTAAGGAGGCCGGCGCGCCTCGCTGGTTGGCCTTCTTCCTAGCCCGTGATCGCGCGCCAGCCGTTGATCTGCCACAGCCAGAGCGCGATCATGATCAGCACGGCCAGCAGCTCGACCCCGGTCGAGAGCAGCCAGCCCACCAGGTAGCCGCCGCCGGCCTGGAGGGCCCGGCCCACGTCGCGCAGTCTCACCAGCTCTACCACGAGCACTGTGATCACCGGCAGCAGGATTGCGCCGATGATGTTGAAGAAGATCAGACCGACGATCCCGGCTACCACCGCCAGGGCCACCGCGCAACCCGAGGCGCCGCCTCGCCGCGCGCCGGCTCCGCTGAGCCAGAGGTCGCTGGTCGAGGCGACCAGCGTCAGCACGGTCATAATGGCCAACACTGCCCCGCTGCGCAACGTAAAGCTGCGTATCAGGTCATAGACCAATGCTGCCAGCCAGACGATCACTGCGCCCGGTATCGACGGCAGCAGCGCTCCGGCGATACCGAGCACCATGACGAACAAGACGACCGTTTGCAAAAGGTCCAGGCCGGTAACAGTCATGGCATATCCGACTCTACTTGCCAGCTCCGGGCTGGATCAGCGCCTTGACGACTTTGAGATCCGCCACATCGGCCAAGGCCTGGTTCGCCTCGTCGAGGCTGTACACACGCGTGATCATGCGCTCCCAGCCGAAGCGATCGCCGTAGCGGGCTAACACCCGCACGCCCCGGTAGACGTGGCTGAAATCGCTGCCCCAACAGCCGCGAATTTCCAGGTGCTTCTTATTGATGTCCCAATGCGGGTTGAAGCTGGTATCGCCCAGGTCGGTGTATTGTCCGACCACCACCAATCGACCCGCGTCGCGCGTCATTTGCATGCCTTCACGCACTGCCCTCGGGTTCCCGGTCGCTTCGATGGTCACGTCCGCGCCGCGCCCGCCCGTGAGCGCGCGCACGCGCTCGACGCGCCCGGCCGGGTCATACTCGCTGATGTCGACGACCACGTCCGCGCCCAAAGCGCGGGCGGTCTCCAGGCGCAGCGCGGGCGCGCCCACCACGATCACCTGCCCCGCGCCCTGTAACTGCGCCAGGATGACGGCGTTCAGTCCTACCGGGCCGCTGCCCTGGACCACCACGTTGTCGCCGAGCTGGATCTGGGCGCGCTCAATGGCGTGTACGGCCGTGGGCAGACCACAGCCGGCCGCGATGAAGCGCTCGGGCGGCAGGTTCTCGGGCAGGCGCAGGATTTTAACGCCAGGCTTAAGGTAGATGGCCTGCGACCAGCCGCCCAGCAATCCCTCCTGGGCCGAGTACGTGATCCCGTAGACCCTCCGGTGCGGGCAACGTGTGGTGGCCTTGGCCACCAGGCAGTACCAGCACTTCCCGCACGTCTCGTGCACGTCCAGGAACGTCACCAGGTCCCCCGAACGCAGCGGCTCACCTTCGACATCGGTCACTTCACCGGCCGTTTCGGCCACCCGCCCCACATTCACGTGCCCCGGAATGATTGGGTAAGGTACGCCCGCCAGGTGCCCGTCGTGCAGGTGGACGTCGGTGCCGCACACCTCGCTGTAGATCGTCTCCAACAGCAGCGCGCCTGGCTCCAACGTTGGCCGGCTGAACTCGCGCACCTCGATCGGCGCGCCTGGCGCTGACATCACGGCTGCCCTGATCGAACCCCCTGCTGAAAGCTTGCTCACGGTTCTTGCTCCTCCTGGCTGATTTTCCATTTTCTCTTACTTTATCTCGACTTGATCGCCATTTGCAGTCCATGCTTGGGTCGCAAGGTCACGCCGGGCTCAACTTCGATCGACTGGCCCGGCATCAGTTCCAACCGGTAACGGCTTGCCACTTGTGACAGGACCACCTGCGCCTCCAACAGGGCGAAAGTGTTGCCGATGCACAGCCGCGGGCCCCCGCCGAACGGGAAATAGGCGAAGCACGGGCGCCCGGCGCTCCGCTCGGGACTGAAGCGCTCCGGATCGTAGCATTCCGGCTCTTGCCAGAAGGCCGGGTCACGGTGCGCCGTGTACGGGCTGAGGACCACCAGCGCTCCGGCCGGGATCGCGTAGCCGCCCAGCTCGTCGTCCGCTAACGCCCGCCGGGTGATGATCCAGGCCGGCGGGTAGAGACGCAAGGCCTCTTCGAAAGCCATGCGCGCGTAGGCCAGTTGGGCCGGGTCAGTCGGTGCTCGGCCGCCCAGCGCATCCACCTCGGCCTGCAGTTTTGCTTCAGCCTGCGGGTTTTGGGAAAGCAGATACCATGTCCAGGCCAGCGCGCTGGCGACCGTCTCGTGCCCGGCAACCAACAGCGTTATCACCTCGTCGCGCAGCTGCCGCTCCGACATGCCTGTGCCAGTCTCCGGGTCCTGCGCCGCAACGAGCATCGATAGCAGGTCGGCCTGGGCTGCCGCGGCGCAGCGTCGTTCCTCGATCAGCGCATACACGGCCTGGTCGAGCGTTCGCAGGGCGGCCCGAGAGCGAAGGTTGCGCGCAGTGGGCAGAAAGCCCGGCACCATCCCGAAGGTGCGTGCCCGCCAGACGATATGGTCGAGCACGACCAGCATGGCTTCCACCAGGTTCCCGGCCTCGCTGCTCAAGTCTATGCTGAACAAGGCCCGGCCCACAATCGCCAGCGCTACACGCATCATTTCCGCCGCCACGTCCACCGGCTGCCCGCTGGACGCATAGACCTGCCAGCGTTCGAGCAACTCGCCGGTGGTCGCTGCCATCTGGCCGCTTAACGCCGCGATGCGTTCGCGATGGAAGGCCGGTTGCGACAGGCGTCGCTGGCGTAGCCAGGTATCGCCGTCGCTGGTCAGCACAGCCCTTCCCCCGTCACCGACTTCAGCAAGTTGTACTGGAACGTGTTCTTGCTGTAGTTGCGGTTGTTGTCCTGCAAAACGTGCCTGGCGTGGTCCGAGTGGTTAGCCAGGTAGACCGCCAGCGGGCCCAGCGTCTAGCGGACCATGGCGTTCTAGTCGCGGCTGATCTTCTCCAGCGTGGC
>JADGQF010000358.1 GCA_017882045.1 Anaerolineales bacterium
CCGAGCCGCCGGAAAACGGAGTCGTCTTGTGGCATGCCCTCGTCACCGACATCACCGCGACCCGGCAGATGGAAGAGGAAATTCGTCAACTGGCGTTCTACGACCCGCTGACCAAACTGCCTAACCGTCGCCTGCTCAATGATCGCTTGAGCCAATCCATTTCTGCCGGCAAGCGCAGTGGTCTGTATAGCGCACTGATCTTCCTCGATCTGGACAACTTCAAACCGCTCAATGACGCGCATGGGCATGTGGCTGGCGATTTGCTGCTGATTGAAGTTGCAAACCGGTTGAAGAGTTGTGTGCGCGAGATCGACACCGTGGCGCGCATCGGCGGCGATGAATTTGTTGTACTGTTGAGCCAATTGAATGTGGATAAAGCCGAATCGAACTCACTGGCGGGAATCGTGGCAGAAAAAATCCGTACCGCGTTAGCGGAACCCTACCTGCTGACCGGGGGTGGACCCTCCAACGCCACGGAGAACCTGATCGTCCTGGCCTACCGCCTGACCTTCCGGCGCAACGACGTCGGCAGCGGTACCGCCGTTGCCTTCGTCACGCTGATCATCTTGATGGCGCTGGCGCTTCTCTTGTTGCGCAGGCAGTCGGTGGAGCAAGAGGACTGACGAGAGGATAGGACCCATGAACGTTAGCAAGCAGACTCGCCGGCAGTTGACCCGTTGGGGGCTGTTCCTCTTTACGCTGGTCATCGTGATCGTGGTCAACCTGCCGATCATCAGCCTGGTAATCAACTCACTGCGGACCACGACCGAAATTCTCAGCGAGCGGGGCTTCTGGCCTAGCCATCCCTCGCTGATCAACTACTACTATGTGACCGAGCGGACGCAGTTCTGGGTCTTTTTCCGGAACAGCGTTGTCGTGGCCCTGACGGGTACCGTGATCTGTATCTTTGCGGCCTGCCTGGGGGGCTTCGCCCTCTCGCGTTTCCGCATCCGACTGACCCGCTCTTACTCCAGCCTGCTCTTGATGATCCAGATGTTCCCGATCATCCTGGCGTTGATCCCACTGTTCATTCTGTTCAAGGCCCTGGGATTGATCAACACGTATTTCTCGGTCATCATCATCTATGCGGTGGCCCAGTTGCCTTTCGCGACGTGGATGTTCCGCTCGTTCTACGATGCCATCCCGATCGACTTGGAAGAAGCGGCGCAGATCGACGGCTGTTCGCGACTGCAAAGCTTCCGTTACGTGATCCTGCCCTTGTGCAGCGCGGCTTTCGCGGCCGTTACCATCTTTGCCTTCCTGTTCAACTACAACGAGTACCTGATCGCTAACATCTTCCTGCGCAGCGAATCGACCATGACGATTCCGGTCGGCATCCAGATGTTCATGCAGCAGTATGGTAGCGATATCGGAAACCTGATGGCCGCGGCCACGCTGGCCATGATCCCCACCTTTATCCTGTTCCTGTTCGTGCAACGATACATGCTCTACACGGCCATCGGCGGCGCGGTGAAGGGCTAATCAAGTCATCCACGACGGAGGCTCAACTATGAAGCAATTGCGTGTCGGCATCGTCGGCTGCGGCGAGGTCACCCAGATCATGCACCTGCCCAGCCTGAACCAACTGCCGGAGCAGTTCACGGTCACGGCGTTGTGCGACGTGAGTGAGCATGTGCTGCAGGCCGTCGGCGATCAGTGGCGGGTGCCGAAACGGCATCACGATTACCGTGACCTGGTGGCGCTGCATGATGTAGACGCGGTCCTGATCGCCAACCCGGACGCCTACCACGCCGAGGTGGCGCTGGCGGCGATCGCGGCTGGCAAGCACGTGCTGATCGAGAAGCCGATGTGCATCACGCTGGGCGAGGCCGACGCCATTAGCGCCGCCCAGGAGCGGGCGGGTGTCACCGTGCAGGTGGGGTACATGCGCCGCTACGCGCCGGCCTTTGTCGAGGCCTGCCGCCAACTCCCGGAGTTGGGCGATATCCGCCTCGCCCGTGTGCACGACGTGCTCGGCCGGAACGCGCTCGTTGTCAACGGCACGTCGCGGGTCGTGCGTGGCGACGACGTTCCCGCGGATGTGATCGCGGCCGGCCAGCGGTTGCGCGACGAGCGCATCACGGAGGCGATCGGTGAAGCGCCGGCCGAGCTGCGCGGGGCATACGGGCTCCTGCTGGGTTTGAGCTCACACGATCTCTCGGCGATGCGCGAACTGCTGGGGATGCCGCAGCGCGTGCTCTACGCCGCGCAGCGCCAGGGTGGGCTGTATCTCTCCGGCGCGTTCGATTACGGCACCTATGTGTGCCAGTTCGAGACTGGCATCGACAACATTGCGCGCTTTGACGCCTATCTGGAGGTCTATGGCAACGAACGCGTGTTGCGGGTGCAGTACGACACGCCCTATGTGCGCAATCTACCGATCCGCTGGCACGTAACCATGGCGAACGGCCAAGACGGGGTGATCGAGCGCGCGGAGTCTCCGACCTGGGGCGACGCGTTCGTGGCCGAGTGGCAGGCGTTCTACGCGAACGTGGTCGAGCAGCGCATAGCAAAGACGCCTCCCACCGACTTCCGTCGAGACCTGGAGCTGTTTCGCGATATGATCGCGCTGATGCGCATCTGAGACCAATCTCTTCCGTTAGGATCCATCGTTTTGCGGCCGAGGCGGGTACCTTCATCTTCCGCGTCGGAGTATCCTCGACCGACATCAGAGCCGCGCAGACGGTGACTCTCGGCGGCGAGACCGCCGAGAGCAAGCAACGCGAGATTGTGGCCACGGCAGTTGTGACCGGATGATAGGAGGAAGAGCATGCTCTGCTCCGAGATACGCGGCTTCAATTATGACGGATCGTGGGGCACCAGCGGTCTGGACCTGTGGCAGCACCACGACAACGGATTGATGGCGGTCGAGGTCGCGCGCGGCAAGCGCTACTTCCCAGGCTGGAACGTGGCGCGCTGGTGGCTATCTGATGAAGCCTTCCAGCGCAGCCCGGTGCGCTTCCTGGCCAACTTCGAGGCCGGCCTGCAGATCTTTGCCCGCCATGACATCCTCGTGATGCCGTTGTTGTTCAATCGCTGGCGCGATCCGCTGTGCGACTTTGGCGGGGTATCGCTCGAGCATATCGTACTGGGCCTAAGCAGCATGTCCGGTGGCGCCGACTTGTTCAGCGGCGTCGAGCGCCTGGCCGGCGAGGCACCCTTGATCGAGCGCCTGCACCACAACTACCTGGAAGCCGTCGTGGGCGAGCATAAGGACGATCAGCGCATCTTCGCCTGGGACCTGTGCAACGAGCCCCTTATGGGCCCGTACGCCGAAGACCCGCAGAGTCCCCTGCGCGCGGGCGAGCTGCGCTGGCTCACCTGGATCTACAGCACTGCCAAGCGCATCGGCGCCCGCCAGCTCCTAACCATCGGCAGCTATCCAAATCTGCTCGTCCAGGAACTGCTCCAGCCGTTGAGCGATATCATTTCCATTCACCCGTACTATATCTGGAACGCGCCCGACGAGAACAGGCAGGACGTGCTGGTCGGCACGCGCCCCGCGTTTGAGGCCTTCCTGGATGCCTGCGTGGCTCAGGCGCAACGAGCCGGCAAGGAGATGGTCGCCAGCGAAACGGTGTGGGGCGCGATGGACGACGCGAAGCGTGTGGATGTGCTGCGTTACACGCTGGGCGAGCTGAAGCGGCACAACATCGGCTTCCTGGTGCATGCGCTCCAACATAGCCTGGTGGCGGATCTGCATTACCCCGCGTACGGCCCCGTCGGCTGGTCAGGCGTGATGCCTTTCGTCAACCCCGATGGCGCGCTGCGCCCTGGCCACGCGGCTTTCAATGAGTTCTGCTAACATTACATTGGGCACCTACAGGTGTTTCCCTGGACCGGATCAAAGAGGAACTATACGTCAATGGGCGGCGCGCCACGGCCGAGCCGCGACGCAGCTCAATGGACAGCCAGATGCAGGCGGTGGACATTGCGGCCCTCGCCTGCCCGGGAAACAATGAGATCGCCATACGCCTCTCGGTGACTGAGAGTACGGGCGGCTTGCTCGACTTGCTTAAGCTGATGGGTGACGTCAGCCTGGAGCAGGCGAGCGACGGCAGTTACAGCATCGCCGCCCCGCGACACACCCTGGA
>JADGQF010000119.1 GCA_017882045.1 Anaerolineales bacterium
GCGATCTCGTAGTGCTCGGCCACGAAGTCGATCAACTCGGTGTGGAAGGTTGCGTCCGCGCCGCCGCCGTCGGCCCGGCTCAGCGCCGAGACCACCGGTTCGGCCGGTTTGATGCCCAGGTGGCTGTCGCCCAACCGTTCCAGGCAAGCCCTCATCAGCTCGGCGTGCCGCCGGGTCGCTTCCAGGTGATGGTTGATCTCTTGCTGCAACTGCGGGTCCTCGGCCACCAGCGTGGCCTGTTTCTTCAGGACCGGTATCAAGCCCATCTCCATTCAGCATATAATGACGTTGGTCCTGTTCAGTTCTGGTCGCGCCGGCCTCTAGATCGCTACCAATGCGCATGGTGCTCTTCGGCAAAGCCTACCAGGTTGTCGACCCCGTAGACATGGCCGTCGTCTGCGCACACTGTCCCCTGGTAGCGGCCAAACATCTGGTGAACCTCGCTGGTGATCACGAGGAGGTTGGTCCGGGCCAGTCTTTCCAGGAAGGGCACAAACTCCAGGTCCAGCCGCCCGTCGGGCGAGCGCATGTGCCACGGCCGCTTGAAGTCGCGAGGATCATAGCTGAAATCCACCTGCCCCAGTTTGTGGATGCGCCCGTCCAGCAACAACGTGTTCTCGGTCGCCGCCGAGGTATCCCCGAAGCCGTAGCCCAGGTTAAGCCCGATGGCCCCGCCGCCGGGTAGGTAGCCTGAGGCGCTGGCCCAGACCCAGAACGAGCGATACTCCCAGACCCCGCGTCCCCAATCGAGATTCCCCAGGCTTTCGTCCGGCCTGACTGCGATCTCCTGGCCGCCGTAACGGATATGGCCCTCGGCAGGCAGGCAGTTGATTTTGCGGTTGTAGTAGAACCGATGGCCGCGGATCGGTATGAGGATCACGGTGGACTCATGCTCTGGCGCCAGGCGCAAGAACAACTCAGCCGCCAGCTCTGCCCCCGCAAACCCACGCCAGTTCACTTCGACCCGTCGCCCGGCCGGTTCTGTCGAGAAAGCCAGCCGCACCTTGCCATTGTAGAAGTGACTTTCGCCCGCCGTGCTGCCCCGGGGCAGGTTGATGCCGCGCGCGAACGGCACGGTGACAGTCTGCTCCTGGCACCGGCCGGTCGTGAAGTCGATCAGGTAGACGAATGCCTGGCCGGCATAACCCAAGTCGGCCAGGGTGGCCGAAAAGAAGTGGGTGGGAGTGGTGACCCCGTAGTAATCCCAACGCTTGATCCGGAAGCGTTGCCATAGACGCAGGATGGCCGAGAGCATCCCGCGGTAGATGCGGGCGTTCTCCAGGTTGGCGTCGAGCAGCGGATGCCGCGCCCAGCCAACCTGGACCAGGTCACCCCTGGCATCGAGCAAGGGCGACGGAGATTTAATTTCGTGCTGACTCGGTTCCGCTACCAACTGCCCCTCCTTGGCAATACGACGGCGAGGATGAGCGCCCTGCTCGGGTGAGACTCACCAGCAGGGATACCAGCCCATTATCTCACATTTAACAAACGGGACCATCCGGTAGCTCTTGAGGTCGGCAGAAAGGTCCGGCTCTGCTAGACCGTTTGACGGCTCGGCCCGGGTACGAAGGCGATGACGAGCGTGCCTTGACCCGGCGCTGATCGAATTGAGAAGTGACCTCCCAGGCGCGTTGCCCGTTCATACATGCCCACCAGGCCAAAATGTCCCTGTGCGGCCAGGTCGTTCGGCATCTCCGGCGGCACAAACCCGCCCCCGTTGTCCTCGGCACTCAGCGTGACGCCTTCGTTAGAGTACTGCAAAGTGATGGCGGCCCTGCTCGCTCGCGCGTGGCGTGCGACATTGCTTAGAGCGGCCTGGGCAATGCGGTAGACGGCCATCTCGGTCTCGGGCGACAGACGGCGCTCCTCACCATTCACCTCGAAACTCGTCTCCAAATCATCCCGCTGCGTCGCCTGCGCCAACATTTCCAGGGCTGACACCAGGCCAAGTTCCTCCAGGTAGATTGGGCGCAGGTCACGGATCAGATCGCGCACTCCTCCCAATGTCTGGGTCAGCATAGTCGATAGCTCGCCAATTCGCCCCTGGAGCTGGGGCAGGATGCTGGCCGGCTGTGGGTGCTGGAAGCCTTCGGCAAGGTCCAGGTCGAGCATCGTCACGCGTTGGGAGAGGGCAATCAGGCTTTGCACCGTCTCGTCATGAAGCTCGCGCGCCAGTCGCTTGCGCTCATCTTCCTGGCCCTGGGTCAGGGCAGCGATGTAGTCCTGCATGCCGGCTTGATAGCGCCGAATCTGGGCGGCCATTTCCTGAAGGGTCCGCTGCAATTCTCTGATTTCGGCAATGCCCTCCACCGGCTCGTCTATCGCCTGGAAATCGCCCCACGCCAGCCGGCTTGACTCCCGGCCAAGCATCTGTAACGGTCGCACGACGCGCCGCAAACCGAAGTAAAGCGCTGCCAGGGAAGCAATAGCCGCCGCGAGCACGACCAGGGGTGCCAGCAGGGTGTATCGCAGCATGGGCACCACGACGTCCTGCCATGGCTCCTCCACGATCAGACCCCAGCCGGTCAGTGGAATGGGAGCGTACCCTATGACGTGCTCGTCCTCGCCTGGAAGTTGGGCGAAGGCCGCACCGGATTCTCCCCTCGTGACCTCGGGGATGCCTCCGTGGGCGCGCAGATCGCGGCCAATCTCGGCCGGATTGCGGTCGTAAAGGACCTTGCCCTGCCGGTCCACGAGGAAAGCCACCGCGCGGCGTCCGTGGCCCACCTGGTCCATCAGGCTGCTCAGCCCCAGTCCCCTGCCCGAAACTGCGCCGAGAGCCGTCTCGCCGGTCTGCGGGTCTGCCAGGCCGATCAGGATCTCTGCAGAACCGTCTGATCCAGGTGCGAGGACGATAACCGGCTGGCCGGGCTGCAACCCAGCGCTATCCATGACCTGTTGTAGCCGCGGTCCTGGCGCGTTGATCGCTGCAAAGTTTCCAGGGGCTTGTCGCTCTTGTGCGGGCAAGGCGGGCAAGATGGTAGATCCCAGGTCGAAGTTCGTAAGCAGGGGCGCGTCGCCTGCCAAAGCTTCCTGCACATTCCCGTGGTCTCGGGCATGGGCAATCAGAGTTTGCAGCGCCAGTATTCGCTCTTGCAGCGAGTCGTTCAGGCGCGAGGCCCCCAGGATCGCCAGTTGCGCATCGCGCTCGGCCACCAGGTCGCGCATGGACTGCTGATGAAGTGCGATGCTCCCGAAGGACACGGCGACCAGAACAAGGATCAGGGGCACAATCGTCCAGAGCAGAATTTGTGCGGGCAAACCACGCCAGAAGCGCATCTCAGGCAGCGCCCTGCCTGGAGTCCGGCGAGATCCAGCCCATGCGGACGGCCTTCATGGCAGCTTCTGTGCGGGTACTGACCCCCAGCTTCTGGAAGATATTTATCAGGTGGCTGTGTACGGTGCGGTCGCTGATGCCGAGCGCCAACCCGATGGCGCGATTGGTGCGACCTTCGGCAGCCAGACGGAGCACCTCCAGCTCACGCTCGCTCAAGCTTTCCGGCTCTTCGGCTGCCGATTCCGTCGGATGGCCCAGTTTCTCGATCACGCGCTCGGTAACGGACGGGTCGAGTGCTGATTGCCCGGCGTTCACCAGGCGTATGGCTCGCGCGAGCTCCTCCGGCCCCGCCGTTTTCAAGAGATAGCCCCTGGCTCCTGCGCGCAGGGCGGCAAAGATGTACGGATCATCGTCATAGGCGGTCAGGACAATGAAGCGGCTCGCCGGCTGCTCCTGGCGCGCCTGGGCAATCACTTCGAGCCCTGACAGGCCGGGCATCTGTAGATCGAGCACTGCCACGTCAGGCTGGTAACGACGGATCAGATCCAGGGCGGCGCGCCCGTCATCGGCCTCCGCGAGCACTTCAATGTCGGGGGCACGCTCAATGAACTGGCGAATGCCGGCTCGTACGGCAGGGTGGTCATCGGCCAGGATCACTCGAATCTTCTGCGCGTTCATAGGCTCAGTATAGCATAGATGCTCCCACGATTCGATCCACGGGCGGTCCGCATCCACCAAACAGTCTACTCCAGACGGGTCAGTCGGTCGTTCCGCGGCCAGACGAGAGGTGGTAAGCTACGCTCAAAGTGGGTAGTATCTCGGTCCGGGCTGACTTCATGAACTGCCATACGGAAGATGATATGGAGAGAATCGTGCAGCGACGTTTCCTGATCATCATCGTCACCGGGTTGCTGGCGGCGGTTGTTTTACCGGCCTGTGGCCAGGCGCCGCAAGCGTCGGGCAAGGATACGGGCACGAGCAGCCAGGCGATGGCGCCAATGGCCTGGCTGCCGAAGGCCGTGCAAGATGCCCCGACCCGGGTGCGCTCGGCCTATCAGTTCGCCGTCGCCAACCCCGACGCGCTCGAGAACGTACCTTGTTACTGTGGTTGCGGAGCCGTGGGCCACACCAGCAACCTGTCGTGCTACGTTCAGGAGCGCAAGCCAGGAGGCGAGATCGTCTTCGCTGACCACGCCCTCGGATGCAGCCTCTGCGTAGACATCAGCCAGGAGGTGATGCGCATGACTGGCGCGGGTGAATCGCCTGCGGCGATTCGCGCTGCGATTGTGGCCACCTACAGTAAGTTCGGACCCGGGAATCAGTGATGAAGGCTGAAGTAATCCGAGGCCGGCGGGTTAGCGAGCTAACTGCGCGACGATGGCCAGTCGCCGGCCTCACTCTGGGGCTGATCGGGCTGGCTCTCTTACTTCCGCTCCCGATTTCTGGGTCGCAAGCGCAGGAGCGTCGCATCGACATCAGCGCGCGCAGCTTTGAGTTTGATCCAGGCATCCTGCGCGTGAACCGGGGTGATACAGTCATTATCCAGCTGCAGTCTAAGGATGTGGTGCATGGCCTGTACGTGGACGGCTACGGCGTGTCGGCGCAGGCCGAGCCGGGACAGCCGGGAGAGCTGCGTTTCGTGGCCGATCATGGCAGGGCGTTTAGGATGCGTTGTTCCGTGCCGTGCGGCAGCCTGCACCCTTTTATGATCGGCAAGCTGATTGTTGGCCCGAACTTGACCTGGTTGCGGGCGGTCGTCGCCAGCCTGATCGCGGCGGCGGGCAGCCTGCTTACCTTCTGGAGGTCCTGATGCGCTGGGCCTTCAGCGAAGTCCCGATCGTCAAGCGGCTCATGCGCACCCGCTGGCTGCAATTCGGCCTGACTGCCTGCACCCTGGGTGTGTTCGTGCTGGCCGTCCTCGCCGGTCTATTCGGTACGCCGGCCGGTAACCACAATTTTGGCATTGTCTTCGTGTGGATCGTATGGTGGGCACTCCTGATGCTGATGCAGGTGCCGTTTCTCGGCCGGCTCTGGTGTGGCATCTGCCCGATTCCCGCGCCCGGTGAATGGCTACAGCGCCGCACCCTGGTGCAGCCTCGTCCGGGAGGACGACTGTACACGCTGCACAAGAAGTGGCCGCGCTTTCTCAAAAACATCTGGGCGCAGAATTTCGGTTTTCTCGGGGTGGCTTTCTTTTCCGCGGTGATCCTTACCAGCCAGCTGGTGACTGGCTTGGTGCTGCTCGGGTTTATTGTGCTCTCGATCATCACCAGCGTCCTCTTCGAGCGACGCACTTTCTGCCGCTATCTGTGTCCCATCGGCGGATTCATCGGATTGTATAGCCAGGCTGCGCCAATCGAAGTGCGCGTCAAGGACCAGGCAGTCTGCCTCAGTCACAAAGAGAAGACCTGTTACACGGGCAGTGACGAGGGCTACGGTTGTCCGTGGCTCAACTTCCCCGGCGCTCTGGAAGCCAACACCTTCTGCGGCATGTGTACCGAGTGTTTGAAGACCTGCCCGAAAGACAATGTGGCCCTTTACATTCGCCGGCCCCATTGCGGACCTGATGCAGACCCAGGGGCATCGCCTGGACGAGGCTTATAAGGGCCTGATCATGCTTGGGGCCGTCTTTGCTTACTCTACGGTCCTGATTGGTCCCTACGGCTGGCTCAAGGCAGCAGCCCGTGCCGTCGGCACGCCCGGTTGGTTTGCCTACGCCGGCGGCTTCTTGCTGCTGACCCTGGGGATCGTGCCCGGCATCTTCTGGCTGTGCGTCCATCTCGGCCGGGTGCTTTCCCCGCTGCAATCCTCAGATGCGGCCGGCGCAATTGTGGGACGCACAAAACGGACCCGAGGCCTGTTCGCTGACTACGCAGCAGTTCTCGTGCCGTTGGGATTGGCCGTGTGGATGGCGTTCACGCTGTCGTTTGCCCTGGTCAATTTCTCTTACGCCTGGCCGGCAGAAACCTGCCCGGGCTCAGCAAAATGGACCCAATGCAGCCTGCCGGGCCGGCCAAGTTCGTCGACGTCAGCCGAATGCTAACGGTCAGCGATGCAGTGCTACAGGGTAAGATCCTGCGTGGCGGCATGGGTACTGGCATGCCGGAGTTTGGATCATTGTACACGGAAGATCAAATGTGGGCACTGGTAGGGTACATCAGAGGCTTCGTATTTCACAAGTAGGAGGGTTTTCAATGGCTAAGAAGGCAGGTAAGTCGAAGATTCCCTGGCCGGTCTGGTACTGATTCTAGCCGGTGCTGTCGTCTTGGCGGGGTCTCCCAATACCACAACGCCGGCAGCACGCCCGGCAGTAACCGGACAGGCCAAGTTGACCGTGGATCGCGACCAGATTGACTTCGGACGGGTGCCCATAGGCAAACCCGTCACGGCAAGCTTCAAGCTCACCAACGTCGGGGACAAGCCTTTGCAGATTGAAGGACAGCTGGCGATCCAGGGGCTGAAGGGCTGCTGACCGCCCCGGCCTACCGTCGGTTCGACGGTGTTACAACCAGGGCAAAGCACAGAGCTTTCGATGGAATTTGTGATGCACGCGGGCATGGAGGGGCCGCATGACTTCCGTGACCATGTTAAGACGACCGACCCCACGCAGCCAGATAAGGAGTTGGTGGTGCTGTCCGATTGGGAGTAACGGCGTTCTCTTTCCTTCGTTAGTGCTGCGCGGTATCGGGCATGTGCTCCCTCAGCAGCGCCGGCACTTTGCCGGCAATCTCGTCCCGCACGGCTCGGAAGGCCGCCAGGACCTCCTCTTCGCTGCCCTCTACCGCGGCCGGATCGCGGAAGCCCAGGTGGGCGCGCCGGCCGCGGCCCAGCCAGACAGGACAGGTCTCCGCCGCGGCATCGCAGACTGTGACGACCAGGTCGAAAGGCTTGGCGCGGAACTCATCCGCCGGCTTGGAACGGCCCTGGTGTTCGATGCCGATCTCGCACAGCGCCTGCAGCGCCAGCGGATGGACGTGACCGGCCGGCCTGGTCCCCGCACTGAATCCTTCCCACTCCTGGCTCAGGCGCGCATTGACGATGGCTTCCGCCATCTGTGAACGGGCCGAGTTGCCGATACAGAGAAAGAGCACCTTGCGTCTCATATGTCCGGAACTATATTTCCCCCATGCCCCGCCTGTCAAGTCCGTGCCGGGGTGTGAGGAGCATTCGGAAGGGACATTAGCCGGCTCGCCGAAGTAGAAGGTGGCCGATCGATCCCGACGCAATAGTACCTGGGGATGTTGTCATTAAGGCGACGCAGAGCTTCACCCAGGTGACCGTCAAGTAGGGCTCAAAGCTCGGCCTGCAGCTTGCGCACCATGGCCCGCGCCGCTTCAAAGCCAGGATCCAGCAGGGCCGCCTGCGTTGCGCTGCGCAGAGCCGCCGGCAGGTCACGCAGACAGTAATAGCAGAGGCTCAAGTTATACAGCGTCTTTGGCTCGCGCCCGTGGAGTGCGAGCGACCGTTCGAAGTATTCCACGGCGCGGGCATAGTCGCCCAGCTTGTAAAGCAGCACGCCCAGATCGTAGGGCAGGTCATACTGCTCGCCGATGGGAAAGTAGTTGTCCCACAGGCGGCTCGTGCCCTCGCGCAACTCCTCTTTGACTGCCAACGAAGCGGACGGCGCGCCCGCCAATAGGTCCGCAAAGCAGGATTGGAAGATTTTCGGGTCCCAGCGGCTGAGCCGGAGCATCGCCAGGCTCTGATCGGCCGTCAACGGCGTATGCTCTGCATCGAGCATGCTCTGCAAGAGGTAGAAGTCCTCGGGGCCGAACTCACCGATGGCTTCGTCGTACGCCTGCCGCGTTTCCGTGAAGGCCCCGGCCGGTTTCCCCAGCACGAAAGCGCATGCCTCCAGGTACAGGTGGCGGTGCGGCACGTGCAGCGCCAGCCCGCCGTGTCTGACGAAATACTGCTCCAGCGCATGATAGTTCACCCCCATCGAGAAACTGCCATGCACCTCAAAGCCCGGCTCGCGCCTTCCCTGCAGGTCTTCCAACCTATGATAACCCTTGTCGGCGCTCAACAGCAGCACACCGCCGTGCCCACCTGCGCAGGCAGGGAGGCGGCGCATGAACTCGAGGCAGCGCAGCGCCGCGCACGGAAAAGCCAAGGCGGTCCCGCTCAGCAATTGCCGGTAATCGTCCAGCAGCCCGTCCAACTCACCGTCGCCATAATAGCTGCCCGCCACCGGGCGGCGCTCATAGGCAAGCCGCACGCGCTGTAACAGTGACGGGTCGTCCCTCTCGGCTTCGGTGCGCGGCGCCAGCACGGAAACAAGGCTCTCGTTGAGCTGCCCATCCTCCAGGTAGAAAGCGTCTTGGGGGATGCTGTCGAAGAAATAGTTGGCGACCAGGATCAGCGGGTTGTTGAGGCTGCCCGGCGCCAATCTCGTCCCCGCGTGCCGCAACACCAGCTCCGCGGGCTGCTCGGCGTCGAAGCGGGCAAAATCGAGCCGGCCCGCCGCCACCAGCGGCTGCAACGCTGGGTGCGTCTCCCAGAACTCCAGCAATGCCGCGTTGTATTCCGTCATGACATACTTGATCGCCGGCCGGTCCGAGTCGGGCGATAGGGCGTCGAGCGCAGCGGAGGACGAAGAGGCCGTCAGGCGGCGCAGGAAGTGGTAGGCGAAGCGGCCCGCGCCCGCGCCCAGCTCGAGGATGTACACGGGTTGCTCGGGATCGAGGGACGTCCCGCCCGGGCCGGCTTGCCAGTCGTGCAGGAAAGCGCGCGCCACCCGCGCATAGGCGGCCGCGATGAATGGGTTGCTGGTCACCCACATCGGCACCGCCCCTGCGCTCCAGGCCGCAATGCCGGCCCGCTCGAAATAGGCGCGCTGCAAGCTCCAGAGCACGCTCTGCGATAGCGGCCTCGCCTCCTCCAACGGGTAATAGGTTTCTGGTTGTGCCGTTTCGCTTGCCTCCGTGTGGCTATGAGCGGTGTTCATTTATTATACCACCTGCGGCGAGGCAGCGCCCGTTTTAAGGCCTGTAGGAATCTACGAGTCGTGCCTCCGGTTTGAAGGCCGGCAGCACTGCACAGCCTCTATACCCCGGCAAGGCGCCGGCGCAGGCGTTCCTTTGCCGGAAGGGCCATCTTTGAGTATGATAGCTCAACGTTTTCCCTACAAAAAGGGCTATAACGCACACGTCAAAGGAGAGTACAAGTGCCGCACAATCCACCTCCCCCAGCTCGTTCTGCTGAGCAGCCGGTCTTCCGCGATTCGAGCTTGCCCATCGCCGACCGGGTCGCCGACCTGCTCTCGCGTCTCACCCTGGAAGACAAGATCGGCCAGATGTGCAACGATTGCCCGGCCATCCCGCGCTTGGGCATCACGGCTTACGACTACTGGAGCGAGGCCCTGCATGGCGTTGCGCGCAACGGCCGGGCGACCATTTTCCCTCAGGCTATCGGCATGGCGGCCACCTGGGACCCAGCGCTGGTCGGTCGCATCGCGACGGCAATCAGTGATGAAGGGCGCGCCAAGTATCACGAGGCGCTGCGCCGCAATGGCGGCAACCTGATCTACCAGGGCCTCACGTTTTGGTCACCGAACGTGAACATCTTTCGTGATCCGCGTTGGGGGCGCGGCCAGGAGACCTGGGGCGAGGACCCGTTCCTGACGGGCGAGATGGGCGCCGCCTTCGTGCGCGGCCTCCAGGGCGATGACCCGCGCTACCTCAAGGCCGCAGCCTGCGCCAAACATTTCGCCGTTCACAGCGGCCCGGAGAAGGAGCGCCATACCTTCGACGCACGCGCCTCACTGCGCGATCTTTACGCCACTTACCTGCCCGCCTTCAGGAAGCTGGTCACCGAGGCCAAGGTTGAAGCCGTCATGGGCGCCTATAATCGAACCAACGGCGAGCCGTGCTGCGCCAGCCAGACGCTGCTTGGCGATATCCTGCGGGGCGAATGGGGATTCGCGGGTCATGTCGTATCGGACTGCGGCGCCATCAACGATATCCACGCCCACCATAGGATCACCGCGGACGCCGCCGAAAGCGCCGCCCTCGCCGTGAAGGCCGGCTGCGACATGAGTTGTATCTGTACCTACGAACACCTGGGCGAAGCGGTCGAGCGCGGCCTGATCACAGAAGCGGACATCGACCTCTCCCTGGGCCGCACATTGGCCACTCGTTTCAAGTTGGGCATATTCGATCCGCAGGATCAGGTGCCATTTGCTGCCATTCCCATGAGCGTGGTGGGTTGCGACGAGCACCGCGGCCTGGCCTATGAGGCCGCTCTCAAGTCCATCGTGCTGCTCAAGAACAAAGATGGCATCCTGCCGATCGGCGCGCGGGCGGGGAGCCCCGTGCGCAACATCCTGCTGGTCGGTCCTAATGCGGCCAGCCTGGATGTGCTGTTCGGTAACTACCATGGCTTGAGCGAGCGTCTGGTCACCTTGTTGGAGGGTATCGCCGAGCGCGCGCCGGAGGGTGTCAAGATCGAATACCGGCCGGGTTGCCAGTTGGTCATGCCCATCGTCAAACCTAACCGGACGGAGGGAGATTGGTCGATCTACGTGGCCGCCGCGGCGGACCTGGTCATCGCGTGCATGGGCCTGTCCCCGCTGTTGGAAGGGGAGGAGGGGGATGCCATCTTATCAGCTGAGAACGGCGATCGCGCCGAGATCGGCCTGCCCGCGCCGCAGGTGGCGTATCTGACCAGGCTGCTCGAGGTTGGCGCGCGGGTCGTTCTGGTGCTCACCGCCGGCAGTCCCATCGCCCTGGGCGACCTGGAGGAACGGCTGGAGGCGGTGGTTTACGCCTGGTATCCCGGGCAAGAGGGCGGGCGCGCCGTGGCCGATGTGCTGTTCGGCTCGGCCGTGCCATCGGGCAAGCTGCCGCTCACCTTCCCGTGTTCGCTGGAGCAACTGCCGCCTTTCGAAGACTACCGCATGACCGGCCGCACCTACCGCTATGCCACGCACGAGCCACTCTATCCTTTCGGTTTCGGCCTCAGCTATACGCGCTTTGCCTACAGCGACCTGCTCCTCTCCGCGCAACTGATCGAGGCCGGCCAGGGTTTCCGCGCCAGCCTCAGGCTGACCAACACCGGCCAGGTGGCAGGTGACGAAGTGGTTCAGGTTTACATAAGCGATCTAGCTGCCTCCGTTGAAGTGCCTCTGCAAAGCCTGGTAGCCTTCCGGCGCGTCTCGCTGGCCGCGGGCGAGAGTCAGGTGCTGCACTTCAGCATTGCGCCGGAGATGTTGCTGTTGGTTGACGACGAAGGACAGCGAAAACTGGAGCCAGGCGCGTTCAGACTGACCATTGGCGGCTGCTCGCCGGGCGCGCGCGGCCTGGCCCTCGGCGCGCCGCAGCCGGTGACCGCGACGTTTGAAGTGAGAGGGTGAGCGGGCCGGAGGATCAGTAGAGCAGGCTGACGCCCCGGCAGCGGTATTCGTCTAACAGGACGTCCTGGCCGCTGACCGCCCGCTCAACCGCAGCGGCGTCCACGATATCTCCCTGGACGATGGTCAGACTGGCTGCGGGACTGAGCGAGGCCGGATTGCGCGCGAAGGCCGTGATCGCGTGGCCTTGCGCCAATCCCTGGCTCAGGATCTGCTGCCCTCTGTCCCTCCAGTGGCGCCAAATAGGAGCAGTTTCACACGCGCTCTCGTCGTCAGAAGGGCAGCCCCCTCGCTCCCTGAATACCGCGCACCGATGTGATGTCTCCCGCAAGGTTGGCGGTATGGATCACCAGCAAGGCCAGGATATCCGCGGCCGGGCCGGGGCCGGAGAAGCCGGGCACCAACCCGTCGAGTTCCTCGTCGGTCAGCCCTGCCAGGTAAGCATTGGTTGCGGCCCGCACGGCTCGTTGATACTCCGAACCGCAGTGTACCATCTTTCAGGTTCGCGGCTCCCGTCTCCCACACGTCCGGGCCGACCGGAGTCGCGATCCCTGCGTCAGCTCAGATCTGGCCCCGTTCCTGCAACCACTCGACTGCCTCGCGCACGGCCTGCAAGGAGCTATACCGCGGCTGATAGCCGAGCAGACGCTGCGCTTTGCCGATACTGCAGTTGGGGCTGTGCGCGATGTGGTCCCAGGTTGCCGCCGCGTCCTGTTCGGGCACGCTGGCGCGCCATTCTTCCCACGGCACAAAGCGCAGGTTTGCTGATTGGCCATACCAGGCCGCCATTGACTGCGCGTAACCGCGCAGTGTGAGAGCAGCCGGGGACACGACGTGAAAAGACTCGCCGACCGCGTTGCTCCAGCGACCGGTGGCCAGCGCGAACGCCTGTGCCACGTCGTCGGCGTGCACGTGGTGCACGGTCTCCATGCCCAGGTTCGGCAGCGTCAGTTCCTCGCCGCGCGCTAGCCTGCCGAAGACCTTTGGGTTCAGGTTCCCCTGTGGGTTGACGATGTTCCAGCCGGGCCCGACGATATGCCCGGGGTGCAGGACGGTCGCCGGGAAGTTGTAACTGCGCGCCTGTTCGAGTAAGTAAGCTTCGATGGCTGCCTTCTGGATGCCGTACTCGCCGAATGGCTGGCGGGACTGCTCCTCGGTCGTTGGGACCTGCGCGCTGGGCCCGTGAACCCAAATTGTCCCACAATGCAGGAAGTGATTCACCCGCCCGCGCAGCGCTTCGACGATGTGGCGCGCGCTCTCGAGCGTGAAGCAGATCATGTCGATCACGATGGCGGGCCGCAGGGCCGCAACACGCGGCCCGAAGGTGCCGGCCGCCTCGGCGGTCACGCGGTCGATCGTGATCTGTTGCACCGATTTCCAGGCCGCGTTCGGGCGATACGGCTGACTTTGCTGCCGGCTGACATTGATGACTTCGTGGCCGGCCTCAACCAGGCGGGGCACCAGGTACGTGCCGACATGCCCGTTACCACCTATGATCACAACTCGCATAGTGTTTGCCTCCGAATCCCAGGTTGGCGCATTGCTCAGACCCGATTCACCTCACCGCAAAGCATTTGCGCAGCAGACGCTCACGGCTGGGGGGACTCGAGGTGGGGAAGCGCCCGGTAAGCGGCCAGGCGCGCGGCCGCTGCGGCTGCTACGTCACAGGCCAGGCCGGAGCGCGC
>JADGQF010000359.1 GCA_017882045.1 Anaerolineales bacterium
TTCTCGGCCTCGCGAACCGACTCCTCAGGGAACCCGTCGGCGACGTCGGGGACTCCGACCCAGCCAACCCCTGCCGCGCCCACGAGCGCGGGCAGGCCACCGAAGTCGGCCGCCGTTTGCTGGAGCGAGAGATCCCGGAGATTTTCAACGGCATCGTCGAGATCAAAAGCATCGCGCGTGAACCCGGGCAGCGTTCCAAGGTGGCCGTGGCCGCAACCCAGGCAGGCGTCGACCCGGTTGGCTCGTGCGTCGGCATGCGTGGCACCCGCATTCAGAACATCGTGGACGAGCTGGGCGGCGAGAAGATCGATATCGTGGAGTGGAGCGCAGAGGTCCAGGAGTTCATCAGCAACGCGCTGAGCCCGGCCAAGCCGACCGACAGCCTGCTGATCGAGGAAGGCGACGTGCACACGGCCGTGGTCATCGTGCCGGATCGTCAGCTTTCGCTGGCCATCGGCAAGGAAGGCCAAAATGCCCGCCTGGCTGCCAAGCTCACCGGCTGGCGTATCGATATCAAGAGTGAGACCGAGGCCGAGACCGAGGGGCTGAACGAGATCAAGCGCCAGCAGATGCAACTGATCAAGGCGCGCAATCTCGAGACCAAGGCCACCACCCCGCCGCCGGACGACCTGCTGAGCCGCGCCGAATGGCTGCTGCGCCAGAAAGATAAGCAGGCCATGACGCTGGAGCAGGTGGCCAAGATGCTGGCCGATTCCGAAGCGACGGCGCGCGAGGCAGAGATGCTCGAGCCGTTAGAGGAACAGCCGGCCCAGGCCGCGCAGGCGGAAGCATTGGCTGCCACCGCTGAGGCCGAACAGGCAACGCCCGAAGCTGCCGTCGTGAGCCCAGCCACAGAGGCGCCGGCAGCAGAGCCCGCGGCCGAATCGGCTCGGGCCGAACCGGCCCAGGCCGCTCCGGAGGGCCTCGAACCTGAGATCGTCGAGCCGCCGTACGAGAACTACCCGCTGGAAGAAGGGGCAGAAGTAGAGGCGGAAGGCGAAGAAGGCGATAAGGCCAAGAAGGTGAAGAGCAAGAAGACCGCCAAGAAACGCGAGCTGGTCTTCGACGAAGAGCTCGGCCGGGTCGTTTCGGTGCTCAAGCGCAAGCGCGGCAAGGGCTGGGGCGACGAAGAGTATTGATAGCGTCACATGACTAAGGGCACAGTCGCTCGCCGGAAGCACGTACCACTTCGCACCTGTATCGCCTGCCGCCAGATCCGCGGCAAGCGCGAGTTGGTGCGAGTGGTACGCACTCGGGACTCAGGCGTGAAGATCGATCTAAGTGGAAAAATGGCCGGGCGCGGAGCGTATCTGTGCCGTGCCCGGGTTTGCTGGTCGCAAGCAGTCAGCGGCCACAGGCTGGACGCAGCTTTGAAAACGACGGTTACGGCCGAAGACCGGGCTGCTCTAGAGGCGTTCGCGGCCACTCTACCAGAGACACTGTCTACGATAATGTCTACGACACTGGCTACTGGAGCATGAACACGGAGCACACGAGCGGCAGGAGACCACTCATGCTTGCGGCCAAACAACGGCAGTTGCAGGCGGAGGCGATGACAACGTGGCGCGTCGCGAGGTGGGGATGATGATGTTGATGTAGTAACAGTGATCGTCTTCTCTCCTCCCCCGCACGCCCGCTGCACACCTCCTCTCTGTCTGGCAAAGCGCACTGGCACTCGGCGAGCGCCTTTGCCGTCAGTGGATATTCTATAACGATTATTGATCGGCAATCATCCGCGTCACCTCATGATTGTGACTGCAATGGCAGCGGATATTGTCCGCACGCGGGCCGGCCCGCATTGCAAGGGCATAGATGCCATTGCGGGCGCAGCCCGCTTCATGAGGAGGTTTGTGATATGGCAGTGAAAGACCCGAAAGACGACGAAACCAAAAAAACCATTCCAGCGCGGCCTGCGCCTACTCAGAACCAGTCCAACGAACCTGCTAAGGCGACGCCCCCGGCGACGCCTGCAGCGCGCCCGGCCGGCCAGCCGCCGGCCAAGGTTCCGGCGGATCCTGCGAACGCCAACGGCGCGCCCGCTAACCGCCGCAACGACGGCGGCGCCGCCCCTAATACTCGCCATCCCAATGCCGGCACTCCGTCCGCCCCGCAGCGCCCGGCTGGCACGCCGGGTAACGCCCAGCGGCAAGGGCCGGGCACGCCGCCTGGCGGGCCGCGGCCGGGTGGGCCGGCGCCGAACGGGCAGCGTAACGCCCCGCCGGCCGGCAACCAGCGCGCCGGGACGCCGGGTAACGCGCCGGGCCGGCCAGATGCTAACCGCAGCGGCGGGCCGGCCGGCAACAACGCGCCGCGCAGCGGCGGTGGCTACGGCCCATCCAACGGGGGCGGAGTGCGGCCATCCGGAGGTCAAAACCGGCGCCCCGGTCCGGGGCCGAGGTCGGGACCATCGCATGGAGCGCGCCCTCGTGGGGGTGGAGGACATAGAGGTCCCGCGCCGTCTGCTCAGCCCGGACCCATCGCCGCGCCAACCCGCGCGTCAATAGGCCCGGTAGTGACCGAGGTGGTCGTTCCGCCGCAGATCACCGTGCGCGAGCTGGCCGATAAGATGCACAAGAGCCCGATCGACATCATCAAGACCTTGATGAACTACGGCATCATGGTGCCCATCACGCAGTCGATCGACTTCGACACTGCGGTCGTCGTCGGCGAAGAACTTGGCATCACCGTCAACCCCGAGGCCCAACCCGAGCCCGAGGTCAAAGAAGAAGCCAAGCAAGAACCACGCACGCTGCGCCAGCGCATCCTGGCCGACGAGAACCCGGAAAACATGGTCCTGCGTCCGCCGGTGGTTACCGTGTTGGGTCACGTGGACCATGGGAAAACAACCCTGCTTGACGCCATCCGCGAGACGCGTGTGGTAGAGGGTGAGGCGGGTGGTATCACACAGCACATCGGCGCCTACCAGGTCGAAATCAAGGGCCGGAAGATCACTTTCCTCGACACACCCGGTCACGCCGCATTCACGGCCATGCGGGCGCGCGGCGCCAGCGTGACTGACATCGCAGTGCTGGTAGTGGCGGCGGATGACGGCGTGATGCCGCAGACAAAGGAAGCTATCGCGCATGCCAAGGCGGCCCAGGTGCCGATCCTGGTTGCGCTTAACAAGATCGATAAACCGAACGCTAACCTGGAGCGCGTGAAGCAAGAGCTGGCCGAGAACGGTGTCTTGGTGGAAGAGTACGGCGGGGACGTGGTGTGCGTGCCGGTCTCGGCGAAGTTCCGTCGAGGCATCGAGGACGTGCTCGAAAGCATTCTGCTGGTGGCCGACATCGAGCCTCTCAAGGCTAACCCGAACGGCAACACCGTCGGCTCGGTGATCGAAGCCGAGCTCGACCGCAGCCGGGGTCCCAAGGCCACCGTGCTGGTACAGAATGGCACCCTGCGCATAGGGGATACGCTGGTACTGAGTAACACCTACGGCAAGGTGCGCGCCATGTTCAACGACAAGGGCCAGTCGATCCGCGTGGCGCCGCCGGCCACGCCGGCCCAGGTCCTCGGCCTGGCCGACGTTCCCACCGCCGGCGATACATTCCGGATTGTGGCGGACGAGCGGGCGGCACGCGAGATCGTTGGCGTGCGCCAGGCTGAGAAGCGGGCGGAAGGCGCCGCGGCGGCGCCAAAGGCCCTGGCCCTGGAAGACATCTTTGCCCAGATCCAGTCGGGCCAGGCCAAAGAGCTGAACCTGATCTTGAAGGCGGACGTGCAGGGCTCGATCGAGCCGATCGTCAACTCGATCGAGAACCTAGGCACCGACAAGGTCCGGGTCAAGATCCTGCACCAGGGGACCGGCAACATCAGCGAGTCGGATGTGATGCTGGCCATCGCCTCACACGCGATCATCCTGGGCTTCTCCGTCATCGCCGATACGACGGCACAGCGCGTGTCAGAGGCCGAAGGCGTCGAGATCCGCATCTACGATATCATCTACAAGCTGGTTGAGGATGTCGAGAAGGCGCTCAACGGCATGCTCGAGCCGGTCTTCAAGGAAGTCGTCACCGGGCACGCCGAGGTGCGGGCGGTGTTCCGTATCACCAAGGTGGGCAAGGTGGCCGGCTGTATGGTCACCGAC